>CAMAWN010000039.1 GCA_945861865.1 Candidatus Kuenenia stuttgartensis | reverse complement strand
AGGATGACTTGGAATCGCTTGCGGTCCTCGGCCGCGTCGATCATGTCCGGCGACGTGCCGATGATCTTCACTCCGGCCGCCTCCAGCCCCTTCGCCAAGTTGAGCGGCGTCTGTCCGCCGAACTGCACGATCACGCCGTCGGGATTCATCCGGTCGCAGATGTTGAGCACGTCTTCGGTCGTCAGTGGCTCGAAGAACAGCAGGTCGGACGTGTCGTAGTCGGTGCTGACCGTTTCTGGATTCGAGTTGACCATGATCGACTCGATGCCGAGTTCCCGCAGCGCGAAGCTGGCATGACAGCAGCAGTAATCGAACTCAATCCCCTGTCCGATGCGGTTCGGACCGCCGCCGAGAATCATGATTCGCTTCTTGCCCGGCTGCTTCGCCGGCGTTTCGTCTTCGGATTCGTAGGTCGAGTAGTAATACGGCGTGAATGCGGGAAACTCGGCGGCACAGGTATCGACCTGCTTGAACGTCGCTTCGATGCCTAGCCGTTTGCGATAACGGCGAACGTCCATCTCGGCGACATCCCACCAGCAGGCGAGTTGCTGATCCGAGAAGCCTGCTTGTTTTGCTTTCCAAATCAGCGCTGCGTCGGCCGCTTCGAGGCGCGTGACGGCACGAATCTCGGTCTCGATTTCGAGCAACTCGCGAATGTGATTCAGGAACCACGGGTCGATGTGCGTCAACTCGAAAATCTGCTGGACCGACATCCCTGCCTTGAAGGCGTAGCGGATGAAGTAAATTCGCTCGGCGTTTGGCCGCGACAGCATCGACTCGATTTGATCGACGCTCGGTTGCTGGTCGGTGCCCCACAAATCCTTCTTGCCGCCACCAAGTCCAAAGTGGCCGGTCTCCAAACCGCGAAGCGCCTTTTGCAGCGACTCTTTGAACGTGCGGCCGATGGCCATTGTCTCGCCGACCGACTTCATTTGAATGGTCAGCGTCGAGTCGGCATCCGGGAATTTCTCAAACGCCCAGCGCGGGATTTTGGTGACGACGTAGTCGATCGTCGGTTCGAAGCAGGCCAGCGTCTCGCGGGTGATGTCGTTTTGGATTTCATCGAGCCGATACCCAACGGCCAGCTTGGCCGCGATCTTGGCAATCGGAAACCCGGTCGCCTTCGAGGCCAGCGCCGAGGACCGCGACACGCGCGGGTTCATCTCGATGATGATCATGCGGCCGGTGCGCGGATTGATGGCGAACTGCACGTTCGAGCCGCCGGTCTCGACGCCAATCTCGCGCATGCAGGCGATCGTCGCGTCGCGCATCCGCTGGTATTCCTTGTCGGTCAGCGTCTGCGCCGGAGCGACCGTGATCGAGTCGCCAGTGTGGACTCCCATTGGATCGAAGTTCTCGATCGAGCAGATGATGACGACGTTGTCGGCCACGTCGCGCATCACTTCCATCTCGTACTCTTTCCAGCCGATGACCGATTCTTCGATGAGGACTTCGGTGACTGGGGATAGCGCGAGTCCCTTGCGGACTTTGTCTTCGTACTCGTCGCGGTTGTACGCAATGCCGCCGCCGGTCCCGCCGAGCGTGAAGCTGGCACGGATGATCGCCGGCAGGCCGACTAGCTTGAGCGCCTCACGAGCTTCGTCCATGTTGTGGACGACTGCCGACTGCGGCACATCCAGTCCGATCTTGAGCATCGCCTGCTTGAAGGCGTCACGTTCTTCGGCCTTCTTGATGACGTCCGCCTTCGCCCCAATCAACTCACAATCGAATTCTTCGAGCACGCCTCGGCGATGCAGTTCCATCGCCGTGTTCAAGCCGGTCTGTCCGCCGAGCGTCGGCAGAATCGCATCGGGGCGTTCACGCTCGATGATCTTGGCGACGTATTCCCAAGTGATCGGTTCGACGTACGTCCGGTCGGCGGTCTCCGGATCGGTCATGATGGTCGCTGGATTCGAGTTGACCAGCACGACTTCATAGCCCTCTTCACGCAGAGCCTTGCACGCTTGCGTCCCCGAATAATCGAACTCGCACGCCTGCCCGATGACGATCGGGCCAGAGCCAATGATCAGAATCTTGTGAATGTCATTTCGTCGCGGCACGGAGACGTCCTCAAATCTGTCGGGGCGAACCTCAAAAATACTCCCTTGGCGCAAAATGTCGCGCGCAAATTGCCGCAACGGTAACGGCTGGCTGTGGAGTTTCAAGCAAGCCGCAGGAGTTTGTGGTTTTCAGCGGCCTCGTTCCCTGAACCGGCTTGGTCATTCTACAATCCGACGCGATTGACCGTCGAAAAGTCGGACTCAACCGCGAATCAGAATTTAGAAAGGTGTAGTTCCAAGATGTCTGCTCCACAAACCATGGTGCCTGTCGAAGTCACATGTGCTCAGGTGAAGGCTCGGCTGTTGGCTGCGGACAAGTTTGTGTTTCTCGATTGCCGCGAGCCGAACGAGCATCAGACGGTTTCCATCCAGCAGGCCAAGCTGCTGCCGATGAGCGAGATTCAGAATCGGCTTGCCGAATTGGAGTCGCATCGCGAGGACGACATCGTCATTCATTGCCATCACGGCGGTCGTAGTCTGCGTGTCGCCAATTGGCTGCGTCAGCAAGGATTTTCCAAGGCTCAAAGTATGGCGGGCGGGATCGACCAGTGGGCGGTCGAGATTGAACCCGGCTTGCCGAGGTATTGAAAGAATTCCGAATTCCCTCTTTCCAAACTGAGGCTCAACCATGGTGACGCGAATCGTTAGCTCCGCCTGTTTGATCGTCGCACTGTGGCCGGTGCTTGGTTGGTCGCAGGCTTCCGCGCCGAACGAATCACAAGTCACTCAGGCACGGCTGAAGGGGGTCGAGTTTCTCAAGTCGAAGCAGCTCGACGAGGGGAGTTGGGAATTCGCCGGCCACGAGGTGGGGATCACTGCGCTCTGCACGCTGGCGTTGCTGGAAAACGGCGTGCCGCAGTCAGACCCGGTGATCGACAAGGGGCACCGGTACGTTCGAAAGAGCACGAAGGATCTCGGTTCGACGTACGACATCGCGCTGGCGATCGTGCTGTTGTCGCGGTTGGATGAGTACGGCAACAAGCAAGCGATTCGCGATCTCGGTGCGCGGCTGATCGCGGGACAGAACATCGGCGGCGGCTGGAGCTACACCTGCCCGGCCAAGGTGACGTCGTTGAGTTTGACGAATCCCGAATCGCGGCCGAAGGCTCCGGAAGGTGTTGGCGACAACAGTTGCACGCAATTCGCGGTGCTCGGTTTGTGGACGGCTTCGCGGACGGGCATGGACATCGACCAGCCGATGGCGGCGGTGGCTCGGCGATTCAAGACGACTCAGAACAGCGACGGCGGTTGGCCGTACACGTCAGCGGTCGCCAACGCGGGCGAGAACAAATCGGCGATGAATCCCTCCGGATCGGCCATGACGTTCGCCGGACTGTTCTCGCTGACAGTCGCGCGAGCCAACAAGCTCCGCAAGGAACTCGAACAGCGTGAACTCGGCGGCGATGACAAGTCGAAGTCCACGTCCAGTGGTTCCAAGAAATCGACGAGCGGTTCCACCAAGAAAGAGGACAAGAAAAAAGAGGAGAAGCCTGAAGACAAGAAAGACTCGCCGCCGGAAGTCGCCGAAAAATCGGACGAAGGGTCCACGCTGCTGAAAGACCCGATCTTCGCGAAGGGACTCGCGAAAGCGGGTGAATTCGTGCAAGGGGGCGATCAAGCGCGGTACTTCTTGTGGACGATCGAACGGCTGGGCGTGCTGCTCGGTCAGGAGAAAATCGGTGGCGTCGATTGGTTTGCGAAGGGGGCCGACATTCTCATCAAGACACAGCAAGCGGACGGCTCGTGGCCGGAGGCTCACAACGACAAAGGTCTGTCGCAAACGTCGTTTGCAATCTTGTTTTTGCGGAAGGCTAATCTCGGCAGCGACATCTCGCGGCTGCTGGAAGGGGAACCGGAGAAGGCGTTCGTGCTTAGTGGCCGAGCCGACAAGCCGCGGTTCGCGACGCTGGGCGAAGCGATCAAGGCTGCTCAGCCGGGGGAGACGTTGCGAATCGAAGGGGACGGGCCGTTCAAGATGCCGCACGTTTCGCTCGACAAGGATCTGACGATCGAAGCAGGACACGGTTATCTGCCGACGTTCGTCTACGACGTCGGGTTTGATGCGCGCGGCGTGCGATCGCGTCCGGACAAAGACCTGGACGCTCGGTACATGTTGAAGACCTCGGGAGCGACCGTGACGTTCGAGGGGCTGAAGTTTGAATTCGATCCACCGGAGATTGGCTCAAACGTCGCGTGGACGGTGCTGCGAGTGGCCGGTGGCTCGGTACGGATACTGAATTGCACGATCACCGAAGAGGGCCGCAAGGGTGCCGCGCTGATCGAAATCACCGCCGCAGCGCAGGTTCGCCTGAAGAACTGCCTGGTCGGAGGTGGCCGAGCCGCCGTTGAGATCGCGGCGAACGGTACTCAAGAGGTCGAAGTCGAGAACTCGCTGCTGTTCAGCGATCAGTGTCTCTCCGTTGTGAAGCACGCTTCGGCGAAAGAGGCGGACACGAAGTTGACGCTGCGGAACTGCACGTTGCAGGGGACGAACGTCGTCCACGCTCCGTCCGTGACGACGACGATTGCGGTCACCGCCGAGGGCTGCCTGATCAAGACCGATGGAATCGGCCAAGCGTTTCTGGTCGTCGAGAACTCCAACAAGAATCGTTCTTGGTCCGGCGGCGACAACATTTACGCAGTCTCCAAATGGGTTGGTGCCAGCGGTCGCCCAGTCGCCAGCGTCATCGATCCCAAGAGCTTCGCGAAGTTCTGGGGGACCGACGACAAAACCTCGACGGCCAAGAAGATCGTGTTTGAAGGGCAACGCCCGAATAAATCGTCCAGTCATCGCATGCGTGCCACGGAGTTCGCGCTCGGCTCGCAGTCCGAACTGGCTCTCTCCGGCACGAAGACCGGGATGCAATTTCTGATCGTCGGAGCCGGCCGCTCGTTCAGCCGCTATCGCGAAAGCAGCCTCTACACCGATTGGAAGAAGACGCTCGCCGCTCCGTAGCTGCCGTTTTTAAACCAGCACGACGCGCCGCGAGTGGTCGGGACAGGCGATTCGCAATCATCGGGTCGGGTTCACCACTCGCTGGCGCGTCGAGCTGGTGTTTCGGTTTTGAAACCGCGTCCAGTTCACTCGCGACGTATTTGCGTGCTGAACGTGAAGATGGTTCCGGTTGGCGTTGCGAACTGAGCGTCGCCGAACAGAGCGATGTGGCCGCCGGCTGGCTTGGCGGCATCGCCGATGAATTCGCCGTTGGACTTCGCGGTCAGTTTCTTCGACTCCCATTTCGACTCTCGAAAATCCTTTGTGCTCGAACCCGCTGTCCAGAATCGGACGGAGATTGGTTCGGGCTTCGAGGTGATCGTCAGTCGGCAGATTCCATCGACATCTGCGTGCGTCCAGCCGAGTGTTGGCAGCGGTTGTTTGGCAACGACGTGCTCAAAGAACACGGCCAGTGTCGCCAAAGCCGCTTCGCGGCCACCCTGCGAGTTCTTCAAGTTGTGTCCGGCGTTCGTGACGTAATGAACGAACTTCGGACCGCTCAGGTCGTCCCAATAATTGTTGAGTGCATCGACCGTCCAATATCGGTCGTTCGTGCCGTTGATGATCAGCTTCGGCAACGTCAGTTGTGAGCGATACGTGTGCGGGTCGAGCCAACTCCACAGTGGGGCGGTTCGATCGTCACGCATCTTTTGGATCAACCCTTTACTTTCGTAGTCGACGATTTGCTCGCTGTATTTGCCCCACGTTTCGAGTTGATAGTCCATCTGCTTCTGAAAGTTCAGCGTGTCGATCACGATTGGCGCGATGCCGACGACTCGCTTGTCGGCGACGGCCGACAGCCATGTCGTCCAGCCGCGTTTCGAGGCTCCCGTCACGACGAACGACTTGATCGGCGAATCCCATTTCTGGTCTCGGCCGATCTGCTCGACCGCGTTCATGCCGCGCACCGCGCTCTTCACCATCGGAAACAGCAGCGGCCAACTTTTGTCGCCAGTTTCGAGATACTTCAGCAACGTCTCGGTGATGAGGTCATCTTCGACGCGATTGCCGAACAGCGGTTGATTCGGCACCTGATGCAGCATCGCCACGCGAGCTCCCGCCAGCGTCGCCAGCATCAGCCCCATCTGCTGCTCCTCCGGCTTCGGCTTGTTGAGATGCCCGCCACCAGTGATGAACAGCAGCGCGTGCTCACGATGCCGCAACGTCTTCGGCTCGTAAATCATGAAGACGTGCTTCCAGACGAGACCTTGCCACTTCTGAGAGGTCAACTCGACATCGTAGATCGTGCCGAGCGCCTGCTCCGACTTGCCGATCAACTTCCATCCAAATGAATCGTCTGGCTTGCTGACGTAATCTTGCAACGCGGTCGGGATCGCATCGTCATCCGCGCGAGCGTCAGACGCTCCGGCCATCGTCAACAACACGGCCACCGCGAACATCCAACAGGCAAAGACTCTCCACATGACGAACCTCGTGCAAGAAATTTGAAAACTCGGAAAGGACTGTCAGCGTAACGACCGCGTCTCCATTTGCCGAACAAACGGCTTGAGGCATCGACCGAGTCGTGTCAGAATCCTGTTGTCAGCCTCTGATGGGAGTGCCAGCATTGAACTCGAATGACCTGCCTGCTGAACGATGTTCTTCGCATCCGCTGCGTCGTCGCGAGTTTCTTCGAGCGGGCCTCGCCGGATTCGCGTCATTGTCCTTGCCAGAGTTGCTGCGGCAGCGGGCGGCGGCTGAATCGAACGGTGCGAAGCGGACCGCGCTGATCCTCGTCTGGCTGCCGGGCGGGCACAGTCACATCGAAACCTATGACCCGAAACCGAAAGCACCGTCGGAGTATCGCGGGCCGTTCAATCCGATCGTGTCGAACGTGCCGGGACTCGATCTGTGCGAGTTGTTGCCGCAGCACACGCGAGTCGCCGACAAGTTTTCGATTCTGCGATCCGTCGTGCATTCGGGATTCTGCCATCAGCAGGGGACGCATCAGTTGTTGACCGGGCATCCGGTGCTCGAACTGAAGCTCAAGCCGGACGACCCGGATTTGTTTTCGATCGCGAATCACTTGCGAGGCAGCCCGACGCGCGACTTGCCAAATTACATCGGCGTACCGCCAGTGAATTACAGCGGAGCCGCGTATCTCGGTCCCGCATTCGAGCCGTTCGGAGTCTTCGGCGATCCGAACTTGCCGACGTTCGAGGTGCCGAACATTAGCCTCAAACCGGATGCTGTCGGTCGGCTGCGATCACGCATCGACTTGCGACGTGATTTCGATTCGTTCCGTCGCGAGGTCGATCAGCGGCAGCTCATGCGAGCGTTCGACACGTTTGAAGAGCAAGCCTGGAACGTGCTCACCGGCAGTGCCACGAAGGCCGCGTTCGACATCGCTCAGGAAGACCCGAAGACGCGCGACCGCTACGGCCGAAACACTTGGGGCCAACGCATGCTGATGTGTCGGCGACTGGTCGAGGCGGGTGTCGATCTCGTCACGACGCAGTGCGACGGCGCGCTGTGCGGACGAGTCGGCAATTGGGACGATCACGCCGTCAACCACAACTGCTTCGAGGCGATGAAGTATCGCTGTCAGTTCTTCGACCAAGCCGTCGCCGCGTTGATCTCCGACTTGCACGAGCGCGGCCTTTCTGACCGCGTGCTGCTGGTCGTCACCGGCGAGTTCGGTCGCACTCCGAAAATCAATTATCAACCGAGCACCGGCGAAGGGATCGGCAGTGCTCCCACCGGCACGATTCAACCCGGCCGCGATCACTGGCCGAGCGCGACCAGCATTCTGTTCTCCGGCGGCGGCCTGCGCGGCGGCCAAATCATCGGCTCAACCGACGCTCGCGGCGAATACGTCACCGACCACCGAGCCACCACTTGGGATTTCCTCGCGACGCTGTATCGCCACCTCGGCATCGACGCCGAAGACGTCCAACTCCGCAACTTCGCGGGCCGGCCCGTGCCGATCCTGCAAGGCGGAAAGCCGATTGCAGAGTTGGCGCGGACGTGAGCAATCAATTGCAAGAATCACTCCCACGACACGATGACCTCTTCGCGTTTCGGCAGGTTCAGGCAGATGCGAGCGATATCTTCCTCGTGGACCCATTCGCCGGTGGCGAGGTCGAGTGGGCGGACAATTTGTTTCAGCGGGATCGGGTGTGATCTCGACTTCGCAGAGCCAACGGTCTTCGCGTGAATCTGTGCGCTGGCAGGGAGTTCGATCTCGAATGTGAAATCGGGGCAGGCGAACGGGCTGCGAAGGACGACGGAATCCCCTTTGCGTTCGATGCGAGTCAGAGCTTTCGCGGCCCAGTAGCGGGAGATTTCGCTGAGCTTCATCCAGTGCAAATTGTCGTAGCGGCGGTGCAGGCGGCGGACGACGTCTTGGAAAATCGCGAAGCCGGTCTCGTCGCCGTTGTAGTACAAGCCGGGCCAGTGGCAGACCATAATGGCTGGCTCGTCACCCCGTTCGATGACATCGACCATGCGGCCGCTTTCGAGGTCTTCGGTGATGAATTGATCGACGGTACCGGGAGTTAATCCGTCCCAGCCGCCGAACCAGTCGCCGGTGCAGCCGATGATCGAGACACAGCACTTCGGATCGTCGGTGTTGATCCCGCTGGCGTACTCGACACGCGGTGCGACGCTTTCCTCGCCGGTGAAGAGATGCCGAAAGTAATGCGGAATCTCGGCCTGGAAGACATCCCGCACGGCCATCATTGTGCCGCGTGAAAGCGCGTCGCGAACG
The DNA here is from genome assembly GCA_945861865.1 of Candidatus Kuenenia stuttgartensis. Lineage (GTDB taxonomy): Bacteria > Planctomycetota > Planctomycetia > Planctomycetales > Planctomycetaceae > SXKJ01. The sequence goes on along the minus strand of CAMAWN010000039.1, from coordinate 27,121 downwards.
CGATTGCCGAAGCCGCCGGGGGTCGTGACTCCTTCGCACGGCAAGCCGACGTTCTTGAGAATACGGAGCGCGTACGCGATGTACTCGGCGAGTTGGTCGGCATTTTTGCCGAGGCTGAAGCCGGTGTTTTCCAGGAAGTCTTCGGTGTGATCGGGATACGGCTTGCCGGTTTTGATGTCGATGGCAAACGTGTGCGTGACCATCTCTGGGTGGATGTCCCAATCGACGGTCATGAACTCGCGGACCAGCTTGAGGCTCTCTTCGAGTTGCTGCTTCGACCAATCGGGCAACTTCTGGTCGATGCGGCCGATGCAGGCAGGGTAGGGGACGATGCTGTATTTGCCTTTGACTCCGTGCTCGCGAGACCATTCGCCGAACTTGCGGACGAACTTGTCGGGAATCTCTTTGGGGAGCTTGGCCCAGTCCTGGCGATAGCGGTCGGGATAGACCTCGGCGAAATGCGGGATGCCAAAATACGCGAGGTTCGCGAGGCAGGTCGAATCGTCGATGATGAAGCTGATGGGGACTCGGCCGCGCGGCGTGACGATCTTCACGTCGTCGGATTGCATCGGCCGCTCGCCGCGCTCTTGAGCAAACAGCGGCACGCGGCCGAGAATGGGAACCGCAGAGGCAAGGAGTCCGGCCGTGCCGGCTCGCAAGAGATCTCGGCGAGTCAGAGTCGAATCGAACATGATGAGGCTCCCGAAGTGCTTGGCCGATATGGTATCGTGGCCCCACGATTTTGCAGTTCTGGGAGACCGACATGCTATCGTTCGACTCAACCCTTTCCGAATTGACTCGCCGCGCGTTCCTCGGCCGATCGGCGGGTGGGATTGGCAGTTTGGCGATCGCGTCGATACTCGCGGATTCACGAAATCTCCGAGCAGATATCACGTCCCCGAATCAGCGGCCGACGGCCAAGTCGGTGATTTGTCTGTTTCAGCATGGCGGTCCGAGCCAGATGGACCTCTTTGATCCGAAGCCGGCTTTGCAGAAGTTTCATGGAAAGCCGTATCCAGCCGGGCAGCTCGAAACGCATTTCGACAAGCAGGTCGGAAACGTCCTGGGTTCTCCGTATTCCTTCCGCAAGTGTGGCGAGAGCGGCATGGTCCTGTCGGAACTGTTGCCGCACACGGCGCGGATCGCGGACGACATCACGCTGATCCGCTCGATGAGCACCGAGTCGGTCGATCACGAATCGGCATTGCGGCTGATTCACAGCGGCAAGTTTTTGTCCGGGCTGCCGACGATCGGAGCCTGGACGATTTATGCGCTCGGCACCGAGAACGAAAACCTGCCGGGATACGTTGTGCTCTCCGATCCGGGCGGCCTGCCGGTCGATGGTGAGAAGAACTGGACGAGCGGTTGGTTGCCGGCGGTCTATCAAGGGACGGTGTTTCGTTCGGGCAAGTCGCCGGTGCTGAATTTGCAAACGCCCGATGGCATCTCGCCGATGGCTCGCAAGAATCAACTGAGGTTCCTCGACGAGTTGAATCGCACGCATCTCAAGCGTCATCCAGAGAACAGCGAACTCGCCGCACGCATCGCGAACTTTGAAACCGCCGCGCGGATGCAAGTCGCCGTGCCCGATGTGCTCGACCTCTCGCAAGAGACGGAAGCGACGAAAGCGATGTACGGTATCGGGCAACCGGCGACCGACGAGTACGGCACACGCTGCCTGATCGCTCGGCGGCTGATCGAACGCGGTGTGCGCTACGTGCAACTCTTCATGGCCGGCCAGCCGTGGGACACACACAGCAAGAACGCGGAAAGTTTGAAAGGACTGACCTCCCGCACCGATCAGCCGAGCGCCGCGCTGGTGCAAGACTTGAAACAACGCGGATTGCTCGATGAGACAATTGTGATGTGGACCGGCGAGTTCGGACGCTTGCCGGTGTCACAGGGAGCTGACGGCCGCGATCACAACCGCCGTGCGTTTTCGTTGTGGCTGGCTGGCGGAGGCTTCAAAGCCGGCTACGTCCACGGAGCGACCGACGATTTCAGTTACGAATCGATCGAGAAGGTCGTCAACGTGCATGACCTGCACGCGACGCTTTTGCAACAACTCGGTCTCGAACACGAATCGTTGACGTATCCGCACGAGGGTCGCGATGCGAGCCTGACGGATGCCGAAGTGACGCACGCGAAGATCGTGAGCGAGTTGCTGGCGTGACAGAGTGAGGAACCGGTTACACAGTTTCTTGCCTTCCCTCAGCAGGCATAAGCCGACGTACTGGTTCCAGATCCCGACGGTGTCTTGCCGGTGAATCGTTGGCGAGCACAACCGGCGGCTCCGATGTAGCCGGCGTCGCCACCAAGGCTGGCGTAGTCGATTCGAGTTTTTGCGGCTGGGATTGGGAACGCGCGGGCGTGGACTTCGTCTTTGACCCGTTGCAGGAACCGGCGGCCGACGATGTTGTCGTGGCGGCCGAAGGTCATGGCTCCGCCGATCAGGATCATGCGGGGATCGATGGTGTGCATGATCGAGACGGTCGCGACTCCGAGAATCCGAGCGGTGTCCATCACCAGCTGATCGGCCAGTTCGTCACCCGCTTCGGCGGCATCGGCGATGAGTATGGCGGTGATGTCGTGACCGGCGTCAAGGGTCGCTTTCAAGGAGGAGTCGGCTCCGGCCTCGATCGCTTCGCGGCAGCGCTTCACGAGCGCGGTCGCGGAGCAGTAGGCTTCGAGCGTGCCGTAGCGGCCATCGACATTGCGCCGGCCACCGTCCATTTGGACGATCATGTGGCCGCTCTCTCCGCCGTGAGAATGCTGACCTTCGATGACGACGTCGTGAATGATGATGCCGCAGCCGACGCCGGTGCCGAGCGTCCACATCACCGCGCTGGGAGCGTCGTGAGCGGTGCCGACCCAAAATTCGCCGAACGCGGCGGCGTTGGCGTCGTTCTGCAAGACGGTCGGTTTTTGCAGTCGATTCTGAACGTGCTGACGAATTTGGAAACCATGCCACATCGGCAAGTTGCCGGGAGTCAGCAGCATTCCAGCCGCGATGTCCATCGTGCCGGGAGTCGCTAGGCCGACCGAATGCATGTCGTCCATCGTCATGCCGGATTGCTGCACCGCATCGCGGACGCAGCGTTCGAGGTTCGCCATGCCGACTTCCGGCGGCTGCTTCGCTTCCGTCGGGACGACGCACTTTGACAATGACCGTCCGTTGTCATCGACGACGCCCACTTTGATCGTCGTGCCGCCGACATCCACGCCGATGAAAAACGGCGGTTGACGTTGAGCATTGTTCGTCATCGTGGACTCCCTTCGATCTGGATTTGAGCGGCGGGAGTGTAGTGACGGCAATCGTACTTTCATAGAACTCTGGAGTACTGCGGCTCGACGCAGCACTCCATTCATCACGGCGGTCGAGTCTCGAATTGAAGAGATCTACCGTCGTGAGATTCGACGCTCGAAAGGCCGCTCTCACGACAGCATTCTTTGGCCGCTCACATCGTCATGCCCGCATTGAAATAGAGGGCGGTGTCGAACCACCGCACTCCAGGTTTACGTCGGCACGGACTCGGTCTCTGTCGGAGCGGGTGGTGTCATGGACTGCATCGCTTCTTGAACCATGCGGTCGGAGTACTGCTTGAGTTCGTTCAGCTCCGTCGAGTTCGACATTTCGAAGCCGGACTTCTCGGCGACCAGCAGACTGATGAGCAGCCCCATCAAGCCTTGGCCGGTTTGGCTGCCGGTGCTCGCACCGTCGGAGCCGCTCGCCATGAAGAGGCGTTCGGGGACCAGCGGTTGAGTGCTTTGAGACAATTGCTCGGAGACCAGCGACAGCGCGTACAAACGGGGGTCGCCGTAGGACGCAACCTTGCGCAACAGCACCGACGCTTCCGAGAGGCCGATCTGCATTACCTTTTGAGCTTCGCCCTTGCCGGCGAGGATGCGTTGTTGGCTCTCAGCTTCGGCGAGCACGACCGTTTGCTCGGCACGTCGTCGCGACTGAGCTAGTTCAGCATCGGCGGCGACGATGGTTTTTTCCGCATTCTTGCGGGCTCGGGCGAGATCGGCTTCGGCTTCGCTTTCCGCGATTTGAATTTGCACGCGGGCTTGAGTCAGCTTCGGTTGCATCGCGGCTTGAGATTGCGCTTCGGCCAGTGCTCGCTGCTTGTCGGCGGCGACGCGCTGGCGGTCGTAGGTTTCGAGTTGCTCGACCGACAATTGCCGCATTCGCAACTGTTCCAGCAGCGTGTCGATCGAACCACCTTTGTCCGAGGTGTCTGGCTTGCCGATCAGCACGTCCACGCACTGCATGTCGAACTGTCCGAATCGGGAACGCAATTCCTCTCTCGCTTCGACCTGAATCGCGTCGCGTTGCTGCAACAGTTCCAACATCGTGCGGCGATGTGCCACGTCTCGAAAATACGCGCTGAGCATCGGATCGAGCGTCTGCGTGATGAGTTTTTTTACGTCGCCGAACCGCTGAATGACGCTGGGAGCTTTCTGGTAGTCGATGTGAACGACGACCGACAGCGGCAGCATCGGCTCGTAGGCGTCTTTCGTCACGAGGTCGATCGACATCAGACCCTCATCGTACCGATGCGACTCGGACTTGCCGGTGATCCAGTGCAGCACGAAGTTGGTCGTCGGGACCAAGATGATGCTGCCGGCGTAAGTGTTGAAGGCATACTTTCCGGGGCCGAGTGCTTTCTCCCAGACGCCGCGTTCGCCCTCTTCGACACGTTCGCCGTGCCGGAACGCCGTGCCGGACAGGTCGCGACCTTGTTGGCCGTAGTAGCTGACGACGACGCCGACGTGTCCGATCGGCACGATCGTTTTCGGAATCATGCGGACGGTCGCGAACCAGCGGTTGATGAAGTAGGTGCCGTCCGTCAGCACGGCGTGTTGCCGACCGCGCTGGCCGCCGGCTGCGAGAAACTCTTCCGGAACTTGAAAGTTGTTGTGGTAGTGCGGATCAGTGGGATCGGCTCCGACAGTCGGCGCGATGATCTCGCCCGGCAGCAGCGAGAGTCCGTCATGCACAGTCACGATGCCGATGCTGTCCACCATCAGCGTCTGATCGGGATTGACCGGGTCGGGCACTTTGATGCCGCCGCCCACCACCACCGGATCGAAGCCTTCGATTTCCTTCAGCTCGGCTTGCCACGAGTCCACAACCGCTCGTTCCTGAGCCGTTTGCAAGTTGCGCAGCGAGAACACCGCAGTCTCCGTGATGATGATGAACAGAGCGGGATTGATCGCGTACACCCCTTCTCGCAGGATCGCTCGCTGTCGGCCGCGCTGGCCACGAGTGTCACGCCCACGCTCGCCGAGAAACGCGCGCGCGTCCTGAAAGTGATTGCTGGCGACAACTCGCGCGAGTGTCTGGCTGGGAGGCAATGGCTCGCCGTCGCGAGCGTAGACGTAGCCGATCTTCCCCTGCGGAATCGTCACCAGCCGCATCTTGTGAATGACGTACTGCCAGCGCCACAAGCCGAAGTGAATGCCACCGCGCAGCAAGTCGGAGTGAAACCCCGCCTCGCCGCCGGACGCCATGATGCGACCTTCGGGGACGGAGCCGCTCAGCGACCAGAGCTTCTCGACGATGCCCACGGCATCGTTCGGGATGTACCGCAGCACCAGCCACGCGACGAACAACACAGCGAACAGTGGCCCGACGACCCAGGTCAGCAGCCACATGAGGCCCACCGGCATCGGATCAGCCGCGAGGATCGACGACATCGACACAAAGTTCAGCACACCAATCACAGCAGACATGGAAGTCTCCTTGGGCACGCGCGGAGGATCATCGAATTTTTGCCACTCGTTGGCGTACTGGTTCGCTGCAGAAGCACTTTCCTTGTCTCCGATTTTGAATCGAAGACCGCGAAAGTGGCAGACATCCTGTCCCGATGTGGACAGCGAAACCAGATGCGACCCGGTTGTGACCGGTCGATTCTCAGAACTCACCAGCGGAGCGCCTCGTAACCCGAACGGGCTGGCTCAACGTCGAGAGATCTTGTGACGCGAGTGCCCTTTCAAATGGGGCCGAGAGCACATGTCTCGACCCGCCTACGAGGTTAGCTGTCGGGCTAGGGCTTGAAAGTACCCCGGTTCGCGTTGAATTTGAGATCTCAAATCGGCAAACCTACGCCCCGTGAGCCGCTGATCGGCTCGTTGGTTCCCCCGTTCGGACGCCTCGCGTCCGATTCGGCTGCATGGGCGGAGATTTTATCGAGACGCAGTCGGCTCACAAGAGGTCGTCTTCAGGTGACGCCGGCATCGGCAGTTACGCTCGGATGTTTCATGGGCGTCGAAATCCGCCTTTGTCGTTTCGGAGATCACCTTGCTGTGTCGCACCATCAACTCGTCGTGTTGGAAGTGACGCACTTGAGCAGTGTGTGCCACGGTGACGGCTCGTTTGGACTTCACTCGCTTGTGGATTTTTGTTGCGACTGCACGGAACTTGGCACGGGCAATTCTGAGTCGTGACGGACGTGCCGATTCTGCGGGGTCGGTGCGAGTGGCAGAACTCGGAAAGTTTCCGTTTGTCGGACCTTTTCGCTTCCTGACAAGGTTTCACCAAACCCCCGTTGCCCCGGTTGTTCGTGCGCGTGGGGGTGATTTTGAAGAGCTTGACTCAAGCCCTCGGAGTGCCGCTCGGAACTCGTGCTAGAGTTGGCTGTCTCGCCAAATCACGCCTGCCGACCCATGGGAAAACACGATGGGATTCCTCAAAAAATTCATCAAGAACACCTTTCGAGACGGCCAGTCCAACCGGGGCCACAGCAGTTTCGAGAACCTCTCGGAAGAGCAACTCGAAAAGCACTTGAAGGTCGCGGCGTATGACGGCTTTTCGCTGACGGATGCCGTCCGCCCATCGTTCGATCTGCAGGTCATCCCGCGAGCCGGCTACCGACACGACAAATACACCGACGAACGCACCGGCGTGAACATCCCCGTGCTGATGGCCTCCGCGACGCGGGAGGAGCTGTTCGAGTTGTTCCTCGATTTGCTCGACCCGATCGGGGGCGAAGTGGATGTCGTCCTGGAAACCAGTCACGAGAAACACAACGGCCGTCACGAAGACCTGCACCGCGAGCACATCGACCTGCCGATCCTCAAGAGCACGTTGTACGACTTCGAGGAAATGCTGCTCAACGACGGCTGCACCGGAATCGCGGTGCTGAATCCGCGCATTCCGGTTGAAGTTCAATTCGACGAGCACAAGCTGCTGATCATCTACGGCCACGACTTGAGCGAGTTCGAGTCGGTGCTGGAACAACACGGCTTGGAGCGGGATGACGAATTGAAATTCATCACCGAAGCCGAGCACGTCCACTCGTCCAGCGACGAGTTCTCGCGACTGTTCGGAGAAATGCGGTATCGTCTGGGGATTGACGAATATGGAGGATAGGAATTTGAGATCTCTAATTTGAGATTTCCGAATGGAATTCATCGTGTCCAACTCAAAGCCCGGCTTCCGCAGGAAACCGGGCTTTTTTCGTGCTGATACGCATCCCAAGAAATAGTCGCGCTCGGCAGACTTCGGAAGTCTTTGCGGATGCGACTGCGCGGTTAGTTCTTGGGATGCGTATGAGAATTCACCCGCTCCGGTTAATCGTGATCGAGTCGCCCGGTTGATTGGTTGGCGGCGGCGGCCTTTGTCCGATAACTTTTGCCGCAACGGACTGATCCCATGAAGCACGACACCTTTCCTAATTTCGCGGCCCGCGAGCGGCTTGTTCGCATTGGCGCGGTCAGCTATTTGAACTCGAAGCCACTGATTGAGGACTTGGCAGAATTGGCTCGCGATGCCGAGTTAATTCTGGATGTCCCCAGCCGGTTGGCGGACAACTTGTCAGCTGGCGAACTCGATGTTGCCTTGATTCCGTCAGTCGAAGTGTTGCGCGATGCCGAGTACGAAATCGTCTCGGACGCCTGTGTGGCGACGCGCGGTCCGGTTTTGAGCGTGAAGCTGTTCAGCCGGGTTCCCATCGCGCAGATTCGGATGTTGGCACTCGACGAAGGTTCGCGAACGAGCGCGACGCTGGCTCGCATCTTGTTGGCTGAACGCTTTGGCGTGCGGCCGGCGACGGAACTTCTGCCGTTGGGTTTCGCGACCGAAGACACTTCGGCCGATGCCGTGCTGCTCATCGGTGACCGAGCCATGACGCCGCCGCGCGAGCGATTCGTTTCGACTTGGGATCTCGGCGAAGAATGGACGCAGTGGACGGGTCTGCCTTTTGTCTTCGCGATGTGGGCGGCGCGGCGCGGCTGCGAACTTGCGGACGTTGAGGAGGCTTTGTGCCTGTCGCGAGATCGCGGTGTCGATTGCCTCGCCGACATCGCGCGGCGTGAAGCTCCGAAGCTCGGCATCACGGCGGAATTGGCTCACGACTATCTCACTCACAACCTGCACTTCACACTCGGCTCGGCCGAGCGTGCGGGGTTGCGGCTGTTTCAAGAACTGGCTGTCAAATTGGGGCTGGCTCCCGAAGGGATTGATCTTGTCTTCCGTCATTGCCTGTCCGCCCGCTGAACGTGATTGCGGGACTCACTCGTTCGCCGGGATTGAGCGGCCGCGTTTGCCCGTCGATCGCGACCTTGTCGATCAATTGAACGAGCAATTCGGCGGACGCTCGCCGTTTGGGAACTTGGCGATTCGACCGATCCTCGAACGAGCGGTCGCGGGTGAGCGGCTGTCGAACGCGGATGCTTTGCGGCTGCTGGAGTCATCGGACCTGACGTCGCTGGGCATCGCGGCGAACGCCGTCACGATGCGACTGCATCCGGAGCCGTTTCGGACGTTCAACATTGACCGCAACGTCAACTACACGAACGTCTGCTCGGCGGTGTGCGACTTCTGCGCGTTCTTTCGTCGTCCGAAAAGTTCCGAAGGTTATGTGCTCTCGAAAGCGGAGATCTTTCAGAAGATCGAAGAAACGGTTGCGCTCGGGGGCGATCAGATCCTGATGCAGGGCGGGATGAATCCGGAGCTGCCGATCGAGTGGTACGAAGACTTGCTGCGGTCTCTGAAGGAACGTTTTCCGCAGGTCAATCTGCACGCCTTCTCGCCGCCGGAGATTTACGCGCTGGCGAAGCTGGCGAAGCTGCCGATCAAAACCGTGTTGCAACGGTTGAAAGAGGCGGGCCTCGGCAGCTTGCCCGGTGGTGGCGGAGAGATTTTGGTGGACCGTGTCAGGAAAGAGATCACTCGCGGCAAAGTGCTCAGCGACGATTGGATCGACGTCTGTCGGCAGTGGCATGAACTCGGCGGCAAGTCGTCGGCGACGATGATGTTTGGGCACGTCGAAACGCTGGCCGAACGGATCGAGCATCTCGACCGCATCCGGCAATTGCAGGATGAGACCGGCGGAGTCTCGGCCTTTATTTGCTGGACGTTTCAGCCGGACAATACCGAGATGGCTCACATCCAGCCGGCCGGGGCGGTCGAGTATCTCAAGACTCAGGCGGTGGCTCGGCTGTATCTCGACAACGTGCGGAACATCCAGTCGAGTTGGGTCACTCAGGGCGAGAAGGTCGGGCAGATGGCGTTGCTGTTCGGAGCCAACGACATGGGCAGCCTGATGATCGAGGAAAACGTCGTCGCCTCGGCCGGGACCGTCTATCACCTCAGTTTGGCGACGATCAAACGCTGCATCCGGGAAGTCGGCTTCATTCCGCGCCAACGCAACGTCTTTTACGAAAACATCGACGAAGGCGATGAGGCCGACGATCCGAATCAATCAGGCCGAGTGCCGTTACCGGTGTTGAGCCTGTGATTTTCCTTCAAGCTGCCAATGGCCGCTCAGTCAGGCTGTTCGGTGACGTGCTAGGTTCGTAGTCCCGCCCGAAGGCGGTAAGATCCGGCTCATTCTCCACCGCCTCAGCCTTGATCGCGGGACACCGTCCGATGATTTCCGTCCAACAGCTCACCAAGGGATTCGATGATCTGCGCCGCGGTTGGGTCGCGGCGTTGGATCATGTGAGTTTTGACGTGCAGCCCGGCGAGATTTTTGGGTTGCTCGGTCCCAACGGAGCCGGCAAGACGACTTGCCTGCGAATTCTCAGCACGGTGTTGCGTCCTTCCAGCGGCACGGCGACCGTGTCCGGTTTCGACGTGGTCACACATCCGACCGAAGTGCGGAAACGCATCGGCTTCATGTCGAACAACACCGGCATCTACGACCGCATGACCGCCTGGGAAATGGCGGAGTACTACGGCCGGCTTTACGGACTGCCGGAAGATGTTTTGCAATCGCGGCTGGAACAGTTGTTCGACACGCTGCAAATGAACGACTTCCGCGACACGCTGGGAGCAAAGATGTCGACCGGCATGAAGCAGAAGGCTTCGATTGCCCGCGCGATGGTTCACGACCCGCCGGTCATCATCTTCGACGAACCAACCTGCGGGCTGGACGTGCTCGTCGCCCGGAAGGTCTTGGCGATCGTGCAGTCGCTGAAGGATCAGGGGAAGTGCATCATCTTTTCGACGCACATCATGCGCGAGGTCGAGAAACTCTGTGACCGGATCGCCATCATTCACAAGGGTGCGATCCTGGCAATAGGCACGTTGCCGGAGCTTCAGGAACAGCATCAGCAGCCCGACACCGAAGAATTGTTTTTCGACTTGATCGAACGCTACGACCAACAGAACCAACCTTCCGCAGCCGGGTTTGCCCCGGTGGCGGGATGAATTGATTTCTATGAACTGGCTGACCGTCAAACTCATTTTTCTGCGCGAAGTACGAGATCAGTTCCGGGACCGCCGGACGCTGTTCATGATCGCGGTGTTGCCGCTGCTGCTGTACCCGGCGATGGGAATCGGCATGTTGCAGATGACGTTGCTGTTCAGCGAGCAGCCGCGGACCGTGGTCATCCTCGGCGAGAAGCATCTGCCGCCGCCGCAATTGCTCGAAGGGGACAAGTTCGTCTCAAATTGGTTCAACAACCCGGCTGACTCCGACAAGCTGAATGTCGTCACGGATACGTTGGTCGAACTGGGTGGCGGTGGCCTGAATGCCTCACGGAATCGGATGCTCATTGAGCAGGCCCGTGCGATCCGCGAACGCATCGAGCAACACACCGCGATTGATGCCGATGTCAAGCAGGCGGAGTCGGCTCAACGTGAGCGAATGAAGACTCCCGCGGGCCCGTCCGACAAATCGCTCGCGGTGTTGCAAGAACGGATCGGGCAACTCAGGGCCAAGCAAGTGACCATCGACCATGAGTTGATGGACCTGTTTGCTTCCAGCCAGATTCAAGTGCTGATCGTCGTTCCTGACGGGTTGAAGGAAAACATCGAGCGGGTGAATCGCTTGCTCGTCGAACGCGACAACTCGCACGTCGCCGGCGTCTCGTATCCGCGGCCCACGATTGTCAAAAACCGGGCCGACGACAAATCGGTTGTCGCGTACGCTCGCGTTCGCGAAGTGCTCGAAGCGTGGGAAGAAGAAATCTTGCGTCAGCGGCTCTCGGCGGCGGAGTTGCCGCAAGAGCTGACTCGGCCGGTCGGCTCCGCGCCGCTGGATCTCGCGGCCGAGGAGCAAATCTCGGCCAATGTCTGGTCGAAAATGTTCCCGGCGTTGCTGGTCATCATGGCCGTGACCGGGGCGTTCTATCCGGCGGTCGATGTCGCGGCCGGCGAGAAAGAACGGGGCACGATGGAGACGCTGCTCATTTGCCCCGCCACACGCACTGAAATCGTGCTCGGAAAGTTTTTCACGGTGATGTGCTTCAGCATGAGCACCGCGTTGCTGAACTTGCTGAGCATCGGCGCGACCGGGCAATACATGCTGTCGGTGGCTGGCGGCATGGGGCGCGGCGCGTTGGCTCATGCGGGCGTCATCACGTTGCCGACCGCACCTGCGTTGGCGTGGTTGTTGATTCTGTTGATTCCGCTGTCGGCGTTTTTTAGCGCGATGTGTCTGGCGCTGGCGACGTTTGCCCGCAGTTCGAAAGAGGGACAATACTACCTGACGCCGCTGCTGATGGTTTCCATTGGGCTGACGGTGTTTTGCCTTTCGCCCGCCGTCGAGATTTATCCGGTCCACCAAGCGTCGTGGTTTTACAGCGTCATGCCGGTGGTCAACATCGCGCTGCTGTTGAAGGCGCTGCTGCTGAATCCGGGCAACACGGGGGCGTTAATTTTCGCAGCCCCGGTGTTGGCGACGAGCATCGGTTACAGCCTGCTGGCGCTGTGGTGGGCGATCGAGCAGTTCTCCAGCGAAGGGGTCTTGTTCCGCGATGGCGAACGCTTTGAGGTCGGTTTGTGGCTGAAGCATCTGCTCCGCGAGAAAGAACCGACGCCAACCTTCACCGAAGCGGGTTTCTGTTTCGTGATCATCATGCTGGCGCAGTTCGTCTCGATGCGTGCGTTCGGCCAGTCGATCGCGTCCGCAACGCCTGACGAGATGGGCATGCAGATGATGAAGCTGATGGTGATTCAGCAACTTGCGATCATCGCCTGCCCCGCGTTGTTCATGGCTTTAATTCTGACGACCAGCGTGCGGCAATCCCTGCGACTGTGGTTGCCAAACTGGAAGTTCGTCGCGATTGCCGCCCTGCTGCCATTTGTGCTGCATCCGCTGTCTCTGGAATTGATGGCCTCGTTGCAATGGTTCTTCCCGCAGTTGCCCGACGGAGCCACTCGTTTGCTGAGAGCGATGGGCGATGGCGAGCAATCGTTGCCGCTGATTCTGATCGCACTCGCGGTCGCTCCCGCCGTTTGCGAGGAACTGGCGTTTCGTGGTTTCATCCTGACGGGCTTCAATCGCAACGGCCGCACCCGGGTGGCGATTGGCCTGTCCGCTCTGGCGTTTGGCGCGATGCACATGATTCCCCAGCAAGTTTTCAATGCGACGCTGCTGGGCATCGTGCTGGGGCTGATTGCTCTCCGCAGCAACAGTTTGCTGCCGGGAGTCATTTTTCACTTCCTGTTCAATTCGCTGGCCGTGATGCGCGAACGAGTGAGCGTTCGAATTGCCGACGGACATGCGGAAGAGTTTCGACAATCATTTTGGCATTGGTTCGCGACACTCGGAGACGGCGGTCTGCGCTACACGTGGCTAACACTCGTCATTTCCGGAGTCGCTGCCGCCATGTGCTTGTGGTGGGTCTGGCAATCCGGCCGAGCGAAGCCGACTCCTGAAGCTGTCAACAATCTGTTCGCGAGCGGATTGGCTCCGGCGCAGCAGCATTCGACCTGTGTGACTTGAAGCTCTGAGATTGCAGAGTCGCTTGGACTCTGCTTTTGTGAATCGCATACATTCCGCTGCGTTTGGCAGGCGTCGAACGAATCCTCACTTCTCGACCAGTTGAACGGTGACAAATGCACGAGGCTCTCGAACAAAAAATCCGCGACAAGCAAGCGGTCGTCGGAGTGATCGGCTTGGGCTACGTCGGCCTGCCGCTGCTGAATGCCTTCATCAAGGCCGGCTTCAAGACGATGGGCTTTGACATCGACCAGCGCAAGGTCGATGCGCTCGTCAAAGGCCAGAGCTACATCAAACACATCCCGTCCGAGATGATTGCGAACTGGCTGACCTTGAAGCAGTTCGAGCCAACTTCCGACATGAGCCGTCTCAAGGAGGCCGACTGCATCCTGATCTGCGTGCCGACGCCGCTCAACGAGAGCCGCGATCCGGACATGAGCTACATCGAAGGCACCACCGAATCCATCCGCGCGGCGCTGCGGCCGGAGCAACTGGTCGTCCTCGAAAGCACGACGTACCCGACGACGACGCGCGATGTCGTGCTGCCGATCCTCAGCAAGACCGGCTTGAAATCCGGCAGCGATTTCTTCCTGGCCTTCAGCCCCGAACGTGAAGACCCGGGCAACCCGGATTTTCAGGCTCAGCGCATTCCGAAAGTCGTCGGCGGCCTCGACCCGATCAGCGGCAAACTCGCCGAGCAGCTTTACAGCCACGCAATCGTGAAGGTCATCCCGGTCAGCAGCGCCGAGATCGCCGAGGCCTGCAAGATTTTGGAGAACACTTATCGCTGCGTGAACATCGCGCTGGTCAACGAACTCAAAGTGCTCTTCGACAAAATGGGCATTGACGTCTGGGAGGTCATCGACGCGGCGAAAACCAAACCGTTCGGCTTCCAAGCGTTCTATCCGGGGCCGGGCCTCGGCGGTCACTGCATTCCGATCGACCCGTTCTATCTGACCTGGCTGGCTCGCAAGTACGGCATGACCACGCGGTTCATCGAACTCGCCGGCGAGATCAATCGGCAGATGCCGGAATACGTCATCACGCGGCTGATGGAATTCCTCAACGAAGACGGCAAGGCACTGAAGGGCAGCAAGATCGCGCTGCTCGGCATGGCGTACAAGAAAGACGTGGATGACCCGCGCGAAAGCCCGTCCTTCGTGCTGATGGAGGAACTGCTCGCTCGCGGCGCGATCGTGACCTACAACGACCCACACGTCCCGTCGCTGCCGAAGATGCGACATCACGACGTCCCCGACATGGACAGCTCGCCGCTGACGCCAGGATACCTCGCTGCCCAAGACTGCGTGCTGATCGCAACGGATCACTCGGCCTACGACAGCGACTTCATCGTCCAGCACTCGAAGATGGTGCTCGACACACGCAACGCGACGAAGAACGTGAAGGCCGGTCGCGAGAAAATCCGCAAGGCGTAGCCGTGATGGCAGAGTCGGCCTGCGGAGTCGCGTCATTTCCCGCCGGCCTTGATCTCGGACAGGATTTTTTCGGCTGTCAGGAGTTCCTCGTCCGCGGAGTAGCTGACGATCACCGCCAGGACATAGTCCTTGTAACGAGTGGCGTAAAAGCGTTGTTGGATGACGATCGTTCCGACGGTCATCCGTGCCGGCAGGCAGTGCGCGTCCAGCGAACCGATCTTCAACCCGCTCAGCACGGCATCCGATTCCGTCTTGATCGCGGACTGTCCCAGGGATTGTTTCAACATCGCGCAGTACTCGGCACCGGAGCGGATTCCCGGCAAGTGTTTGACGCGCTCGGCGATGATGCTCACTGTCGGATTAGAAACCAACCCGGGTGTGCCGGGCGGATGCCGAAATGCGGAGAGAAGTTGCAGCGTGTTTGTCTGTGACGCCTCCACGGCTGCCTTGAAATTGGGATCGACCCCTTGGCCCAAGGTAACGGCCTTTCCGATTCGCAAAACCTCCGCGGCCTCTTCGCGGTTTTGGATGTACCACTCATCGGGAATTGAAACGGACAGTCCAAAGTAATCGTTGGAGTAGGTGTGTCCCAAGAGGGTTCCGTAACCGATTTCACTGGACGCCTTGTTCTCTGGCTGGCTCACCGACGTGGCACCGGGTGGGGTTCCCGACGTGCCGCAGCCGAGTGTTCCCAGCGCGTTGAGGAGTCCCACAGCAGCGATGCAGGCAGTGATGGTTTTTCGCACGGTTGACTCTCCGAAAAGTTGGTTGCGGTTCGTTCGTCGAGAGACTGCGATGGAAGGCGCAAGAGCCTATCCGAAAAGCCGTCGTTGCGAGAGAGTCGGAAGTCTTTTTCATGCCGCGATGTCTCGATGTGAGTCAATCGCGCGGCCAGAAATTAGACAGGCTTGCGGCTATCGCCCGAACAGACTGGCCGAGAGCACCGTTTGCCACGCCAGCAGCGCATCGCGAGTGGCACGCACGTCATGGACTCGCAGAATGTCCGCACCTTGAGCGGCCAGGGCGAGGCTGACGCCAAGCGTGCCGGCGTCCCGTTCCTCGATCTCTCGGCCGAGCACTTTCTTCAAGAACCGCTTTCGCGAGTGGCCGATGAGCACCGGTCGACCGAGTGCATGGAAGTCGGCAATGTGCGACAACAGTTGCAGATTGTGCTCGGCGGTCTTGCCGAACCCGATGCCGGGATCGAGCACGATGCGCTCGCGAGTAATGCCGGCGGCTTCGAGGTCATCCAAACGTCGTGAAAAGTGCTGGCACACCTCCGCGACGACGTTGTCGTAACGCGGCTCAACCTGCATCGTTTGCAGAGTCCCTTGAATGTGCATCACGATCACTCCGCACGAGGACTCGCGGCAGACGCGAGGCATGTCCATGTCGAAGGTCAAACCAGAGATGTCATTGACGATCGTGGCTCCGGCTTCCAGGCACTGGCGAGCGACCTCAGCCTTGGAGGTGTCGATGCTGATCGGCACGCGCGTCCGTCGAGCCAACTCTCTCACGACCGGAACGACTCGTCGTAATTCCTCGTCCAACGGAACCGCTGCTGCGCCGGGACGAGTTGATTCGCCGCCGATGTCGAGAATGTCGGCACCTTCCTCGGCTAATCTCAGTGCGTGCTCAACAGCGGCCGACACCGAATCAAACTGGCCACCATCCGAAAAACTGTCGGGCGTGACGTTCACGATCCCCATCAATTTCGGTTGGCCAGTCATCGTCCATCTCTGAGGACCAACGAGCCAATCTCGGGCCGATGACCGTTCACTGGGAGCGGGTGACTTTTCAAGAGTGCAATCAGGATGAAGCGGCAAAATAGGGAGCCTTTGGTTTTCGTGGTGGTTTGACATTGAAGGCATCACGGCTATCCTAACCCGCATAATTTGCGCAATCGGAAGAGTTAGTCCGATGATCAACCATGCGTAACACCTAGCGTCCAAGGAGTGTCGGACGCGAATCGCCTTGGACGGCAGAGCCATGAAGACTGTGCTCGTTCACCTCGATGGAAGGTCAAGAGGCCGAGCCATCATAGTGCAAGGAAAGGGAGACATCATGAGTCGTTCTATGAAGTTGGTTGCGTTGAGCGCGACCCTGGCCGTCCTGGCCGCATTCAGCGGTGCCGCTGAAGCCAAGGACTGCTGCAAGCCCGTCAAGGTCAAGTGCTGCAAGGCCCCGAAGGTCAAGACGACCGCTGCGCGCCAGACCAAGACGGTGAGCTGCTGCAAGCCAGCCGCGACCTGCTGCGTCGCCAAGACCTCGCGCTGCTCAGCTCCAAAGAGCTGCGGTGGTACAGCGGCTCCGGCTGCCGGTCATGTTGCTCCGGCCCCGGCTGTGAAGGAAGTTCCTCCGCCGCCGAAAGAAGAAGCCGCTCCGGCTCCGAAGGCGTAATTGCCTTTTGGACAACTTGAGGTGCTAATTAAAAATCGAGTTGACCCCTCACGGGTCGATTCGATTTTTTTTCGTCTTGAAATTGGTGAGAGCATGATATTGACGTGCTCACTGTCTGGCTTGACGCTCTTCGGAGCCAGTCGCACAATCGCAGCACGTTGTTGGCGAATCTCGCCCATACCAGCCGCTTCATTCCGCCAGGCGAGACCAGCATGTCGCAAAGTCTTCCGTCGAATCCGGTGCTTGGACTTGATCGTCGCAAGTTTCTGGCGAGCTTGGCGGGCACGTCGTTGTTTGCGATCGGGTGTG
Source organism: Candidatus Kuenenia stuttgartensis (assembly GCA_945861865.1). GTDB lineage: Bacteria > Planctomycetota > Planctomycetia > Planctomycetales > Planctomycetaceae > SXKJ01. The sequence goes on along the minus strand of CAMAWN010000039.1, from coordinate 9,798 downwards.
GCGCAGAGTCCTATAAAGATCGCCTCGCTGCGACTCAGAAGTATTTCGAGTACCTCGAAAAGGTGAACTTGGCGCTCGGGTCGAAGGTGGTCCCTTTTGAAGGAGTTGAGCTTCGAGTGCCCAAGCCCTTCGAGCAAATCCTTCCGCCTCCTCCGCCCAAAGACGGCGAGCCCGAAGCACAACCGCTTGATCCGAACGAAGACCCTGCCCGACTGGGCTATCACCCCAACGTCCGTCTCGATGGAGTGCTGGCCTCCTGGAGAGCGAAGATTGATCTCGAACCTTCAGGCGAAGGGATGGCCTACTTGCACTTGCTGAGTAACCTGCCGCGCTGGGTCGAGAAGCAAACCAACAACGACATCGAGCCACTTCACTATCGCACTGATCTGACGAACGTGCTGGCCAACGCCTACAGCGTTCAAGCCGAGACGACAGACGTCCCCTGGCCTTGGGTAAGAATTGGGAAAGGAGACGATGATCGACATCGCGCATTCTCCCCTTATGTCGGCAAGAAAACGGTTGACTACATTGACATCCCGCCGGCGGACCAACCCATCAACGCCATTTTTTATTGGATGGAAGTCAAAGACGTACACGTCGGTTTTGTGCTGATCTTCCCTCGCGCGATGGACGCTCGCTTGAAGTTGGAAGATCGCCTGAAGCACACATTGGAAACACTCAAAGTGCCGTCTCAGCCGCCGCAACTGAAAGCCAGCAAACCAACCTTGGGCGGGTTCTGAAGGCAGTGTCATCGCTCGATGCGGCACATGGGGATCCTGCGTCGCAGATGCTCCGCCGCAGCCGATGAGACGGCCGTCTTGGCGAGATAGAGTTCGTGTAGCTGGTGCAATCGCGCCAAGGAGCCGGTGCCTCTGTCTGTCACTCGGCAGCCGATCAGTGAGAGGTGTCGGAGCTCTGCCAGCGAAGTTACGGACTTCAAACCGTCATCGCCGACACGCGTGAAACTCAGGTCGAGCAATCGCAGTTGAGATCGCGCACTCACGAACTCCGATAGTCCACGATCCGACAATTCTGATCCCGAGACATCCAAACCCACGGGTTTCACCTTTACCAGCAAGGATTTCAGGCCGTTGTCGCTGAATGGCAATCCTCGCAGTTCGAGCGCTAATTCACTCAACAGTTGCAGTGCTGAGAGGATGTCCGAGTCGATCAGTCCGTCACGATCCAAGTGCTCCGCTTTCAGCCGGACCAATAGACCCTCAGTTTCCGATTCGAGAACGGTGAATCGCTTCACGACCGCACCCCGCCGCACCAATTCACGAATTGCGGCGTCGGCTCGAGGATCATCTTGCCGGCGATTTGAGTCCTCGGCGGCGATCGCTGACAGCAGAGTGACACTCAAAAGCGCGGTGAAGAGTCTTGGTGATTGCCGCATCTGAGTCCGCCTCACTCCAACCGAAACTTGTGGCGAGCAAAATGAATCGCGTCGATGAGCGCGTCCACTTCGGCCTCGGTGTTGTAGAACGCAAAGCTGGCACGAGCAGTCGCTGGGACGTCGAGCCAGTCGTGCAACGGCATCGTGCAATGATGGCCGGCCCGCACAGCGACTCCTTTTTGATCCAGCAGATCAGCCAGATCATGCGGATGCACTTTCTCAACGGTGAAGCTGACGATCGCACCGCGATGTTCGGCGGTCGGGCCGTAAACAGTCACTCCCGGTTGCTGCGGCAACAACCGTAACGCTCGTTCGAGCAACCTCGATTCCTGCGTGTGGATCGCCTCGAAGCCAAGCGACTGCACGTAGTCGATCGCCGCTCCCAACCCGATGGCTTCGGTGATTGGGATCGTGCCGGCCTCAAACTTTGCCGGCAATTCTCCCCACGTCGAGGATTCGAGATGCACTTCGTTGATCATATTGCCGCCACACAGGAACGGGTCCATCGCTTCCAGCAACTCGCGACGGCCATACAGCACGCCGATGCCGGTCGGGCCGTACAGTTTGTGTCCTGAGAAGGCCAGAAAGTCGATGGCCGGATCGCGCACATCGGTTCGCAGGTGCGGGACGCTTTGAGCTCCGTCGACCAAGATCACGGCCCCCACTCGCTTCGCTCGCGAGGCGAGTTCACGGATCGGATTGATCGTGCCGAGCACGTTCGACATCGCCGTCACCGCCACCAGTTTTGTCTTGGACGTGATGAGTCGATCGAAGTGTGACGCATCCAAGCGACCGTCAGTGGTCAGCGGAATGAACCGCAGTTTCGCACCGGTTGCCTTCGCCGTCTGCTGCCACGGGACCAAGTTCGCGTGATGCTCCATCACATTGAGCAGAATCTCGTCGCCCGGCTTTAAGAATTTTCGTCCCCAGGCGTACGCGACCAGATTGATCGACATCGTGGTGCCGGACGTGAAGAGGATCTCGGCGGCATCGGCCGCGTTCAGAAATTGCCGGATTTTCTCGCGGGCTGCTTCGAGTTCGACGGTCACACGGTCGCCGAGTTGATGGATGCCACGATGCGCATTCGCGGTGCAGGTCTCGTAGATTTCGCGCAGCTTGTCGATCACCGCGAGCGGCTTTTGCGCGGTCGCGCCGTTGTCGAGATATGCCAGCATCGCACCGTTCGGCAGCGGCCGCGCGAGGATCGGAAAATCCCCACGCACGGCCTGAACGTCGAACGGTCGACGAGTCAAATTTTCCAGCGGCGTGTTCATTCGCAGACTCCTAGCCGGAGGTCGCGACGACCGGCTCACCGCCGTCCGTCGGTTGCGGCTGAACTTGAGCGGGAACCTGATCCAATTCGTACATCAACGTCTTGAGCACTTTGAATCCCAGCAATCCACAACGCTGTCTCGTCGCCGTCAGCGGTACCTTCAGCAGTCGCAACATTTCGGGGGCTTGAAAACCACGCAGTTCGTCCAGTGTCTTGCCCTCGACGTGCTGACAAAGGATCGATGCCGCCGCTTGGCTGATGGCACAGCCTTTTCCGTTGAAGAAGGCCTCGGCGACTCGCCCGGATTCATCCAGTTTCAGTTCCAACCGGATCTGGTCGCCACACAACGGATTCTTCTCGCTGTGAGCACACGTCGGACTGGCGATGTGCCCCTTGTGATAGGGGCATTCGTAGTGATCCAGGATGTAATCGTCGTAAATTTCTGCGTTCACACCAGCACCCAATCGGTTGCGGCCGATTCGCCGCTGTTACTTGGCTCAGTTGAGGTTTCGTTTTCGACAACTCCACCTGTCAAAATAGCAACGGCTCCAGAAGGATCAAGGCTGTTGCGGAGATTTGCTGTTCGATAACGGTTGAATCGAACAATGCCGCGACGCGATCGGGGGGCACGATCGTGGCAGCAGCACGCCGTCAAATGCAATTCACGGCCTGAGCCGTCACCGAGCAATTTGAGTGTCACATTTTCTGACTCGGACGTTGAGCCAATTCGGTACCAGCATTTGCCCGCGCGATCGAACTGTGAAGTCGATCGCGATTTCGACGAGGCATTGAGTGGCGAGGAGCACTGATCGGCGTCGGTTGCGAGTTGGTTGACCGATATTGCCTCGGCGTTAGGATGCTCACGCTGTCCGTCAGGCGGTTGTGCTTGGCGGACACAGGACACAATTCCTAGAACCACAGGCTCAACTGCCAGTGGAGCAAGTTTGCAAGACGTTTCCGGCGGCTGGCGAATTGGCCGATGCTGAAACGTGTTCCTTCAACGGTTTTCGTGAGTGCCATCGTGTTGTTTACTGCCGATGAGACATTGCTGACGGTGATGGTCTGGGTGCTGGCTTTGCTGAGCGGCGCGGCGTTGATCGCCTCGCGATTCGCGGCCGGACTCCGACGGTGGCTGTTGTGCGGGGTTTCGTCACCTTTCGCGCTGCTGCAAGAGATAACGGGCAAGCGACTGCGGCTGGGAGGCTTCCTTCCGGCACGTTGCCCGGTTCGATCTGTCAGCGATCGCTCAGTGCCGCCCGCCCGAATCCGGCCTCGTGCCGGGGACGGGCTGCGCGGATGGCATTCCGATGGCCGTTGAAGCATCAGATTTGAAATCTGAGATTTCAGATCGCTAACTCGCTCCGCTCCCAGCCGAAGCCGTACTCGCACCTTGCGAACCCGGCAACTGGCTGGTTGAGCTTGTGGTTTCGCAGATCAGATAAGGGCTGCGAGGCCATGAGCGAAGCGATTGTTGGATTGGTAGGGCTGGTGCTCGGTGCTGCCGTCGGTTTCTTCTTTGAGCGGCTGCGGCGCGGAGCCGCGTATCAAGATCGCGACGCGATCATCGCTCAGGCGCAGCGGGAAGCGGACAATCTCAAACGCACCGAGGAGATCGCGGCCAAAGAGATTGTGCTCAAACGCCGCGAGGAACTCGAACGCGAAATCAACAAGACCCGCGATGAGATCCGTGAATTCGAGCGACAGCTCGATAAGCGAGAATCGTCGCTCAAAGACCAGCAGGACGACCTCGTCAAGAAAGAGCGGTTCCTGCAGACCAACCAGGCGAAGCTGGCGGAACGGCTGAAGGCCATCGAAGCCCGCGACAAGGAGCTCGAACGTTTGTTGCGCGACGAGCAGGAGCAACTCTACAAGATTAGCGGGCTGGACAAAGCGACCGCGACGTCGCAGTTGCTGGACCGGCTCGATCGAGAACTGAAGAACGAAACTGGCACGTTGATCCTCAAGCATGAAGCGGAGCTGCGCGATCAATCGGAAGTGAAGGCTCGCGAGATCATCGGCATGGCAGTACAGCGCTGTGCCTCGCAACACACCTCCGAGCTGGCGGTCAGCACGGTCGATATTCCGAATGACGAGATGAAAGGCCGCATCATCGGCCGTGAAGGTCGCAACATTCGCGCGTTCGAGAAAGCCGCTGGCGTCGACGTGATCGTCGATGACACGCCCGGTGTGGTCATCGTTTCGGCGTTCGACAAAGTCCGCCGTGAAATCGCGAGGCAGTCGCTGGTCAAGCTGATCGAGGACGGCCGCATTCATCCCACACGCATCGACGAAGTCGTTGCGGAAACGACCAAAGAGATGGACGGCTTCGTTCGCAAAACCGGTCAGGCGGCGTGCCAGGAAGTCGGTGTGCTGGGACTGCACGAGAAGCTGGTCGATCTGATGGGCCGGCTGCACTTCCGCACCAGCTACAGTCAGAACGTGCTGCGACACTCGATTGAGGTCTCGCATCTGACCGGCTTGATCGCCGAGCAATTTGGTCTCGACGGCGACATCGCCCGCCGCTGCGGTTTCTTGCACGACATCGGCAAAGCCGCCGATCACGAGATGGAAGGAGGGCATCCTGCCGTCGGCGCAGAACTGCTCAAGCGCTACGGCGAAAAGGGTGAAGTCGTCCACGCCGCATTCGGACATCACGACGACATCCGCCCTGAATACATCTACACGGTGCTGGTCGCCGCCGCCGATGCGGTCAGCGCGTCGCGGCCAGGTGCTCGCCGCGAAAGCCTGGACCGGTACATCAAACGGCTCGAAGAACTGGAAGCCGTCGCCTTCGGTTTCCCCGGCGTCGACCAAGCTTTCGCGGTGCAAGCGGGGCGCGAGATCCGCATCATCGTCGATTCTGGCCGAGTCAACGACCGCGAAGCCGCCAAGCTGGCCCGCGACATCGCCACCGCCATCGAACAAGCCTTGACCTATCCCGGCGAAATCAAAGTCACGGTCCTGCGTGAAACCAAGGCGATCGAGATTGCGAGATAACGTGGTGGATGCGTCTCGTATCCGACTCGAGAATCAAACACGTGGATGCGTGACGCATCCACCACTTTCCGGAGGGGACGGTGAAACATGCTCTCACGCATTCGGTCGTTGCTGGTTGGCGTTCCGTTGTCGGTCTTGATGATGTGCGGTATCGCCTTTTCCGACGATGTGACGAATGCACGCGCGAAGAAGTTCGTTGACGCTCACGTTGCCAAGATGAAGCCGCTCGACAAGGAAGCGGGCATCGCCTGGTGGGACGCCAACACTTCTGGCAAGGACGAGGACTTTGCTCGCAAGGAAGTCGCTCAGAACAAGATCGACGCCGCATTGGCTGATCCGGTTGTGTTCCGGGAACTCAAAGCGATCAAGGAGTCGGGCAAGATCAGCGACAAGCTGTTGGCTCGGCAGATCGACGTGCTGTACTTGTCGTACTTGGAGAAGCAGGTCGATCCGCTGCTTTTGCGTGAAATGGTCGCGAAGGCCAACGCCATCGAGAAAGGTTTCAACGTCTTTCGAGCGGAAGTGGACGGCAAGAAGTTCAGTGAAAACGACGTGCGCAAGGTTCTGAAGGAATCGAAATCGTCCGAGGAACGCCGCAAAGTTTGGGAGGGCAGCAAACGAGTTGGCGCGAACGTCGAGAAGGATTTGATCGCGCTGGCGAAGCTGCGAAATCAAGCGGCGGCACAGCTTGGCTTCACGAACTATCATCAGATGATGCTGCACCTCAACGAGCAGGAACAGGCACACATCCTGAAGCTGTTCGATGAACTCGACGCCCTCACGCGCGAGCCGTTCGCGAAGGCCAAAGCCGAAATCGACGAGCGACTGGCCGCCAACTGTGGCGTCAAAGTCGCCGACCTGCGGCCGTGGCATTATCACGATCCGTTCTTCCAGGAATCGCCGGCGGTGTTCGGCACAGACCTCGACGCGATCTACAAAGACGCCGACATCCTGAAGCTCTGCCGTGAGTTCTACACCGGCATCGGCCTGCCGATTGACGATGTGCTCGAACGCAGCGACCTGTTCGAGAAGGCCGGCAAATCGCCGCACGCCTTTTGCACCGACATCGATCGCGAAGGGGATGTCCGAGTTCTGGCCAACATCGTCCCGTCCGAGCGCTGGATGGACACGATGCTGCACGAGCTTGGGCACTCGGTCTATTCCAGCAAGAACATCCCGACCTCGGTTCCGTACGTGCTTCGCGGAGCGTCGCACATCCTCACCACCGAGGGTGTCGCCATGCAGATGGGCCGGCTTGCAAAGAGCGGCGCGTGGCAGGAAGCGATGGGGATCGCGTCCAAAGATGCGGCCGAACGCAAAAAGCTCAGCGACGCCGGAGCACGAGTGCTTCGCAATCAACTGCTGATTTTCTCGCGCTGGTGCCAAGTCATGCTGCGCTTCGAGAAGGGTCTGTACGACAACCCGGATCAAGATCTCAACAAGCTGTGGTGGGACTTGGCCGAGAAGTACCAACTGGTCCATCGTCCGGACGGCCGCAACGCTCCCGATTATGCCAGCAAGATTCACATCGTCGGAGCGCCGGTCTACTACCACAACTACATGATGGGCGAACTGTTCGCCTCGCAGGTGCATCACACGATTGCTCGCGAAGTCTGCGGCGGCAAAGACCCGCGAAAGGTGGCCTACGTCGGCGACAAGAAAGTCGGCGAGTTCATGAAGATCAAAGTCATCGCCCCCGGCCAAGTCCTGAGCTGGAATGAATTGACCAAATTTGCGACCGGCGAGGAACTCAATCCGAAAGCCTTCGCAAAAGATTTTCGAGCGGAGTAGCGGTCTCGTGGGCAGGTAGAAACCCTGCCCACGATTACTCCTTTGTTACCGCCTCGTCGAGATTCAGAATCAACCCGCTGACCGCCGTCCAGGCAGCGACCTCGATGGAGTCAAGCGACGCATCGGCCGCCGATTCCCCGGTGCGGAGAACTTCCGCCGCTTCGGCCGGATGCTCGCGATAGTGAGCGAGATGCCGTTCAACGCCGCGTTTCAACACGACGAACTCGCGGTCATTCGGCTCGCGAGTCAGCACCGCTCGAAATGCGAAACGCAGGCGGTGATCAAGATCAACGCTACCGCTGGTCAGTGTCCGCTCGGCCAGTTTGCGAGCGGCCTCGACAAAGCTGACTTCGTTGAGCAGCGTCAGCGCTTGCAACGGCGTGTTGGTGCGCGTCTCACGTACGATGCAGGTCTCTCGGCCAGCCGCGTCGAATGTCATCATCACCGGCGGAGCGATCGTGCGTTTCCAAAAGACGTACAAGCCTCGGCGATACAGCGCCGGGCCGTGATCTTGCACATACTTCTCAGTGCTTTGCAGATCGTCCCACAAGCCATCCGGCTGATACGGCTTGATCGATGGCCCGCCGAGTTGTTCGACCAACAAGCCGCTGGCCGCGAGCGCCTGATCGCGGACCATCTCCGCCGACAACCGCGAACGCGGGCCGCGTGCGAGCAACCGGTTGTCAGGATCGCGAGCCAACAACTCAGCACTGGCTTGTGACGATTGCCGGTAGGTCGTCGAAGTGACGAGCTTGCGGACGATGCGTTTGATGTCCCATTTTTGAAAAACGGGATGACGGCTGTCGGCCGGGCCGGCGAATTCGACGGCCAGCCAATCGAGTAACTCCGGATGCGTCGGCCAGTCTCCTTGCGAGCCGAAGTCATCGACTGTCTTTACGAGTCCCTGGCCGAAGAGTTGTTGCCAGAACCGATTCACGGTGACGCGCGCGGTCAGTGGATTAGCGGGATCAACCAGCCAGCGAGCGAGTTCCAACCGCGATGTGGCCGTTTTTTGTTTCGCGGTCAACGCCGCTGGAGTGCTCGGAGCGACTCGCTCACCCGGTCGGTCGTACGCGCCACGAATCAAAACATGCGCGGGTCGCGCTTCGAGAAGATCCTGCATCACCATCGTGGTCGGAAACAACTCGCTGAGTTGCTTGCGTTCTCGCTGCAGAACTGTGAGTTGCCGATGAGCAGTTCGGATGTCATCCGGAGCGTGCTTCGCCAGGAATGCAGTTCGCAGTTTCAGCGACTGCGCCGGCGAGCGGGCGGCGGTCGGAGTGGCGATCAACTCGGTCACGGATTCCGGAACCGAGAGCATTGCGACGTCATCATCGGTCAGACTTGTGTCGAACAGTCGCACATCGTCGATCGCTCCCCGAAATGGCGGCGTCAGTCCGCCGAAGCCGAGCCGGAAAATGTCTTTCGAGGCAAACGCCTGGTTGAGTTCATCCAACACGATTCGCTTCGCGGCCGGCTGGCCGTTGACGAAGAACCGCACGCCGTCGGCAAATCGCGAGCCGTCGTAACTCACCGCGACGTGAACCCACCGGCCGAGTGGCACGGCGTCGGCCGTCTCGACACGCAGGGCGTCGTCCAACCAACGCTTGATGAGGTTCAGTTGCAGCTTGCCATTTTCGAGGCACAAGTTGTAGCCGTCGGAACTCGGATCGTCGGTCATGCGTGACAGGATCGTCCCCGATTCGGCTTCGGCTCGAATCCAGGCGGACATCGAGAACGGCTCGTAGAAGCCGATATTCGCGATGTCTCCGACCGCGAAGCGTCGCCGACCGTCGAAGAGCGCGGCCTTGCCCAACCGTCCCTCGGCCAGCACGAGTTCAGTGCGATCCGCTGCGTTGACGACCGGTGGTCCTGATGTCGGGCCTAGCGGCTGAGGTTGCTGACGAGCGACTGTTCGCAATTCCTCGTTGTCGCCTGCCGCCACGGGCGTCGGTTTGCCATCGGAATCCAACGGCAGGTGCAACACGGTGCCGTGGGTCACTGTCCAATCGCCGATCGTTTTTGGCGCGGACTGCTCCCAATCGCGCTGAGCTTGTTGTGCGAGCGATTGCAACTTCGCGACTCGCTGCTCCGCCGAACCAAGTCGTTGATCGAGGCCGCTGAGCAATCGTTGCTGCTCGCGAGTCGGCGTCTTCACAAACGGCGGCGAGTTGCCGAACTTGACCGCTCGACCGCGTTCCGGCACGTTGTTGAAGAACGCGAAGAACTGGTAGTACTCGCGCTGCGAGAACGGATCGAATTTGTGGTCGTGGCAGCGGCAGCAGCCGAGCGTCAGGCCGAGCCACACGGTCGCCGTCGTATCGACGCGATCGACGACGTA
>CAMAWN010000038.1 GCA_945861865.1 Candidatus Kuenenia stuttgartensis | reverse complement strand
GCGCTCAGCACCAGTCGGTCCTCACGTCAGTCCTCCTCACCTGCGAGCAACTCCTCCGAGATCCCCTCGACTTCCTCGCACAAACACGACGAACCGCTCAACCAATCCCTTTGTTCGCTCCGACGCGGTAAACAATCACAGCCGGACTTCATTCGGACATCCTCTGCGTTACCGAAGGCTATGCAGACCTTCTACCGCCAGCAGGCCACGCGATTTTGTCTGAGGCCAATCATGGCTATCAGACAACTGACGACCGACGAAAGGTGATGTTGTGGAGTCGCGAGCCGTGGAGTGACGTTGATCCCGTCGGATCACTCGACCTTCCATCTGGCAGGTTTGTCATCGGTTGCACGAGCACGTCGATTGGTCCGATTCGAGTCGTTGGAGTTTGCATCCCGTGGCGAGATGCGCATGTCCGCACGGGACGTTGTGATCGAAAACCTTGGCAAGATCACAGCGACTTCATTTTCCATCTTGGCAAGTTGTTGAGCCAACTGGACGACTCGACGCCAATCATTGTTGTCGGCGACTTTAACCAGCGTATCCCGCGTATCGCCCAACCAATGCAGGTATTCGATCAGCTTCAAAACGCTCTTGCGGATCGCTTTCAAGTTGTCACAGCCGGCGTCTTGTCCGACGTCAACGAACAGAGCATCGACCACGCGGCTTTGTCCCGATATCTCACGGCGAGTGAATTACAGACCTTCAATGGCACATCCGAAGACAGCCAACATCTCAGCGACCATTTCGGCCTGAGTTTGCAAATCCGACTCGCAAAACTAATCGACTCCACAAGACAACACGCGTCAAAGAACAGAAGCAAAGTGACTCCGCAAACAATCGGCGAGTCTCTGCACTGGAGTTACGCCAACTTGGCAATGGCACATGCCGCCGTGACTCAAAATGCCGACCGCTATAGCAAGACCCACTTCATGATTCGAGCCAGGATGTACGCCGGCTTGAATGGTGGCACGATGAGCACAGCGTCGTTAATCGAAGATGAGCGGTTGAAGTTGATTCTCCCACAAGCCTGTTGCTACTGCGGAGCAAGGAAAGAGCTTTCGCTCGATCACCTATTCGCCACCAAGCGTGGAGGTTCTGATTCCGGAGACAACATCGTTTGGGCTTGTCGCTCGTGCAACAGTTCGAAAGGGGCTCGTGACGTTTTGCTTTGGATGAACGCTCGCGGTGATTTTCCACCGTTGCTGCTATTGCGACGGTATCTGAAATTGGCCATTGAGCATTGCCGAGGCAACGGTCAGTTACAGATTCCACTTGGCGATGTCATCAAACTCCCATTCGCCCTTGAAGCTATCCCGCATGCCTTCCCGCCCCTCTCCACATTGAGGCTTTGGCAACCTGTTTCTTGCGATTGATCCCGAAGGGATCGAAGCCATTAGCCAGGGGTTGAGTCCGCCTCAGCGAGCGATACCCCCGGTTGGCTGATGAAATGCCTTCGCATCCCGGAGGGATGAATGACAGGATTGCCTGTCATTTACAGGCACAACCGCATCGATTTGCCGACAAAAAATGTGGTCGATGTGACACTCAGGCGTTAGTCTGTCGCCCGGCTCAGGTTTGTCTGTCTCTTGGGCCAATCATCGTCTCTGGGATTTGAGGGTCGCCAACGATGCCACCATCCAACAGCGTTCATCGCCGAGCCTTTCTCTCGGACATCGGCATGGGCTTCACCGGCTTGGCGCTGGGAGCCATGCTCAATCGAGACGGTATCGCGCGGGCGGAATCGCAGGCCGCGTGGACTCCGCCGAGCGGGCTGCCGGTGCGACCGCAAAAGGCCAAGTCGGTCATTTGGATTTTCTTGATCGGCGGCATGAGTCAGATGGAGACGTTTGATCCGAAGCCGGAACTCAACAAGTGGGCCGGCAAGACGTTTGAAGAGTCGCCGTACAAGTCATCTCTCGAATCGCCGTACCTCAAGAAGAATCTGCGCGAGGTCATCGCCGGGCTGCACAAAGTTCATCCGCACATTTACCCGATGCAGATTGGCTGGCGGCCGCGTGGCGAGAGTGGGCTGGAGATCAGCGATTGGTGGCCGCACGTCGGCGAGTGCGCGGACGACCTGGCCATCGTGCGGTCGATGTGGACGACCGACAACAATCACGGAGCACAGCTTCAGTTTCACACCGGCCGGCATTCGCTCGAAGGGCCGTACCCGACGATTGGCTCGTGGGTGAATTACGGACTCGGTTCGCTGAACGACTCGCTGCCGCAGTTCATCGTGATGGGGACGCCGATCGCCGATTGCTGCGGCGGCATCGGGGCGCACGGAGCCAACTATCTCGGCCCGGCTCACAACGGCGTACAGTTGTCGGTCGATCCGGCCAACCCGCTGCCGTTCGCCCAGCCAGGCAACGACGTGTTCGTCGAAGAGCAACGCCGCGAATTTGAATTGCTCGGCCGGCTGAACAAACTCGCGGCGGTCGAGTCCCCGAACGACCCCGCGCTGCTGGCTCGCATCCGCTCGTACGAACTCGCGTTCAAGATGCAGACGGCCGTGCCGAACCTCGTGGACTTCGGCCAGGAAACCGCCGAGACACAGTCGATGTACGGACTCGATCAAGCGGTGACGAAGACGTTCGGCCAACAATGCCTCGCTGCTCGCCGCATGGCCGAGCAAGGGGTCCGCTTCATTCAAATCTTCCACGGCAGCAACGGCGGGGCTGGTGCGTGGGACGCTCACGGAAATCTGCAAGCCGGTCACAGCAAACTCTGCAAAGAAGTCGATCAGCCGATTGCCGCGCTCATCAAGGATTTGAAACGACGCGGCACGCTCGACGAAACGCTGGTCGTGATCGGCACCGAATTCGGTCGCACGCCGGGTGCTCAAAACTCCAACGGCCGAGACCATCATCCCTACGGCTTCTCAATCGTGCTGGCCGGCGGAGGCGTGAAGGGTGGCATCGCTCACGGCAAGACCGATGAGCTTGGCTTCCACGCGGTCGAGGATCGCCACTACGTCACCGATCTGCACGCAACGGTGCTGCATCAACTCGGCCTTGATGCGCGTCGCCTCGAAGTCCCCGGCCGCAAGCGGCTGGAAATTGACTTCGGCCAGCCGATCGACGCGATCCTGGCCTGAGGCACGCCGTTCGGACGTAGGCGTCCGGGCTACGGGCGCGATCACGAGTCGAGCGGAAAGATCGGCCGGCGGATTTGCTCGAATGGCAAAGACCGCAGGTCGCTCGTGCAGGGGCCGAGCGTGTTGACCGTGTGGCTGTGCTTCGCGATCGGATCGTAGGCTTGGCGATGCGCGACGGCTGCTTTGACGCCGATCACGGACAACTCTTCCGGAATGATCCCTTGGCTGCGGAGTTGGCCGAGATCAAACGGCGGCGTCTTGCGGCTAGTCAGCAGAACTCGGATGCCAGCATGTTGCACGACGGCACACGGCCCCATGTCGATCTGAACTCCGCACATCGAAGCGAGATGGCTGTGCCGATCTTCGAGCGTGAATCGGCCGTCGCTGATGGAGAGCAATTCGACCTCACACGTCACCGGCGAGTCGAATCGCGGATCGCTTCGTCCACCGAACGTCAGCGATCCACGCCAGCCAATCGGCCGCGACCTGACTTCTGAGACAGCGGCCGGATCGTTGATGACGACGGCCGAGTGATTGATGCCGTTCGCGGCCAGGGCGCGAAACACATGTGTCAGGTCGCCGGGAGCACCACCGCCGATATTGTCGGACGGTTCGACGAGGATGATTGATGTCTCGCCGCGTGTGACTTCGGCTTGAACTGTCGGCAGAACACTTTCGAGCGACGGCGGTACGACGTTGCCCTGCTCACGCCGGCGAGTTGCTTCGTCGCAGAGCGACTGCAACGCCTGGCGAGCCTCGTCTGGATCGCCGAACGTCACGGCAGTGAAGGACACTCCGGTGTCAGGCGTGTCGGCAAACGAATAACTGGCGAAGACGTTGACGGCGGCGATGTCGGGATGCGTGCGCTCGATGTCGCGGGCGAGTTCTTCGAGCACCCGCATCGGCTCGTCCTGAGTGCTCACACCGGTCGGTGGCCACACGATGCTAGGAGCAGCATGCAGCGTGACCGGCCAGCGTCCGGGCAGCATGACCCGATCCAACAACCGCGCACCATCGCGAGCGGCTTCGCAAGCATCGGTGTGCGGATTCTTGCGGTACGCGACGAAGGCTTGCGTGGCTTCGGCGAACTCGCGCGAGATGTTGCCATGCAGATCGAGCACTCCGCCGATCGGCACAAGATCGCCGCCGGGAAGTGCTCGCAGGCGACGGATGACTTCCCGTTCCGGATCACGAATCGTCTCGGTGGCCATTGCTCCGTGCAGCACCAAATAGATGCCGTCAAAAAAGTTCGTCTTTAACCCCAACTCGGCAACGATACGCAGTTCGGACCAGAACTCCTCGAAGGCGCTGTCTTCGACAGTGCCACTGGGAGTCGCTCGCGCGTCGATGGTGGGAATCAAGTCCCAACCACGCTCGTCAGCGATCTCCAAGACGCCTGCGAGCGGTGAGCCGTCACCGCGTGCGGCGAAGAATTCCTGGCCGCGTCGCACGGAGAAGGCGGACCACGAAGTTCGCTCGGTCAAGAACGTGTGCGTCTCGTGAAACAGGCCAGCGATGAGGACTCGGCGTCGCATGGCGGCATCGTAGACCGCTCACTCCGTGAGCGGAATGTTCACAAGCACGACGCGCCAGCGAGTGGCGATCGTGAGGACCACTCGCTGGCGCATCGTGCTGGTGTCGGGAGTGGCAATCAGCCAACCTTTTGCATCGGTTTCTTCGGGCCGATCGAGCCGGCCGTTGCAGCAACCAGCGGCAGTTTGAGCGTGAATTGCGTGCCGACTCCGACGGTGCTTTCGACGCGGATGCGGCCATGGTGGGCTTCGATCACTTCGCGACAAAGCGACAAGCCGAGACCACTGCCGCCTTGGCCGTTTTCGTCGGCTTGTTTGGTCGAGAAAAACGGGTCGAAGATCTTTTTCAATTGCTCGGCTGCAATGCCGCAACCGCTGTCGCGGACGCCGATCTCAGCGAATCCAGACTCGCGATTCGAAGTGACGGAGATCAGCAGCCGGCCGCCGTTCGGCATTGCTTGACGAGCATTGATGATCAAGTTCAGCAGGACTTGTTGAATCTGACCGGCGTTGATTTCGGCTTGCGGGTGCTCGGCGAAGTTGGTTTCCAGCCGAGCACGGTGCATCTGCAAGTCTTTCTCGACCAACACCAGCACTTCTTGGACGAGCGTGACGAGGTCATACGGTTCACGGCGGTTGCCTCGGCCGCGAGCGTAGGACAGCATGCCGGTCGTGATCTTGGCGGCTCGCTGACCGGCGGCGAGAATTTTGTCGAACGACTTGTCGCGTGAGTTGGCGTCTTTGTGACGCAGGCCCATCTTCGCGTAGTTGATGACCGTCGTGAGGATGTTGTTGAACTCGTGAGTCACCGACGAGGCCAGCGCACCGACGGTGCTCAGCCGCTGCGACTGCAAGAGTTTGTGCCGCAAGGTGGCGACTTCCTGCCGCAACACTTCGACTTCGGTTTGAGGTGTGTGCGGCTCGGTCATGGTGTGACTTTCCGTGTCGTGTAGCGGATGCGTCTCGCATCCGAGCGTCTAATCGGGCCAATGCGAGACGCATCGGCCACGCTGGGGGTTCGCTAGTCGATATCGGAGGGACAACCGGCATCTCTTCACGCGCCGGACGAGCCAACGCCAATCGCCGGAACATTGCCTCGGCCGGGGGACACGTTGTTCCGCCAGAGCAATTCACAGAACTGGCGTGGTTGGGTGAGGCTTGTCAAACTTTGCCGATTTCGGGGACATCGATCGGTTTCGTGCTCCGGCTTGGCGAGGGCGAAAGGATTGCGAGCCCGCCCATTGTTTTTCGGCGATCAGTCGTCGGCCGGACGATTTGAGCAGCACTTGGCCCCGGCTCGCTCGTCGCCGTAGAATCCGCCGAACGCTTCCTGAGCGTTCCTGCCGGACGATCCCGCCTCAACCGCCCTCCGACGAGTTTCTGCATGACTGCGCTGGACTTGCTCGACAATCTGGATGATTCGGCAGGGCCGGTGTCGCTGGATTCCGAACAGACTCAAGTCCTGTTTGGTCCTGGCCGTGCGAAGCGGTTGGGGGAGTTGGCTCGCGATCTGAAGGGCCAACGAGTGTTGCTCGTCACGGACCAAGGCTTGGCGCGAGCGGGGCACGAGCAACATGCGGTCGAATCACTGAAAGCGGCCGGCCTGCAAGTCACGGTCTTTGACGAAGTGCAGCACGATCCGACCACCACCGATGTCGAGCACGGCTTGGAGGTTGCTCTGCAAGAGAGCATCGACTTGATCGTGGGACTTGGCGGCGGCAGCAGCATGGACTGCGCGAAAGGGATCAACTTTCTGCTGACCAACGGCGGCTGCATGGAGGACTACTGGGGCATCGGCAAGGCGTCCAAGCCGATGCTGCCTCTGATCGCGATTCCCACGACGGCCGGAACCGGTAGTGAAGCGCAGTCCTTCGCGATCATCGCCAATTCCAAAACACACATGAAGATGGCCTGCGGCGACAAGAAAGCCGCCGCCAGGATCGCCATCCTCGATCCGGAACTGACGCTCTCGATGCCTCCGTCTGTCTGCGCCGCGACTGGTATTGACGCGATCAGCCACGCCATCGAAGCACACGTCACGTCGGCGAGAACTCCGCTGTCGCAACGATTCAGCCGCCGCGCGTGGCAATTGTTGTCGTCGGCCTTTCCCGCAGTGATTTGCGAGAAACAACCCGGTCACACCGACCGGACAACCCTGCTGACCGATGCCGGGGCGATGCTGCTGGGAGCCCATTTTGCCGGTGCGGCGATTGAGAATTCGATGCTGGGAGCGACACACGCACTTGCCAATCCGTTGTCGGCTCACTTTGGTTTGACGCACGGCGTCGCCATCGCCGTGATGTTGCCACATGTGATCCGCTTCAATGCCGGCACGGTCGGCGATCTTTACGGTGAACTCGCGGCTGATGCCGGATTGTGTTCAGCCGATGATCCCCAAGCCGGTGCGATTTTGGCGGCTCGTGTCGTCGAACTTGCGAACTTGGTCGATCTGCCGACCAGCTTGGCAGCCTGCGGAGTCACTCAGAAAATGATCCCCAGCATGGCCAGTGAGGCAGCCTCCCAATGGACGGGCAAGTTCAATCCACGACCGGTGGACGTCACCAGCTTGCAGGAGCTTTACGAATGCGCGATGTAAGAACAGGGGTTAGGGGTTGGGGGCTGAGGGCGGGCAATGCCGGCCGAATCCCGAATGCTGAATGCCGATGGCCGTTATGCCGTTTTATGTGGTCGATCATCGCAAGCGTTGGACTGTTGCTGGTGACGTGGTCAGTCTCATCGGCACAAGAAGCGAAGCCCGACGTCAGTTGGCCGACGTTTCGTCGCACGGCTGACTTGGCGGGCGTTGCGAGTAGCCCGCTGCCGACGAAGCTCAAAAAAAAATGGAAGATCACGTCGAAGGACGGTTTCACTTCGACTGCGGCGATCGTGGGCGACAACGTTTACGTCGGAGCACTCAGCGGCGAGATGCTTTGCCTTAAACTTGCGACGGGCGAAATCGTGTGGTCGTATCGCACGCTCGACAAAGTCGAGAAGAATACATTTCTGCCAGGCTTTCAGTCGTCTCCGGCCGTAACGGCCGACGGCGTATTCGCCGGTGACGAGGACGGCGTCTTTCATGCCATCGACCGCAAGACCGGAAAGAAGAAATGGACGTTCGCGTCGAACGGGCAGATCATTGCATCAGCAAATATCGTCGGCGATCGGCTGATCTTCGGCTCATACGACAGCTCGCTGTACTGCCTGAAAGCGAGCGACGGCGAGAAGCTCTGGCAGTATCAGACCGAGGACCGCGTGAACGGATCGCCGGCGGTGTCGGGCAAGCACACGTTCGTGACCGGCTGCGACCAACACATGCGAGCCATCGATATCGAAACCGGCGAACAAGACACCGACATGCCGCTGGAACGATTCCTGATCGCATCACCGGCCGTCAGCGGCGACCTGCTGTTTGTCGGCACGCACGAAAGCGAAGTCATCTGCCTCGACTGGCGCAAGAAAGAAGTCGTCTGGCAGTACAGCGACCAGCAGCGCGACCAGCCGTATCACTCGTCCGCCGCGCTGACCGACAAGCTGGTGCTGATCGGCGGCCAAGACAAACAGCTCCACGCCATCGACCGAGCCACCGGCAAAGGAGTCTGGAAGCTGGCGACTCGCGGCCAAGTCAACAGCTCGCCAGTCGTCGTCGGCGACCGAGTCTTCGTCGGTTCGAGAGACGGTTTCCTCTACGAGGCCAAACTCGCCGACGGCACGCTCATCGAAAAGCATCAAGTCCCCGGTCGAGGGATTTCCGCGTCGCCAGCCGTGGGCGAGCGATGTCTCGTGATCGGGGCTGAGGGGACCGACGGGGCTTTGGTTTGCTTCGGAGAGTGATGGCCGCCCATCACTGCACGAGGCCTTTGGTCAGT
This sequence comes from Candidatus Kuenenia stuttgartensis, assembly GCA_945861865.1. Classification (GTDB taxonomy): domain Bacteria; phylum Planctomycetota; class Planctomycetia; order Planctomycetales; family Planctomycetaceae; genus SXKJ01. The sequence goes on along the minus strand of CAMAWN010000038.1, from coordinate 28,106 downwards.
TCCATGAACGCGGTTTCAAGGTTGACCTCTTCTTCTCGGAACAGCGTCAGCTTGAAGCCGCTCTCCAGCAGCAGAGTCGGAAGCTCGCTGTAGTCGAGCACGTCGGAATTGAGTGTCGCGAAGATCGTCCCGCTCTTGATTTCGATCGACTGCACGCCGGGGTGTTGTTCGATCAGCGCGGCTGCGGCTTCGAGGCGGTCTTTGACTCGGATCAGCAGCAGGATGCTGCGGCGTGCCTTTCGCATGACCTCATCGACGTAGCCATCCACGATGAGGACGCCCTTCTCGATCATGCCGACTCGCGTACAGACGTCAGCCAGTTCCGGCAGGATGTGGCTGCTGACGATGACGGTCTTTTTCATCTCGCCGAGTTTTTTGAGCAGATTACGAATTTCGATGCGGGCACGCGGGTCGAGTCCGCTGGCGGGTTCGTCGAGCAGCAGTACCTGTGGTTCGTGCAGCAGCACGCGAGCGAGGCCGATGCGTTGAGTTTGTCCGCGCGACAATTGATTGACCATCGCGTCTCGCTTGAAGGCCATGTCCACGAGTTCCAGTTTTTCTTCGCAGACCGCTCGCCGAGCCGGGCCGTTGATGCGATAGGCGGCGGCGAAGAATTCGAGGTACTCGATGACCGTCATGTCGTCGTACACGCCGAAGAAGTCGGGCATGAAGCCGACCAAGCGGCGAATCTCCTGCGGGTGTGTGTAGATCGACATGCCGCAGACGTACGCCTCGCCGTAATCAGGGCTGAGCAGCGTCGCCAGCATCCGCATCGTGGTCGTTTTGCCTGATCCGTTGGGGCCGATGAACCCGAAGACGTCCCCTTCGGACAGCTTGAGGTTGATGTTGTTGACGGCGATCAAGTCGCCGTAGCGTTTGGTGAGTTGGTTGGTTTCGATCACGGCGACTTGGTTTCGTTGGGGGCGGAGTCTTTGTCTTTCGGCTTTTGCTCCGTCCCCTGAGGAGTCGGCGCATGGGGTTCTAACTTTGGCAGGAATCGAAAACCGGACGCATCGCCGATTCGTTGAACCGGCAACACGAACCGGACGAAACCGTGGTGTCTCGTCGGGCGGCGAGCTTCACCGTTGAACTGCCACTCGGTGGTCGGCTCTGTGACGCGAGCGATCACGATGGCTCGATCCAGCGAGAGCAGCGGCGTCACGTCGAAGGCAGTCAAACTGTGATGATCCAGTCCCGTGTACAGCTTGCCGCCAGCCGATTCATGCAACGTCATCATTTGCAGAATATCCGCCGGATCGAGAACGAGCGGGTTGTAGCGTTCTTTCTCGACCAGCACGTCCTCTTGCACCGAGCCGTTCTTGCCATGCTTCTTCGTCGCGGTGGTGCGTTGCAAAAAACCGCGCAGCTCGCGGCCGTAGTTACGTTCGTCTTTGGGAGTCCACGGCTGACCGGCACGCCAAATTGTGGCCGCCTCACCAAACCGCGGATGCGGGCGATAGATCCACTTGTCAATCACGACGACCCAATCGAGCAGATCAAACGGCAGGTGATGCACGACGGGACCATCCAGTTCACCCGCAACGGTGCTGGTGAGCTGCGACTCAATCAGCGGCCTCTCTGAGGTCCAGATCGCCTCCGAGGTCAATGACTTCGACGACCACTGCGCAACGGGAATGCCGTCGAGCGACGAGCGATCCACCGCTGACCGAGCGATCGCATGTCCGATCTCGAATCCACTGTCGCGGTACATCCCGCCCGAGGCGTTTTCCGGGAAGCCCAGCCAACTGAGAACCTTTTGCGGGTGATTGGCAGACAGCCGAGTTGGAGCGGCCTCGACATGCCACAACGTGTTTTCCGTCGCGTAGGCCGTCGCCCAGGATCGAGCGAGCACCTCTTGCCGGACAGCGTCGATATCCACGACGTCCAACTGAGTCAGCTTCGCCACATCACCGTTTGCCGCGCGGGCCAACCAGACGGTCCCGAAACTCGTCACGGCCACCAACAACGGCAGCGAGGCCCAAGTCCAGTGCGGACGCTTCAGCAGTTTGTGAACCAGCAAATAATCGAGCGGACCAATCACGGCCGCGTACACCAACAACAATCCCAAGGCTCCCCACAAAGTCGGACGCGCGACTTCTGGAATGTGAATGGCCGCGGCGCGCCACTGCGAAGCCAAGTCGGTGATCCCGCTCTGCGACAACGATGACCGAACGGGCGACTTCGTGGACTCGGTGTCTGTCCTTGACAGCAACAACCGCTTCACGAAATTGCTGCGGCCGTCCCAGCGCGACATCGGTGTAACGGTCGGATCGATCCCGAACACGGTGATCAGTCCAAATCCAAAACTGGCTCGTGTCAGGAGCGGGCCTTCCAAGCACGAGGCCAAGATCTGGCCTTCGCTCCGTGACAGCGTCGTGACTGGCACCGGAGCGCGATTCGCGCCGAGAATCTTTCGGCCATGCACCGTGAAACCCTCGATGCCACTCAGGTCCGTTGTCCGAGTTCGCGCACGCGGTTCGACGACGCTTTTGAGCACCCCGGCCCACGGCGTCTGTTGAAACTCGTCAATGTCCGTCGCAATCGTCACCACCAGATGACCGCCGCGACGTAGCCAACGTTCCAGTTCCACTCGCGCCGCTTCGCTCAACATCGCGCGGCTGGTCACCCAAATTCCATCGACGCCATCCAACGCCCAAGGAATTTCGACGATGTCTGGAAATGACTCCGATCGAATCGCGTGCAATGCGCCGACCGGCTTCAATAATTCGACTGCTGTGCCGATCTCCAACCAAACTGGCTCGGACTGCCGTAACGGAAAACAGGTGTTTGGATCGCTGGCATCAGAATCAGGGACTGTGCTTTTCGGGACTCGCGACGCCAGTAATTTCTGAGACTGAAGCGGCGTTGAACTACCGTTCCGGACACGCACCTCCAGTTCGCCGTCCAATCGACCGCTGCGAACGACTCCGATCCAACGCGACGTGCCGCTCGTGCCCTCAGCGACCTGCCGTGTCAGTGGATGCGACACGCCCACGCCATCCGGATCGATGACAATTGCCTCACAGACCTGTGCGTTCGTCGAGACGTTCGCGACAACGATCGGCGTCCACTGGCCGACTTTGAAACTCTGGTCAAATCCGACGCTCACCGACAGCGGATCACCAGCCACCGATAATTCGGACCAAGCGATCAGCATCAGTGTGGCCACACACCAAAGCGACAGCACACGACCAACTCGTCGCAGGCCCAAAGAGATTGTCAATTCGCAGCCGCTCACGTAGTCCACCGCATCGCTGGTTTGAAGCTGTTGTCTGCTCGCGATGCCGATCCGATTCCGCAATTCCTCGCGAGGGCGGCGGATCATACGCAACCGCTCGGCGAATCGTGAGCGCGGAGTCTCAGATTCACGAATTTCACACGGCGGGACCAGGCACCTCCACGAGTTTGTCGGCGTACTCGGCGGGAATCGCGATCGACTCCAACGGCTCACCAGGCCGACAGACACAGCACACGGTTTTCAGTTTTCCATGAGCCAGTCGCGTCTCGCCCCGCCAAAACTCAATCTCGTAGTTCAGCGATTTGACTCCCTTTCGCACGACGTTCAGCCGGATGTCCAGAACGTCCTCGAAATAGGCCGGAGCCTCGAACGAACAGGATGCCGAGACACGCGGCCAACCGATCACGGATCCGTCCGGTTGCGACTGCATGATGCTCAGCCCCAGCGAACGGAAGAAGGCGTGTTCGGCTTCTTCCATGTACCGGTAGTAGTTCGCGAAGTGAATGATCCCTGCCATGTCGGTGTCGGCGAATTCTACGCGGCGAGTGGTGATGAACTGAGCGGTCATGTCGTTGATCGATCCGATGGGTTCTGGTCGTGCAACCGCCGGCTTCACTTGAGCGGTGCCGAAATCTCTAACAGATCGACTGCCGGCCGGCCGTCACAAAAAATCGTCGCCAGGCGACCGAAGGTTTGACCACACAGCGGCATCTGCAACGCCTCACTCAGCCCAGGTCCGGCGGTGATTCGCAAAATGGCTCCGAGAGCAATCTGCAAAAACACGTTGTGCTGGATCAGGATTCGCCCCAACGGTGTCTTCTCGCCGAGGATTTCCTCGCGAACTCGCTCCGAGACCGACTTCAGATCAAACCGCACGATCCCGAATTGCACGACTTGGTCAGAGTCTTGTTTCAACAACACGATCTTGCGGCAGTAGAGATCGCCGTCCAACCGCTTGGCCAGCACTCGCACATCGACGGGTGAGTTGTGAAACGACTCCATCGCCACCGTCATGTGATGATCGTGAGCCAGCAGCGACTTGTACGGCTCCGGCGTCATCGCCGACGGTACATGCTCCGCCCGCTCAATCAGCGGTGAGACGCTGGGAAACAGGTCGACCAATGATTTGAGTTCGTCGTGTGGATTCATGGTGTCCGTGTGCGGCACTTGATCGGCGAGTCGTGCGGCTATGTGTATCGCACCTGTCGATGTTTTGGCTCGAAGTATTCGGGCAAAAGGCTATCGACTTGCAGCAACCCCTTGCGAGTGAGCCGCACTTCGTTGCCATCGACTTCCAGATATCCAGCTGCTTCTTGGTTGCAGAGCGGTTCGGCGAATTCGGCCAGCACATCCACGCCAAACTTTTGACCGAAGATCGCAGCGTCAAGGTGCCCTTCCTTCAGTTGCAGCACGAACTCACGAATCAGCGACTGATGGGCCGTCGGTCGCAGCGCGCGGTTGATCGGCAGGCGACCCTCTTCGAGAACGACTTTTTGATAGTCCTCGATGCGGTCGAAGTTCTGGTAATGCACTCCCTGCAGATGCCCGAAGGCAGACACTCCCGCCGCAAGCAGATCGGTGCCGCGAAACAGATTGTCGCGATAGATGAAACGATCCGTCATCTGGCTCTTCACGAACTCGTTGCCGCTGGAAATCTGGTAGCCTGCGGAAAGAAAACGGTCCATCGCTTCGCTGACCCAGCGGCGTTTCGTCGGCCAATCGGCCACTGGCGCGGTGACGCCATGCTCACGCATTTCCTTCGAGATCAGCGTGTTGAACGGTAGCTCCATTTGGTAGACGGTGATGTTATCCGGACTGAGTTCAATCGCCTTCTCGACGCAGCGCTGCCAATTCTCATCAGTCTCGCCGATCATGCCGGCGATCAGGTCGATGTTGATCTGTGGAAATCCGACCTGTTGCAGCCAGTCGTAGGCTCGGAAGATTTCGGGCGAGAGATGAGCCCGTCCATTCTCCTCCAGGATCGAATCGTTGAAGTTCTCGACGCCCAGCGACACACGCGTGACGCCGATTTCCTTCATCGTTTTCACTTTTTCCAAATTGAGCGTACCGGGTTCACACTCGAAGGTGACTTCCTCGGCGTGATCCCAAGAGATCGTCCGCCGCAGCGTGTCGCGCAGAAACAACAACTGCTTGGAACTGAGGTACGACGGCGTCCCGCCTCCAAAATACACGACCTGCAACTGCCGTCCACTGACGGCCCGCTGCTGACCGAGCAACTCAATCTCGCGGCCGAGGGACTCGACATACTGCTCGATCGCCGAGGCGTTCTGGTTGGTGTAGACGCGGAAGTAACAGAACTTGCAGCGTTTTCGGCAGAACGGAATGTGCAGATACAGCCCCAACGACACATCGCGATTCGGCTCAGCGGCGAACGTCGAGAGGATTTCTGGCACGAACTCCGTTTGCCATTGCGAGAACGGCGGATAGTTCGAAACGAAGTAACTGCCAACTTCCGTGGAACCAACCGCCGGTGTGACCGTCGGAGTCGCTACAGGGAGGATGGTCATCGGTGTCGTTGTCGAGGTCTCGCTCATCAGAAGTTCCGCCGGCTTGGTTGGGAGGGACGCATCGTACTCAAATGATCGAACCACGAGGCGCTTTGCCAACGATAACAGTTTCGCCGTGAGCCGAAAATTCCGGGAAAAGTTGTTGCAGGCGAAAATCCTCTGACTATCCTGAGACCGACCTGCGAATCGAGCGGATGCCGGAATCCAAACGCTGACGGAATCACATCACCTCACGCGGCATCTTTTCCAACGATCATCTTGAACGGTTGCCCTCGTCACGAGGATTCTGACCGGTTTCCTGGGTTCTGTTGTGAAAGGACGTCGCATGACTCTCTCCCGTCCCGCTCCGTCTCGTGATGCGTACGCGCGTTATTCTGTGCTGGAATATCTGCTGATTGGCGATCTCCGCGACCTGTTGGAGGAAACGCCCGATCACGAAACTCGCCGCTGGTTGCTGGCGGTTCTGGAAGAGTTGCTCGACTTGCTGCCAAACGAGTTCGAGTACGAAGACCAAGGCGGCTACCTCGCCGATGTCTGTGAGCAGAATCCCAATTGGTCGAACATGGTTGAGCGTTTGCATCGCGAACACGAGAGCTTGTACTTCAATTTGCTTGAACTGCGGAACCGCATCAGCAGCGAACAGTCGTTCGAATTCATCGCCGACGAGGTGAAGCCGAAACTCTCGCACTGGATCGAAGCGGCGCAGCGACATCGGGACAGCGAACAGCAATTGGTGGTGTTGTCCTTCGACACCACCTTCGGCGGCGAAGGTTGATCCGTCCGTAAACAGCTTCAGTGAGTGCTCGCCGGCACACATTCATGCCCGTTGTGCCAATGGACGCGATTTCGTCCGGCGTGCTTCGCGGCGTACAAAGCGTCATCCGCACGCTGAATCAGTCCTTCGGCAATCTCTGGACGGACCACCTCAGCCACACCAAGGCTGATCGTGACCTGTGCGTCACCTTGTTTCAGGGACACCGCGTGGTCGGCAACCGCTTGTCGAACACGTTCCGCCCCGACCGCAGCCTCATGCAGTTTCGATCCGGGGCAGATGACCGCGAATTCGTCACCTCCGAAGCGGAAAACCATGTCCATCTCGCGCAAGATCGACGACAAAACCTGCGCGACCGATCGCAGAACGAGGTCGCCGGACAAATGGCCGTGGACATCGTTGAATACCTTGAAGTGGTCGATGTCGATCATGATCAGCGAAAACAGGACACCCTGCCGTTGCCGTTGGGCGAACTGACGCCCCAATTCCTCGTCGAAGGCTCTCCGGTTCTTCAACCCGGTCAGCATGTCGGTGCGAGCTTCGGCGATGAACGTATCCAGCTTTGGGCGGCCACGAATTCGCCAAGCGATTCCAAAGCCGACCGCCAAGCAGATCAGCGACATCACAATCGTCGTCAACATGACTGCGAGTATCCCGCCTGCTGGTTGATCCTGGCAAGGTTCGCGTGACCATTACAGCCGGACCTGCAATCTGGAGATTCTGTCGAATCGTTGCTCGCCATCTTCATGGATCGACCTACCTTTTCGACGAACCGCGCCGGGCCATGAAAAGTCCGGACACGACTCAAAGCAACGATCGATTTTGGACCTTGCGGCCTGAGGCTCATGGTTGAGTTTCAAATCCCGTCGCAGGCAAAACCCTCTCGGACCAAGGACAGGACCATGCTGGTACTCAGCCGCAAAAAAGACGAGAAGATCATCATCGGTGACAATATCGCGATCATGATCGTGGACATCCAAGGGGACAAAGTCCGCCTGGGCATCGAAGCTCCTCGCGAAGTCTCGGTGCATCGCGAAGAGGTCTATCAAGCCATTCAAAAGAAGCAGACCGAACCGGCCGCCGTCATTTTTTGACGCCCGATTCGAGCATCGCCAAGACTCTGCAACAGTCGTGTGAACAACGCGGCCGTTTTTGTTTCTCGATGGCGAAGCCGCCGTGCTACGGGATGACGTGATACTTGCCGCCATTGTTCTGCGACAAGCCTTGCATCACCTGCTCGGCCACGAGAATTTCTCGCATCCGGCGGTAGGTGGCCTCTCCCAATTTGGTCATGGCGGCACTCACCTTTTTTTGACGCATCAGTTCCAGTCCGGCCTGCTGCTTCTCGGTGAGCATCGTCTCGAACACAATCGTGTGGATCGTTGTCCGAGACTGCTGAATGTTTTTGACGATGTCGTTTGCCGGGCCGCTGAAGCAACCATCGGTCAAAAAATAGATGACGTCAGGTCGCATTCGAAGAGCCAGCAGCAGCGCGGCCGTGGGGTCCGTGTCGCCCTGAGCCGGCACTTGCTCCACCCAATCCAGAAAATACTGCTTATTTTCCGGTGCCGCCGACACCAAACGCTCGGCCGGCATTGGGATCGCCTCGTGATTGAAGAAGATGATGAAAAACTCCTGATCCGGTCGCAGGTGTGAGAGCGAATTCATGAGTTCCATTTTCATCTTTCGGAACCGCGTCTTGGCGTCGCTGTCGTGCGGATGATTCATGCTCAGCGAGCAATCCAGCACAAACACAAACGACTTGCCCTCGGAGGCCAGCCCGAAGAACGATTGACCGTCGCCGCCCTCGCGGCCATTCCCTTTTCCGTTGCCGATTCCCCGACCCTGACCACGACCCATGCCGTAGCCAACTCGATTGGTGGGTGCTCCCACTGTGCGGCTGAGATCAGAGTCGTCGGCGGTGTTCCAGGTCAAACTGGCGAACGCCGCTTGAGAGGGAACGGGGACGTCGGGTTCTGAACTGCGATATTCCGGCAGGAAACCGCCTGTCGAGCCGCCATCGACAGGAGACGGTGCCGCTGCCGATCCGCCGGCCGAGAAATCGACGAACTGCGAGGAAGTTTCTTCGGGAGCAACCCAGTCGGTCTCAAAAATGATCTCACGGAAGCGATCCCCACTCGGCAACATCGACAGTGCTGCACAGGCCGCCAAGATCAAGTGGAGTAGCAACGACACCGCAAACGCGCGGCTCGATGGGCGATTGACCCAAGCCGGAGGCCGAACGGATCGACTCGTCCAGCGGCAACGAACTCGGCAGTGGACGCCGATTCGCACCAGTCGTTCCAGCGAACAGAATTCTTTGAGGACAGCAAGCACGGCGAAACTTTCCGAGTCTGTTTCCATTCTGGCTGACGGAATGCCTGCGCTGCGGGACGTGCGAGACACAAGTTAATCCGCACGAGCAATCGTTGCCAAAGGAAAAAACGACGCAAACCGATCGCCCCACAAGCAGGCTCGATTTATCTGTCGGCACCCGAAACGAGCCTTCCGCAAACAACTCTTGGATTTCGCGACCTCGCGACCGGCCGCACGAGAACCTGCCGGCTTTGTCGAATTCGCGGCGAGTCGGCAGCCGCTCCTCATGCCGATCCAGTGATCGCCTTCAAATCGGCACGCACCTCGGCGTAGGTCTGATCGAACGCGAGCGCCGCCGGATCGGGCGTCACGCCCCACTGAGCACACGCCGAGCGATACAACTCCGGCCACCAGTTGCGGTGCTCTGTCCGCCCTTCGTCGAGGTATCGCTGCCACTGACTCAGTATCGTGGACCAGCACCGATCACCGTAGCTCAACGCCGTGTTGAGATTGGGAAACTCGGTGACGTACCACTCACGGCCGATCTGCGAGTGCAGCACTTCGTCGGCCCAATCGAAATCCTGGATCAGCTTGGCCAGCGGGATTCCAGATTCGGTCGCGACCTCCCATTCAAACCGCTTGCCGTTGCGAGGCATCAAGCCTTGCTCGATGAAGTACAGCACCGCATGCCGATCGCGCGGCGAAAGCTGCGTGTTCAGATTCAGCGACCAGGTGAAGTTGATCGGAATGCTCGACCAGTCGATCCCCTGGCTGACGAAGCCGACCTCGCCGAGCATCGCGTGCCGAGCTTCATCCCACAATTGCCGCGACATGTCCCGGTAATACTTCCACGGCTTGCCCGGTGTCTGATGAATGATGCTGGCCATCATCTCCGGCACGTCGATCTCGCGGAGTCGTTTGTAAAACAGCATCAGTACCTTGTCACGCGGCAAGAATCGCTCGTCATACAAAAACGCCTCCGGGTTCACGCCACCGTTGAAGGAATCGTGAAACCGAGCGTCTCGCTTGGGCACCGGAACAAACTCGAACGGCTTCGCGGAGAAGATGGGGACAAGCTCAAACGTCCGTTGCGCGTTTCGCCCAGAGAATCCACCAGCGGCGAGCAAGCAATTGCTCAGGAGAGTTCGCCACGTCGCCAGATCGATTCCGACGCAACTTGCGTCGGAATCGCGGACACTGGCAGCGTCCGCCAGGATCGCCTGCCGACCAAACTCGGCCATGTCTCGCAATTCGAGCAACGCAAAGCGAGCGATCCGCACGGATGGAGCATCGGCCAGCGGATTCGTCGTCGCGACGTACGCCTCGAACGATGCAATCAACTCTGGCACGAGCACCTCATAGAGCCCGACGAGCAACGCCTCTGTCGTCGGAGCACACAGGGCTTCGTCGCACAACAACCCCAACGCCGGATGCGGCACCTCTTCCAAGCCGAGTGGCGGTTCGCGCATCTCGCTCACGCGAGTCCGCAGTGCGGTCACATGTTCGGCACAGAGGTAGGCGTGATGGCTGAACGCGATTTTGAGTTCGTACAGTGGCTCCGCCGTGATGCGAGCCGTCAACAACTCAAACAGCCTTCGGAGGACAAAGTGATTTCGCTTGTGCCACGAAACGCACTCCTCGACCGACATCCCTGGCCGTTGAACCGCGTCGAAATCACACAGCCCTGCCAGCGGGGGCATGCGAAGAGCGGGCGTAGATTGTGACAAGATGATTCTCCTCAAACGACAGTCGGTGACGGTCACGATATTTGGCTGGCGCAGACTCGCCGCCGTCTTGGCCCCCGATCCATGCGGAATCTCCAGCAGCCGGCCGCACTTTGGACGGTCTTTGAGGACCTCGTGTCACACGACCTTGTCAGGTTGGCTCATTCCATGACGAAGATTGATGTTTTCCACGGAACTGACAAGTGTCCTGCGAACGAGTGGCTGGTTTGGCCGCAGACCAAGTCACCTTGATCTGAGCAGTTTTAGGATTTCGTCGCAAACGGACGATGTGTAAAGTGCGTTCCGAATCGACTGCCGGTATCCGATGCCTGGAGATCGTGTCATGCTCAGCGTGCTTGGCCAATCCGGTAAACTGTGCGATGGGGCAACTCGTCGCGAGGCGATGCGAGTCGGCGGGCTGTCGCTATTCGCGGGGATGACGTTGCCGAGGTTGCTTCGTGCGGCGGAATCGAGTCCGTCGGTGCGGCAAGGCAAAGCCAAGTCGGTGATCCTGTTCAATCTGCTCGGTGGCCCGAGCCACCAGGACATGTTCGATCTCAAGCCCGATGCCCCCGTCGAAGTCCGCGGCGAATTCCAGCCGATCAGCACATCGCTGCCGGGACTGCAAATCTGCGAACACTTGCCGAACACCGCCAAGCTGATGCACAAGGCATGTCTGATCCGGTCGGTGACGCACGGCTACAACGCTCACAACCCGCTTAACATCATGACCGGCTTCAGCGGCGGCCGTTTCGATCAATTGCGTCCGGAGCCAACCGACCCGCCCGACATCGGTGCGGTCTGCCAGTATCTCAAGATGGGCCAGCGCGACATGCCGGGAGCAGTCTGCTTGCCGTGCTATCCCGGCTGGGGCGAGAGCAGCATGTACCCCGGCATCCGACGGCCGGGGCCTTACGGTGGGTTTCTCGGCAGTCAGTACGACCCGCTCTTCGCTGTTTGCGAACCGAAATTCGACCGCGAACCGAAGGTCGCGTACTACGACCAAGTCATTCCGATGGGCGAGCCGAAGCTGCCAACGCTGGATGAACTGCCGGGTCTGTCGATCAATCGGCTGGATCGGCGACGCTCGATGCTCGATCAACTCGACACTCAGTTCGAGACGACTCGGCGTTCGGGAGCGATCGACCGATTGAATCATTTCCAGCAGCGAGCATTCGACATGCTCATCTCGAGCAAGACACGCGACGCCTTCGATCTGTCGCGCGAACCTGATTCACTGCGAGACCGTTACGGCCGCAATATCAGCGGTTCGAGCCTGCTCGTCGCGCGACGACTCGTCGAGGTGGGCGTGCCGTTCATCAGCGTCCATGCCGAAATCTTCGGCCGATACGGTCACTCGTACGACATGCACGAGAACAACTTCGGCATGTTGAAAGACGCGAATCTGCCGATCCTCGATCAAGGCTATCCCGCGCTGATCGCAGACCTCGAATCGCGCGGCCTGCTCGACAGCACGCTGGTCGTTGTGATGGGCGAGATGGGCCGCGCTCCGAAGGTCAACGGCAAGGCCGGCCGCGATCACTGGCCGCAATGCGGCTTCAGCCTGCTCATCGGCGGTGGAGTGAACTCCGGCTGCGTCTTCGGCGAAACTGACAAGCAAGCGGCCTATCCGATCAGCCATCCGGTCTCGCCCGGCGATCTCGTCGCAACGATTTACCAGTTGCTCGGCATCGACCCGCACCTGACGGTTCCCGATCCGCTCGGCCGCCCGGTTCACGTCGCTCACGGCGGCGAACCGATCTGGGACGTGCTGGCATAGTCATCGTTCCGACTCAGCGGCAAGACGATGCAATTAACGAACGATTGTGGCTGACTTGCCTCGGCGCGTGCTTCGTCTTGTTGTGGCTCGGCAGTCAGGCAATGACCGTGGTACCAGAAACGAGTACCGTCTCCGAGCAGTGGGTGGCAGGCAACATCTTCGCATTCCTCGCTGGAATCACCTTTGGCGCGGCGCTGAGGGAGAAGCGACCCTAAATCCGCGATGGTCGTGTTGCCGGCTTTGGCAGAACACCGACTCGATTGCCGGCGCGGAAGCAGGCTTTGACGTCGAGGCGGCGATTCGCGACTTCGGTGAAGCCTTCGGAATCAGTCAGCGGATTTTCGCATTCGACGATTTCCAGCACGGTGATGTCGGCACATGCGCCGGGCTTCAGTGTGCCGATTTCATCCGCCATGCCGAGCCACTTCGCGCACGTTGCCGTCGAGCGGCGGATCACGTCTGGCAGGCTCATGCCCAGATGCAAAAACTTTTCGAGCGTCGTGACCAGGTCGAACACCGGGCCGTTCGTGTTGTACGAGTGCAGATCGCTGCCGAGGAAATCGGGATCGAAACCTTGAGCGAGCATCGGCCGAGCGACATGCCACGCGAAGCTCCCCCAGCCGTGACCAACATCGAACTGCACGCCGTCGCGTTGCTTGTCACGCACGATCGGCCACAGCTTCGTCGAGTCATCGACCAACTTGCAGGTCTTGTCGTGAAAGCAGTGAGTCAGCACGTCCCCCGGCCGCAGCGATTCCAGAATGTGCTGGATCGACAGCGACGAGTTCGCCGGATGCACAACGAGCGGCAACTTCGTCGCATCGGCCGCCAGTCGAGCAAGTCGCAATCCCTCGGCCTCGTTCCTGCCACCATTCGAGATGTCGGCCATGCAACGCACTTTGATGCCGGCCACGCAGTCGCGATGTTTCTCGACCGCATCGACGCAGCCATCCACGTCGCAATACGCCAAGTCCCACAACTCGCCGAGCGCCGGTTTCGTGTCGTTGCTGCTGATGAGTCCTTGCCCGGCAATCAGCATCAATGCTTTGACGCGAGTCTTCGCCGCGTCGATCACGAACCGCCGAAAGCCGTCGAAGATCAATCCGCCCGCCGTACCGAAATCCAGAACCGTCGTCGCGCCGCGAGCCAAACAGGTCTCGTCAGGATCGACGCCGAAATTACTGACTCCGGGAAAGACATGCACATGGAAGTCGATCAACCCCGGCACGACGAACTGCCCGGAGCAATCGAGCGTCTGCTTGGCCGCGGCCGGAACAGACGGGTCGAGGATCGCCGCGACTCGGCCCCCTTGAATGGCGACGTTGCGGCGAGCATTCAATCCGACGGCGGGATCAATCACGGTGCCGTTGGTCAGCACGAAGTCGTACATGGCGAGTCCTCAAATGTTGCAGGGGCAGATTGGTCGAGCATGATGAGCGGTGACGATCCGGCGAACAACCGTTATCGTCGCGATGTGAGGCAGGTTTTCAACCTGTCCGTCAAGATTCACAGGCCGAGCACGTTGAAAACGTGCTCCACGAAAGACGCTTCATGGAAATCCTGCCGGCGATTGATTTGCGAGATGGAAAGTGTGTCCGACTGCGACAAGGGGACTACGCTCAAGAGACGGTCTTCGGCGACGACCCCACCGAGATGGCTCGTCGCTGGGCGACCGAGGGAACACGCTGGCTGCATCTCGTCGATCTGGACGGCGCGAAGGCAGGTCGGCCGGTGAATCACGAGGTTGTGCGCCGCATCGTGCAAGCCAGCGGCGTGATGTGCGAACTCGGCGGCGGCATCCGGGACGAAGCTGCAATTCGGCTGATGCTCGACCACGTCGGTGTGGAGCGAGTCATCATCGGCACGCAAGCTCTCAAGCAGCCGAACTGGTTTCGCAAGATGGCAACGCGCTGGCCGGGGCGATTGGTCCTCGGCATCGACGCTCGCGATGGGATGGTCGCGACCGAAGGCTGGCTGGACGTCTCGAAGACGTCCGCCGTCGAGTTGGCAAAGTCGTACGCCGGGCTTGATCTGGCGGCGGTCGTGTACACGAACATCGCCAACGACGGCATGATGCAAGGGGTCGATGAAGGCACGATCCGTGACATGATCGCACTGACGGAACTCGGCCTGCCGGTGATCGCCTCCGGAGGCGTGACAACCCTGCGCGACGTCGAGCGTCTCGCCGAAATCAGCCGCCAGCATCCCAAACTGATCGGGACGATCATCGGTCGAGCAATTTACGAAGGGACGATCCGCTTGGCGGACGCGATCACAATGGCTGACCGGCCGTAAGCCGATGGCCGAAAGCCGTGTTACCGTTTTTCTTTCGTTTTCCAAAACAGCATTACGGCTGACGGCTTTCGGCGAACAGCCAACGGTCGGACAGGAGCAGGTACATGCCACGGAAAATTTCTCGGCGTCAATTTGTGTCGGCCGTCACCGCGACGATCGGGTTGGGGGCGACCATGACCGTTGCCGGCGAGTCGCCGTTCAAACCGCTCGACGACTTGATGACCAACTTTCTCGAAAAGCACAAATTGCCCGGTGCCTCGCTGGCGGTCGGCCGCGCCGGGCGAGTGTTGTACGCTCGCGGATTTGGTTGGGCAGATGTCGAAGCCCAAAAGCCGGTGCAGCCCGACAGCTTGTTTCGATTAGCGAGCATCTCAAAGTCGATCACAGCCGTCGCGGTGATGCGAGCGGTTGAGCAAGGTTGTCTGTCACTCGACGACAAGATTTTGCCGTGGCTTGGCGAGTTGGTGCCGGCCGAGATCCCGGACGCTCGCTGGCGAGACATCACGCTGCGACACTTGCTGCAACACACCGGTGGTTGGGATCGCGACAAGAGCTTCGATGCGATGTTTCGGGCGGTCCCGTTCGCAAAAGAATTGTGCGTTGATCCGCCTGCGAAACCAGAGCACGTCATTCGAGTCATGTTGAAGAAGCCGCTCGACTTCGTGCCGGGTGAGCGGTACGTGTACTCGAACTTCGGCTACTGCTTGTTGGGTCGAGTGCTCGAACGGCTCGACGGCGTGAGCTATTTCGAGAGTGTGCGGCGACGAGTCCTCTGTCCGCTCGACCTGCGGCGCTTGTGTCTAGGACGAACGCTGAAGGAATTCGCTCATCCCGACGAGGTGACGTACTACGGCACCGCCGGCGCGACCGGGCCGAGTGTGTTCACGCCAAACGTCGGCCAACAAGTTCCGTGGCCGTACGGCGGCTGGCATCTGGAAGCGATGGACGCTCACGGTGGCTGGATCGGCAGCGCGTCGGATTTGGTGCGGCTGACGATGTCGCTCGATCCGCAATCGTGCTGTCCGTTGCTGACCGCCAACGGCTTGGCAACGATGTGGGCGCGGCCAAGCGGCGCGGCGGGCCACGAAGCGGATGGCCATCCAAAAGAAGTGCATTACGGGCTGGGCTGGTTCGTCCGCACGCTGCCGTCGGGGCACAAGATCAACGTCTGGCACACCGGCTCGCTCGATGGCACTTCGACGCTCTTCGTCCGCCGACACGACGGCTTCTGCTGGGCCGTGCTGTTCAACAGCCGCAGTGCCCTCAACCCGGAAACGATGAAATTCGATCTCACGCCCTCGAAGGCAATCGACAGCGCGATCCATCAAGCGGTCGATGCGGTACGCGAGTGGCCGGTGTGATTTTCGTCCGCCGCAGCGGAGCGGTAACGCTACGTTTGCAGCGACCTCGCATCCAGCCGTGCCGGCAGCAGTTGCTCCGCGTTTTGTGCCGCAGCTGCGATGCCGGTGCGAATCGCGGTCGGCATTTCTTCGCCGCGCTGCAACGCCCACGCGAGACCGGCCGTGAAGCAATCGCCACAGCCGATGGGGTTCACGAGATTGACTCGCGGTGGTTGGAAACGATGTCGCTCCGCACCGCGTGAGGCGAAGACTTCGCTCGCTCCGTTCGTGACGATGACCCACTCGGCGCCGCGAGTGTTGATCTCGGACATCGCCTGCCAGATGTCGTCGTCTGTTGAAAGCTCGCGGCGAACGGTGTGAAAGAGTTCCTCGCAGTTAGGTTTGACGACCAGCGGCCGATGTGGCAGCGCGGCCAATAATTCCTCGCCGCGGATGTCGAGGATCGCGGGTGATGAATTGCCGCTGAGCAACGCCGCGAAGAAATCCTTCGGAGTCCCCATCGGCAATGAGCCAGTGAGGATCAGCATCTCGAGGTCGGGTTTCACGGCTTCCTCTGCGAGAGCGGCCGCGAACGCGGAAAGCTCGGCGTCGCTCGCGGCTGCGGAGTTCTCGACGATCTCGGTCGTCTGTCCCGACTCGCGGTCGAGCAGCGTCGTGCAGACTCGCTGCGGTGCGTGCGATTCGATCCAGCGCACATCGACGCCGAGATCAGTCATGTCTCGCCGAGTCGCCTCGCCCGCCGCGCCACTGCCGACCAACGACAGCGTGCGGACGCTCGCGCCGAGTTGCGTCAGCGCGAGACCGACGTTGAGCACTTTGCCGGACGCGCACCAATGCACTTCGCAAGCGCGGTTAACCTCTCCGACTCGCAGCCGGTCGAGAACGGCGATCTGTTGCCACGCGGGTGTCAGGCCAGCGACGAGAATCATAGGGGGTAGGGCCGAATGGCACTTCCTGAGTTGTTTGAGTTTAGGTTTTCGTTCGCATTGCTTCAGATCGTGCGAGTCTCTGAGGTTTCATGAGTCGTGGCGACTTCGACGGTCTGCGTTTGATGGCACGCAGTTCAATCCGATGGTGGCCGTCGATGTGGTGAGTGGCGATGTCGGTCAAAAAGCGTTCGAGGAGTTCCGCGTGATGGCCGGAAGAGGTTCGCAGGCACCCCTGAA
This sequence comes from Candidatus Kuenenia stuttgartensis, assembly GCA_945861865.1. Taxonomy (GTDB): domain Bacteria; phylum Planctomycetota; class Planctomycetia; order Planctomycetales; family Planctomycetaceae; genus SXKJ01. The sequence continues at coordinate 10,926 of CAMAWN010000038.1, read as the reverse complement.
ACGCCAGCAGCGTTTGCACGGCTCCGGTGAAACGGAGGTCGCGTGGACGCCGTTCGTGCCGGGTCGCCCATAGCGAAGCTCTTTGAGCACGCGATATTTGGCCAGCCGCCCCAATTCCTCCCGGGCTGCTGGCTTGCGCTGAATCCTTCGAGATCACCGTTCGCAGATCGGCGGACTGCTGCCACACGCTGGGAAGTTCCGACTCCGGATCGGTCACACCTCGCGTCGGCTCGTTTTGGGACGTCGTCATGAGTGTTTCCGCGTGCGCTACGACTTGGCGGCGATCAACTGGTCGAGTTGTTGCTTGAGCTGCGGCAGAATCGCGTCATACGGAAATGCGCCGAGCGACTCGGTGCGACGTTTGAGATTCACATGCGTCGGGCCGCACCAGAGGCCGAGATCGGCGTCGTCGGTTTCGCCGGGGCCGTTCACTCGGCAGCCCATCACGGCGATGGTGATGGCGTGCTCTTTCGCATAGGCGGTCATCTCTTTGACTTGCTGAGCCAGTTCGACGAACGCTTCGTTTTCGACACGCGAGCAACTGGGGCAACTGATGATGTTGAGTTGCTTGAGGCCGAAGTCCACGAACGTGCGGACTCGGCCAGCGGCGATGTCAGCCAGGATTTGGCGGCCGACGGTGATCTCTTCCCCCTTGCGAGGATTCGGCACGGTCAGCGAAACGCGGATCGTGTCGCCGATCCCCTGGCTGATGAGTTGCTCGAACGCGATCCGCGTTTTGATGATGCCATCGGGAGGCATCCCGGCCTCTGTGACACCGAGGTGCAGCGGGACGTCGGGCCGACGCTCGGCGAAGCGACGGTTGACTTCGATGACTTTGCTCGGATCGCTGTCCTTCAGCGAGACGGCGTACCGCGTGAAGCCGACGGAGTCCAAAAAGTCGCAGTGCTCCCACGCGCTTTCGAGCATCGGCGTGATCGAGTCGGCTGGATCGAATTTCTCCTTCTTGTCGGGATCGACGCTGCCGCAGTTCACGCCGACGCGAATCGCGCAGTCGTTGTCGCGAGCGACGTCGGCGAGGTAGCGGACTTTGTCCTGCCACGGCTTCTCGCGTTCGTGATGGTAAAGGTGTCCGGGGTTGTAGCGGACCTTATCCACATGCGGGGCGACGAGTTCGGCGAGGCGATAGTTCTCCTGCAAATCGACGGAGAGATTGGCCGTCGTCTGCTTGCGAATCTCGGCGAGGGCGGCCGCGTCCTGCTTGCTGTCGACGGCGATGCGGATGACGTCGGCTCCGGCGGCGGCAATCTCGTTGACCTGCTGGACGGTCGCGTCGATGTTGGTGGTGTGCGTGGCCGTCATGCTCTGCACGGCGATCGGCGAATCGTGGCCAATGGTGATCGAGCCGATGCGCACGGCTCGCGTGGGATTGCGGGGCAGGTCCAAGTGAGACTCCTTTGTGTGATGACCTCGTGAACCGCTGGATGATAGCGGGGATTCACAGGGCGGCTGTAGCTCAGCGCACGAACAAAAACTCATTGGCGTTTAGCAAAGCTCGGCACAACGCCGTCAGGCCGTGAGCTTGCAGCAGCCCTTCCGCCGACGCGACCTCTGCGGGACTGGCCGTGCGGCCGAAGGCCAATTGGATCGCGGTCGCCGCTTGCGAAGCTGACTCGCTGCGAGCCTCGGATCGCACTCGCGTCGCGAACAGATCCGCTTGCTGTACCAGGAAGCGGCTGTTGAGCAAGTTGAGCGCCTGTAACGGTGTGTTGGAAGAGTTTCGTTTCGGCGCAACCTGTCCGCCGTCCGGGCAATCGAATGTGCCGAACGTGTCGTCGAGCTGCATCCGATGCTTGTGCGAATACACCATGCGTCGGAAGTCGGTCTCAGGCACAAATTTCTGCTTCGAGTTGAACACGCGAACGTAATTCGCATTCGTCTCGAACAGGTCGAACCCTGATCCGTTCATGCGACGATCAAGTTGTCCGCTCGTGGCGAGGATCGCGTCACGCAGCACTTCCGCTTCCAGTCGTCTCGGCGGAAACCGCCACAGCAATCGCGATCCCGCATCCGCTGCGAGACTGTCCTCGCGCGGAGTGCCGGCTTGTCGGTAAGTCGCGGAAGTGACGATCAACCGGTGCAGGCGCTTCAGGGACTTCGGATTTCGGAGGGCGAAGTGCGGAACAGTGTCTTCCTTTCCGCCTTCGAAATTCCGCCCTCCGAATTCCGTTGCCATCCAATCGAGTAACTCCGGATGCGTGGGCTTGCCGCCGTTCAGACCGAAGTCGCTCGGTGTGTCGACGAGACCTGTGCCGAAGTGGTAGTGCCACAGCCGATTGACGATGACCCGCGCGGTCAGCGGGTTGGCGGGATCGTTGATCCACTTGGCGAGTTGGACTCGGCGCTGAGCTTCCGCCGTGTTGAAATCCAACCGCCAAGCCGAGCCAAATGATGCCAAGCCGGTCGGCACGACCGGTTCGCGTTTCTGCATCGGGTCACCGCGATGCAGTCGAAACGTTACTTCGGGCGGCATCAGCTTGCCGGAGTAGACCATCGGCACGGCACTCAATTCGGACAGCGTCTTTTGCAAAGCCGTGCGCTGCGTGGTGAGTTGTTCGAGGCGGGCTTTGTTCGCCGGTGAAAGCCCAGCGAATTGGGGATCGGGGAAACTGGAGACGATCTGCCATTTCACGCGGTCGGTCGAAGTCTCGAAGACGTATTTCGTGGCGGTGCGGTCTTTGTACTGAGCCGGCTCGCGGTCGCGGCTCCAAACGATGCGGCCGATCTCGACTTCCTGCGGCAGTTCGAGTTCGACCCAGCCGCGCCCCGGCTCATGGGAAATCCAACTGAAACTGTTGCCGTAGCGGCCATCGTGGACGTGTTCCAGCTTGTGAATCGCGAAACCCGGCAGGCTGCCAGATGCCTTGGACTTCGTGCCGCGTGAGGCAAGAGCGACGTTCTCCGATTTGGTTCCGGTCGTGAAGACTTCGAGTTCGTCGATGCACGGCTCGGCCGAGTTCGTCGCGTGAATCGTCATCCGCACGAAGCGAGCCTTCGTCGGATCGAACTTCTCGACGAACACGACTCCGCTGCGCTTCGCCTGTGGGTCGATCTTCCCAATCTCCGATTCGATCGCCGCAAGCTGATCACGGATCGACAGTAGGTCTGCCTTTCCAGGCTGACTGCGGTTCACTTCGGCCATGCGCAGTGGACGCTCACCGTGCTGCACTCCCGCAAAGCACGCCTGCATGCCGTAGTAATCGAGCTGCGAAATCGGATCGAACTTGTGGTTGTGGCACCGAGCACAGCCGACCGTCAGACCGAGGAACACGCTGCCGGTCGTGCTGACCATGTCGTGCAGTTCGTCGGCTCGCTGCTGCAACGTCAGGCCGAGGTCCGGGCTTTTGACTTGATCCCACGGGCCGCCGACCAGGAAGCCAGTCGCCTCGTCCGCGCCGACCGAGTCGCCGGCGAGCTGTTCGAAGACGAACTGGTCGTACGGCTTGTCCTCGTTGAAGCTGCGGATGACGTAATCGCGATACGGCCACGCGTTCGGCCGAGGCTGATTCATCTCGAAGCCATGACTCTCCGCGAACCGCACCACGTCGAGCCAATGCCTCGCCCACCGCTCGCCCAAATGCGGCGACGCGAGGTAGCGCTCAACGAGCCGCTCGTAAGCATCCTCACGCGAGTCGGCAGAGAACTCGTCAACCTCCTCTGGCGACGGCGGCAGTCCGAGCAAGTCAAACTTCAACCGCCGAATCAGCGTCGTGCGGTCGGCTTCCCGATTCGGTTGGAGTCCGGCACTCTGCAACTTGGCGAGGACGAAGGAGTCAATGGGATTTTGAAATTTGAAATCTGAGATTTGAGGTTTCAACACCGCAGGCCAAGCCAGCGGCCGAAACGCCCAATGCGAATTGAAAACGTCTTCCGTCTCGCTCCCGTCAGCCGGCCACTCGGCCCCGCTGTCGATCCAGCGTTTGAGCAACTCGATCTCTGCCGCCGTCAGCTTCTCCCCTTCGGCCGGCATTTCGAAGCCTTCCTCCAACCCAGCCACGACGCGAAACAGAGGACTCTCGCGACTCTTCCCCGGCACAATCGCCGGCCCCAGGTCATCGCCCCCTTTGAGCACCGCCCTCTTCCGATCCAACCGCAAACCCGCCTTCTGTTTCTCCGGCCCGTGACAAGAAACGCACTTCTTGGCCAGCAGCGGCTGGATGTGCTTGGTGAAATTGGGCGGTGCATCGGCACTCGTACTTTGCGCATGGAAGGACAACGACGTCATCGCAATCGTCGAGAGCGTGAGCAAAAAACGAAGATCATCAATTCGTCGAATTCTTCTGTTCATAGATTGCACTTTTAAGAACAGTGGAGATCAATTCAGGAAAGAAAGCGGAACTTTTCCGCCTTCCTGTGACATATCGCACGCCCTGCGTTTCTGGATCTTCCCTGTCTCATTCACACATTCTGAGGTACTGAGATCTACACGGGGGTTCATCTCAAGGACTTATTGGCGCGATAGGAAGCCCGAGTGATTTCGCGAGAGACGATCGGTGACACGCATTGCGTGGTTGTTGATCTGGGTGAACACGCACGGAATCAGACCGACTTGCGTCCGATTTCCACCAAGATGTGGTTGGATCAGGAAAATGGATTCCCCCCACAGCAGATCGTCGCAAAATCATTGCCGGATGGCACCATCGGAATAGACTCGCTCGCCAATCGAAACTACTTCTTCAGGCTGGCGATCCATTCGCGGAACAGTTCGACCGCCTCTTGGTCGGGAATTGACGTCCCCAATTGCGGCATCTGGCCGCTGCCGGGACCACGACGGCTGATGCGCGTCAATAGCGTCGAGCGTTCGGGATGACCCGGGGCGACAATTCGCGGATCGGTCAGACCGAATTTGTGGTGCAGCGGTTGTTCGTCGATCAACTTTGCCTTCGCTGATGGTGTGAAGAATTCGAGTTGCATTTGAGCATTTCCGCCACCGGCTTCGATGTGGCAGATCGCGCAGTTCGCATGCAGGTACGAACGCGCTCGCGCGGCGAGATCCACTTTGCGATCGTATGGGTCGACCAGTTTCGGAAACGATTCGGGAGACATCGCCAGCATTTCAGTCTTGGGGTATCCGCGCTGATCGCGACTCGCCGTCCGCTGCTTGACCGCTTCGTCGAGTTCTTTGTCTTCGATCCCGGTTGCTTGCAACTCGCGGCGAATCGCGGCGGAGTGTTCGCCATGCCACGAGCCGAGCTTCACGAGGCCAAGATGCTCGAAGACGCGAAGTTGCTGATCGACGACTCCGCCATAATCGTGCTCGCGATTCATCTGCAACGTGCTTAACCCGAGCACGAAGTTGGCGGCGCGGCTGTGACAAACCATGCATTCGGTGCGGCTGGGATAACGCCAAGTCTGCTTGCGGACACCGTCCTGCGACTGCGGATCGCGGATGATAAACTCGCGATCCTTGCCAGCGTTTTCGACCAGCAGGCCGTCGGTCTGCTCTTCGTTCCATTCGTAGCTGTAGCCGAACCACTCTCCCAGGTTTTTCACGAGAAACCGGGTCTCGATCCAGCGCCGTGTTTCCGGCTTACCAATTTCGCCGTCAATCGCGAATGACTTCACGAGCACCGTGTCGTCCGGCAAGTTCCAACCGCGATTGACCGTCATGTCGATCGGCGGATCTTTGCGACTCGGATCGTGCGGGATCGCCATCCAACGGGCTTTGTGAGCACCGTCCGACCACAGTGACGCGTTGACCGAGTACGGGATCACTCCCGGTTGCATCGAGTGCTCTTTGACGGATGCGAACAGGCCGGACTCGCTCAAGCGGCGCGGAAACTTCGGAGCATCGGCAGACGGTGGCGGGTTCGGCTCGAGGTAATACATGTTGCCTTGATCCCCACCCTGATGATCGAGCACCAGCACTTCGCCGTGCGAGTCGAGACAAAAGTGCGTGATGTGAAATGGCGTATCGACAAGTTCGCGGTGATACGTCACTTGCTTGCCGTCGTGCTTCACGCCCCAGACTTTGCCGGTCGAGTGATCGCCGTAGATGTACGCTCCGCGCAGTTCCGGCAGTTTCTCGCCGTGATAAACAACCCCGCCGGTCAGCGAACGGGCTTCGCTGTGCGAGTGCTCGGTGGTCGGTTTCACAAACGGCGTCGGGCCGTGTTTTCGCTCGGCGTAGAAAACGTGTGAGCCTTCCATGACGCTCCAGCCGTAGTTAGCTCCGCGTTCGACTCGATAAACCTGCTCCCATAAATCCTGTCCGTTGTTGCCGACCCAGATGTCACCGGTTTTGCGGTCGCAGGTAATGCGCCACGGATTCCGAAATCCGTAGGCCCAAGTTTCTGGCCGAGCACCCTTCAACCCGACGAATGGATTGTCCTTCGGCACTGAGTAAGTCTTGCCAGGATCAGGATGATCGACGTCGATTCGCAACAGCTTCGACAGCAGGTGATCCATCCCCTGGCCGGTCTCGATCAAGTCGGAGTCGGAAGTTCCGTCGCCAGTCGTGACGTAAAACATCCCGTCGTTTCCGAAGACGCAGTCAGCACCGCTGTGACCGTTCGACTCCCATTCCAGAATGATCGTGGCGGACTTCGGATCGAACTCAAACGTCTTCGGGTCCATCCGGTAGCGAGTAATCCGCACCGACTTCTCCTTGAACTCTTTGAACCGCTCGGCCGACTCCGGCACGAAGCCGGGCGTCGCCAAGCCGGTTGACCCGATGTAGAGAAATCCGTTTTCAGCGAACTTGGGATGGAACGTCGCGTTGTAGATGATGGTCTCTGGGAACTCGAGCAGCGTCTCGTACGACTCGACATCCGGGCTGTCTTTGAAGCGAATCAGTGACGACTTGGTCTGAACGCCCGCCAACATCCAGTCGCTGCCAGGGACGTGAGCCCCGAAGACCGGCAAGTTGAGCTTCAACTTCGGAAATGCCTTGCGAGTCCGAAACGGTGCGGGTGGTTCCGGTGAACCGAGGACTTTCGATGTCGTCAACGGTTCGAGCTTGTCGATGCCGAACGGCCGCCGTGCTTCCGACTTCTCCGGGCCAATGAATTTGAGTTCGGCGTAGTCTTCCCAGCGATGAAAGTCCGCATTCGGCTTGGAACTCTTCGGCGAACACCACGACAAGTCGAAGGTCTCGAAGTCGATGCAGTAGTCGTAGCGGCACAAAACAAACTTCCAGACTTCATCAATCGCCGGCCGGCCACCAGTCTTGAGAAAGTCTCGCCACGGAATCTTTCCCTCGACCGACCAGCCCTTGTCGCGATCCGTCCAATTGTTGAGCGTACCGTCGAGCACGACTTTCGATTCGAGATGAAATTCCTGTGCACTCCGGAAACGTGCGACGTGTCCGCGTCGCGGCAGGAACATATCGAAGACCGTGTTCTTCGCGTTGACCTGAAACTCGTAGTAGCCGGGTTTGTCGTTCGCCGGTTTGAAGAACAGCTCGAAGACGTCGTTGTCCCAGGTGTCGCCGTCGTGCTCCGTGACATCGGCGTAGAGATCGGTGTCGACCATCTCACTGAAGAAATACAGATTGTCGCGATCCCACAACAGCCGCGCCTTCGTCGCTGTCTTCGACGGCCGAGCCTCTTTGCCGAGCCACGGCAACGAGAACTTGTCGATGACCTCGGCGGTCGCCCAGGCTTTCTCGTCCGCTTTGCCGTCGATCGTGATCGGCAGCTCGGTGAACCGGCACTCGTGCGGCTTCGGTTCTTCCTTGGGCTTCTCGTCGGCTCCGAACGTGATGCCACTCAGCAGGAATGAAGACAAGATCACGCAGAGGCACAGAGACGAGGAAGACAGGTGAGACCAGAAACTCGCAACACGACTTCGCGATCGACTTCCCATTTCAACAACTCCTCGATGGATGAATTTCGTTAGTTGGTTGGCTTCCTTTACGTCTCTGCGTCTCTGCGTGAAACGTCTTGTCTCGTTCGCTGTACCAGCGACGAAAATTGCTCACCACGTTCGATGTAGTTTTGGAACCAGTCGTAGCTGGCACAGCCGGGAGACAACAGCACGATGTCGCCGGGGACAGACTCTTGCAAGCTCCAAGCGACCGCCGGTTCGAGCGACCCAAAGCCACGGCACGTCGGTCCGACGACATTCGCGGTGCGAGCGGCGGCTTCGATGAGACGGCCGAGTTGCGGGCCAGTCTGTCCAAGTAACGCGACCGCACGACAACGGCTCACAGCAGTTGAGGCGATCGCCGACAAGTCGATCTGCTTGTCGTAGCCGCCGGCCAGCAGCACGATCGGCTCGTCGAACGACTGGAGTGCCAGAACGGTTGCTTCGGGAGTCGTGCTTTTCGAGTCGTTGAAGCAGTGGCAGCCATGCACCTCAGCGACGAATTCCAATCGATGAGGCAGACCTCGAAACGACGAGACCGCGTGTTCGATCGCGGCGACGGACGCACCCACTACCAGTGCACCGGCGATCGCGGCTTGAGCGTTCTGCCAATTGTGAGTCCCCGGCAATCTCAGCCAACGACCGAGCGGCAATCGCTGCTCGCCGCCAAGATCTGTTGGCAATCGCGTCAGCACCTCCGAGCCTGCGCCGAAGACACCGAGTCGATGATCATCCACAGGGCCGAACCGCAGACGAGTCGCGGCAGTCTGCCAGGACGCGACTTCAGACTGCGCATTGAGGATCGCAAACTGTTCGGCTGTTTGCCAACGCAGCAGGTTGTGTTTGGCCTCTCGGTAGGACTCGACCGTGCCGTGTCGATCCAGATGGTTGGGCGAGAAGTTCGTGACGACGGCGATTTCCGGTCGAGGCCGCAACGGCGCAAGGTCTTCGAGTTGAAAGCTGCTGAGTTCGAGGACGACCCAATCCTCCGGCTGAATCTGCCGGACCTCCGGGAGCAGGCTGATGCCAATGTTGCCGCCGAGCCAACAACCACCGTAGTCCGAGCCCTTGTGGTTCGGTCGATTCCGAATCGAGTGCGAATCACCCAAGCCACAAGGGCCTGAGCTACAGGCGGCGAGGATCGCGTGAGTCAGGGCCGTGGTCGTGGACTTGCCGTTGCTGCCGGTGACGGCAAGAACTCGGCCGCGATTGCGTTCCCAGAAAAGATTCATCTCACTGGTGAGCGGAACACCGGCGTCGCGGGCAACGGCGAGAAACCGGCTCTCTTTCGCCACAGCGGGGCTGACGACGATGAGGTCCGTGTTGCAAAAATCCGCTTCGTCATGCCGGCCAAGACGCAACGTGACTGGCCAGGACGAATCCAACTGAGCGAGCGATGGATGTAACTCCGTTTCGGAACGAAGATCGGTAACGATGACCTTCGCACCCGCTTCGGCCAGGAAGCGAATGGCTCCCACTCCGCCACCAAACCCACCCAGTCCCATGACCGTGACAGTTCGGTTGCGGAACTCAAAGTCGGTGAGGGACGGCAGCATCGGCAATCAATCTTCGTCACGAACAGTCAATTTCGATTTAACGGTTGTACGCCGTCTGCCGATAATCAGGAATAGTCACGGCGTCCGTCAAACGTGTGCCGCGATCAACCACCGTAGGGATGTGAACAATCGGCGATTGTTTTCCAGCGTTCGGTGCTGGTCACGACAGCTAGCAAGGAAGCGGGGAAAATTATGATCCTGGGGCGAAAGTCAAACTCGTTCATCGTTGGTGTGGCCTGTTTCGGGTTGTTCATGCAGACGACCCCTTCGTTCGCCGGGCCACCCGCAAAAACTGGATCGACCTCGGCGAAAGTGACGCTGGATGACACACCAGCCACCGTGGCCGAGAAACCGGCTCCGAAGAAAGTCGTCCAGGCAGTCGCGATTGACGTGGCAATGGCCAAGGACGGAACGATCTCCGGGCGTGTGCTCGATGCCGACCAGAATGGCCTGGCGAAATCGGAGGTCGCCATCCGCCAAGGCAAGATGGAGATTGCAAAGATCGTCACCGACGCCGATGGCCGTTTCAAAATCGCAAACTTGAAAGGTGGCGTGTACGTCGTCTCGGCGAACAGCGGCTTCGGCCTGTTCCGCTTTTGGACGGCGAAATCTGCTCCTCCGAAGTCTCACGAACAAGTACTGTTGGTGTCGAATTCCGTCGTCGTGCGTGCTCAAAACGCGAACGACGGCGGCGACGTGCTGTACGATGACAACGGCCAGCCGTATGCCAAGGTTTACGTCGTCAATGAAGGAATGATCGCGACGGGTACACCAGGAGCAGGAACGGCTCCAATGGTCGGAGCCAATCTTGGATCCCTTGATATCTTCACCGTCGCCTTGCTGGGAACTGCGGCTGCTGGTCTAGCGGTCGGCATCGTCGCGATTAGCAACAACGATTCGTCTCCGGCTAGCCCGTAATCACTGGCCAACACCTTCGCCGACGGACAAAAATAAAGACCACCGATTCTTCGGTGGTCTTTGTCATTTGAGATTCGACCGTTACCGCCAACCGAATTGCGGAGAATACAAATACACGTTCTCCGCATCTTCAAGAGGACCGTTGTACTGAACCGGGAATTGTTCGCCGTTCCAATCCTGCGCGGCAATTGTTCCCGCGCTGAAACCCCGGCAGATCAGCTCGACAAGCAAATTGTGTCAGACGATTGATGAACATGTTTTTCTTACGGTGTTGTGACGAAAAAACGAAGCGACGATGGACAGATTCCTGCCGCGAGTCGCTGCAACTTACGAAAAGCACACAGTGGAACCACGCACAAAAGTGTCCAATCGCAACTTCCAGTGGCTGGCTTGTCGCTTCTCACGAAGATGCCGTCAAATTCGACCAACATGCGCGAGCCAGAAAAACGCAAGCAGCGCGGTCTCAGGATCACGTTCGCGTGAGCACCGTTTTTGGCGCGTCGTAGGTTCTGCCGGTCGAGCCGCTTTGGTCCTCGACCTTGTCGCAGGCGAGTTGATACAGACGGCGACCGGCTTCCGTCGGATACTCCGAGGTGATGCAGGCCTGACAGAGCGAGTCTGGAGCGAG
>CAMAWN010000037.1 GCA_945861865.1 Candidatus Kuenenia stuttgartensis | reverse complement strand
CAAGAAACAATTCCTGGGAGAAAACGCGGATGGCGATGTTGCCTTCACGTCAGTCTTCACGAAGGAATCGGGGGTCAGTGCTCCGCGCGTGCCCGCCGGAACATTCGTCGAAGACCCGCTGCTGCCGATTGGCGAGGAGTACAACGTCAAGCCGACGGACAAGACTCGCCCAGTCCCGAAGTACAGCCGCCGAGCCAAACTCGCCGAGGCGATCACAACCACCAACAACGCGCAGTTCAACCGGAACATCGCGAACCGGCTGTGGGCGATGATGCTCGGCCGAGGCATCGTGCATCCGCTGGACCTACATCATTCGGACAACACTCCGACACATCCCGAACTGCTCGATCTGCTGACTGCCGAGATCGTCGCGGCGAAGTACGACGTGAAAACACTGCTTCGCGAGATCGCGCTGACGCAGACCTATCAGCGATCCGGAGAACTTCCGCCCGATTGGAACGCCGCCTCGTTACAAGCCGCCACATTGTTGGCCACGCTCGACGCGAAGCAGAAAGAAATCTCTGCCGCGATCGACCAATCGAAGGAAGCCGCGAAGCCAACGGAATCGGAATTTGATGCGGTCAAGAAGGCAGTCGCTCCGGTGCGCGACGAGTTGACCAAGATCACTGCCGCCGCCGTCGAAGCTCGCAAGCAATGGGACGCCGCGACCGATGTCGTTGCGAAGACGGAAGCTCAGATCGCTCCGAAAACCGAGGCGGCGAAACCACTCGTGGAAATTGCCGCGAAGGCCGGCGAAGCCCTCGCGAAGATTCCCAGCGACGCGGACCTCAAAAAGGCGACCGAGTTCTTTCAAGCACGAGCAACCGCGCTCAACAATGAAGTTGCCGCACTGACGAAGGCTCGCGAGACGCAGGCTGCGGCCGCGAAGACAAAGCAAGATGCCTTCGCCACCGCCGCGACCGCGATCAATCCAGTTCGTGAAAAATGGACGGCTGAAAAAGCGAAACTCGACGCCGCTCGCGAGAAGGCCGAAGCGATTGCCGTTGGAATTCGAGCAATCAACGCGAACCGCAACGTTGTCGCTCGACGCGTTGCTGGATTGAAAACGCTCGCCGGCTACAACGAACAGGTCGCGAAGGTCGCCGCATCGCAAGCGGTGTTCGTCGTGAAGCAAACCGAACTCGCGACCGCTCAAACCCTGCAGACTCAAGCAGCCGACGAGGCCGCGAAGACCGCCGCTCAAAAAACAGTGACCGATGTGACCGCACTACTGGTGACCGCCCAGCAGCAAGCGAAATCCGACGCCGACCAACTCGCTGCTTCTCGCGAGCAGATCACGCAGTTCTGTAACGAGCACTTCTACGTCGCGAGTTTGAAGCCGCTCACGCCGGAGCAAATCACCGCAAGTACGCTCAGCGCGACCGGGTACATCGACATGCAAACGAAGACCGCGAACGCCGAAATCGACAAGGCCGCTCAAACTGCCGCTGCCGCGAATCCTCCGGTGCAAGTCGCGGTTCCGCTCGGCGGACGCGAACGCCAAGTCGAAGAACACGTCTTTGAAAAGCTCATTCGCGCCAACGCCGGCCCGTTCATCGCGATGTTCGGTGGCGGGGCCGGTCAGCCTCAAGACGTCTTCTACGCGACTGCCGACCAAGCGTTGTTCTACGGCAACGGCGGCACAATCCATAACTGGGCCGGAGTGCTGGCGACTCCGCTCTCTGCTCAAAAAGATCCGAAGCTCCTGGCCGAAGAGATGTACCTGCACGTTTTCAATCGCCGCCCGACCGACGATGAGATCGCAGTGGTCACGACGCACTTGCAATCCCGCGCCGATGCCCATGTCCCCGCCATCCAAGAAATGGTGTGGGGGTTGCTGTCCTCGGCCGAGTTTCGATTTAATCACTGACCGCTGCTCGCACGGCGAGCGGCATTTCGTCACACGGAGTGTGACGGCTACTTGGGAGAATTTGCCATGAAATGCTCGTATGCCTGTCAGTCGCCGGAGCACTTGATCGGACGTCGTCAGTTCTTGGGAGGCGTCGCCGCTGGGGCGAGTGCGATCGTCGGCGGTGGAATCGGGGCGCTGACTCGGCCGGTTATGGCGGAGCAACTCGCGAAGCAGCAGAAGCGAGTGATCGTGTTCAACATGCACGGCGGATTGAGTCAGCTTGAAAGCTGGGATCCGAAGCCGGGGACCGACACCGGCGGACCGTTCCGAGCGATCGCGACGTCGCAGACCGGAGTCCACATCTCCGAACTGTTGCCACACACCGCCAAGCAGATGCATCGGTTGGCGATCATCCGCAGCATCAACACGAAGGAGAATGATCACGGCAAGGGCATGCACATGATGCTCACCGGGCGGAAGGAAACCCCCGGTATGGCGTTTCCGCAATTGGGAGCCGTCGCCGCGAAGTCACTGTCGCCGGACAGCGCGGGGTTGCCCGGCCACATTATCATCACGCCAGGCGGCGGAGGTGGACGAGGCAATGACTCGGCGTATCTTGGCCCGAAGTACGCCAGCATTTCGCTCGGCAACGGCAAGCCTCCGGCGAATTCAGAACGGCCCGAAGCGATCGCTGAAGCGGTCGATGCCTCACGCAACGATTTCCGCAAGAAGGCCAACGAGCGGTTCAATCTCAAGCGTCGCACCGCCATGACCGACGCGTTCGTGCAGAGCTACGATCAGGCTCAGCAGATGATGGCTCAGCGCGATGCGTTCGACCTCACCAAGGAGTCGGACGCCGATCAAGCTCGCTACGGCAAGCACGACTTCGGCCGACACTGCTTGCTGGCTCGGCGACTGCTGGAACGTGGCGTCACGTTCGTGCAAGTCACACACTCGAACTACGACACGCACAACGAGAACTTCAACTTTCACCTCGAACAGCTCGGCGAATGGGACCAACCGTTCGCGACGCTGATCGGCGACTTGGGCGATCGCGGGATGCTCGAGTCGACGTTGGTCGTCGTGCTCTGCGAATTCGGCCGCACGCCGAACATCAATCACTTGTTCGGCCGCGATCACTGGGGCACGGCTTGGTCGGTACTCGTCGGCGGAGCGAAAATCATCCCCGGTGCCGTCATCGGGAAGACGAACGACAACGGCACCCAAGTCATCGATCGGGAAGTCACTGCCGGGCATCTCTTCCACACCTACTTGAATGCTCTGGGCGTGGACTCGTCCGGTTCGTTCGACATCGGCGGCCGACCGATGCCAATCGCCGATCCCGCCTATCAAGGGATCAATGAGTTGATCGCCTGAGCGTTCGCGGTCACTGCAACTGCACGATTTTCGCGCCGGAGTAGTAGTAGCGGACAATCTCGTAGCCGGTCTTGCCCAACAAACTCTGGCCGCGAGCACCCCACTGGCATAGTCCGACCGCGTGGCCGTGACCTCGGCCCTCGAAGTGCATGGTGTTCGACTTTCCTGTCTCGCTGATCGAGAAGAACGGGCTGTAGAGTGTTGACACGGACAGTTGCCGGCGCAGTGTCGCAGCCGAGATGCGGTGGGCGCGTTTGCCGTCGCTGATCGCGAACTCCGGGACTTCGGTGCCGCGATCGGGATCTCCGCTGGCGAGCTTGATCGATTGCAGCTTCTCGAAGGGTTTCCCCTCCGAGCGGAAAAACGCCTTCAGCTTGGTCTCGACGTCTGCTTTCGGCAGGTCGGATTGCCAGCGATAGAGCTTGGCCTCGCGGCAGAATTCGCACGGCACGCTCTTCAGAGCCGCGACCGCGTCCGCGAAGACCGCGCTCCCTTGCGTCGTGTGCCCTCCGCAGGCCGCCGAGTAGTACGTGCGGAAGAGCCGTCCTTGAAACGTGCAGACCATGCCTGTCGTGTCACGCACGACTTGGCGGCTCGCTTCGCTCTCACCCGCCAAGCGGCGCGAGCCATCGCGATATTGAAAGCCGAGATACTTCTGGCTGCTCGTCGAAGCGAATAGATCGAACTCCGAGTCCCCTTCATCGCTGCGAATCACGTCGAGCGCGTACGTCCGCGCGACGATGGCCTGAGCCTTGCGAGCTTCAGTTCCGAACGACGTCGGCATCTCGCTGTCCACAACGCTCGCGAGGTAGTCCCCCAGCGGCAGCACGTTGACAGCGAGCACTCCGCCGCCCGACCTCCGGAACAGCCGCAGGTTGCCGCGGTACTCGTGACCGTTGACCCAAATCGACGGTGACTGCGTCGCGACGATCTCCAGCCGAGTGACCGCGTGCTCGGTCTTGCCGATCTTGAACCCGTTGCCCGTGGCCGTGACAGTGGTCGAACCCAATGACTGTCCGCGCGACAGGATTTTGTCGCTCCCCACTGGGCGAAGCTGATACGGCCCGTCAATCGATAGCTCAATTTGCTTTTGTGGAGTGGGAGTCACCGCCACTCGCACGGTCGTCTGATCGGTTCTCGACAATGTCTTCGAGGTTGCCGCCAGCGATTCGCTCGGACCGCCGGTCAACGATTCGCGAGTCGGACGTCGCAGGCACCACAGCACAACGATCACCACCGCCACGAGTGCCAGCAAACTCAACGAAAGAGCGGCGGTGCGGGCGTGTTTCATGGGACCAAGTCGTGGGGCCGATTCGAAGTGGGACTCACAGGCAGCTTCTCGAAATTCTCGTCGGGCAGCAACACGGAAAACATCGTGCCGTGAGGCGAAGTGTCGGTCAGTTCGATACGGCCGTCGTTGCGCTCAAGGATCAGGCGGCAGACGAACAGGCCCAGGCCGGTGCCGGTTTCTTTGGTGGTGAAGTACGGCTGGAAGAGACGGGCTTGGTCGGAATCGGCGATGCCGCAGCCGTTGTCGCGGATCGCCACTCGTAACCAGCAATCGTCTCGCTGCGTGGTGATTTCGATCGTGCCACCTTCGGCGGTCGCATCCATTGCGTTGAGGATCAGGTTCAGAAAGACCTGCACCAACTGGTCGCGCACGGCGTTCAGTTTGGGGAGCCCATCGGCGTAGTGCGTGACAATCTGTTTGTTCTTGCGGCGTTTGTAGTACTTGGCGATGTTGAGCGCAGCATCGAGCACCTCTTGCAAGTCGCACTGGCTGCGTTCGAGCGTGGCGGGGCGGCTGAAGTCGATCAACTCGCGAAGAGTGCGCTGAATGCGGCGGAGTTGGTCGTCGACCATTTGATAGCGCTCGCGGGTGTAGTCGTCGACGTCGCGGCGGTTGAGCAGTTGGATCACCGAGCTGATGCCGGCCAGTGGGTTCCCCACTTCGTGAGCGATTCCGGCCGCGAGCAATCCGAACGCGGCTTGCTTCTCTTGTTGCACGACGAAGGCTTGCGATTCTCGCAACTCGCGCGTGCGGGCCTCGATGCGCTGTTCGAGTTCGTGTTGATGCTTTTGCAGTTCGTCGTTGAAGAACGACAGCCGTCGACCGGCCGATTGCAACAAGCCCGCTAGCGCGGTGCTGGCCCATGTCACCCAGCCGAGCCAGACCAGCATCAGCAAGACACGGGTCGGATCGTTCGGCGATTGCGACGACGTTGCGAACGCCAAAATTGCGAAACTCAGTGCGTGCAGACAAAATGTGGACAGCGTGAGCCATCGCGAATACCGAAACGCACAGACCAGAAGTGACAGGAAATAGTAAAAACGGAAAGGGCTCTCCAAACCCTCGTCGAAGTGACACAGCAGTCCAATGAAGAGCGCCTCCATCAGCGAGATCACCATCGGCACGCGGTTGAGGAACACTCGGCCACGGAAGCTGAAGTACGAGTCAGCGATCGCGTACATGGCTCCCAACGTCAGGATGCCGTTCAAGACTTGCCGACTCGAGAGCCACTCCGGCAACACGGCGTGAGTCTCGGCAGACTCGCGTCCCAGGAAATTCACCAGCGCATAGCCGACGGCCAAGCCAAACCAGCGGATGCGAACCGTGATGGCCTCGGCCGAAAGTTCAAAGCTGCGGTCGTCGCGAAGAGATGTGGCGGACACGGCGGCTACGGCTTTTGTAGATGTTGCACCCATGCGGGTGGGATGTTGACGAAGACCCAACTGCGGTCGATGCGATGTTTGGACAGATAACCGTCGGCGATGCGATCGAGTTTGTTGAACCGCGTCTTCTCGGCCTTGTTCGCGACGAGCTTTCGCAGCGGGCGGACATACATGTACTCGAAATAACTCAGCGTGCCGCCGGGAGCGAGCAGTTTGAAGTACGTCTCGAAGATCGACTGCACCAGTTCGGCAGGGAAGTTATTCAGTGGCAGGCCGCTGATGATGATGTCATACGGCTCGGTTGCGGCGAAATCCTGAATGGGGCAGACGTGGACCTGCGAGCGATCCGCCACAGCGTGGTAGCTCGGATCGGTTGCGAAGCGTTCACGCAGCAAGCCGGCAAAGGCTTCGTTCAATTCGACGAGATCGAAGCGATCCTCCGGGCGGAGTAATCGCACGATGCGTTGAGTGACCGCGCCGGTGCCGGGGCCGATTTCCAAGATGCGGCCGGGCCGTTCGCGGCGAGTCATCGGGCCGGTCATCGCTCGCGCGAGGAAGCGGCTGCTGGGGGCGACGGCCCCGGTCGTTTCGAATCGCTGGCGGAATTGCCGCCAGAATTCCCAATGATCTTTCAGAAAGTGCGCCATGCCCGACTTTGTAGCGAGCCACTGAGTGAATTCCCAAGCCAGCGGTTTCGTGCTGGGCGGCCGGCGGCAATAATCCACGCGGATCACAATCATTCAAGATGGAGGCGGCGATGCAATTGAAAATCATGGGCAACTGTCTGTGTTGGATGCTGTTTCTGTCGAGCACTGCCATCGGGCTTAGCCAAGAGAGGGATCAGAAACCTTCACCCAAGTTGCCGGGCAATCCGACGGTCTGGATCAATTCGCCGCCGATCAGTAACGAGATGCTCGCCGGCAAGGCGGCGGTGTTGTACTTCTTTGAGGAAACTTGCCCGCGCTGCGTCGAGGCCTGGCCGAAAGTCTTGACGCAGGGGGCGAAGTTCGAGGGCGAGCCGGTCATGTTCATCGCCGTGAACTCTGGCTCGCCGCGTCCACAGTTGGAGGCGTACCTCCGCAAGAACAATGTCAAATGGCCGGTGATCTGCGATTCGGATCGCTCATTCGAGAAGCAATTCGACTTCACCGTCTCACTGGAGAACACCAAGCAACTTCGCCTGTTGATGCCGGACGGCAAGTTCAAAAG
This sequence comes from Candidatus Kuenenia stuttgartensis, assembly GCA_945861865.1. Lineage (GTDB taxonomy): Bacteria > Planctomycetota > Planctomycetia > Planctomycetales > Planctomycetaceae > SXKJ01. The sequence continues at coordinate 29,544 of CAMAWN010000037.1, read as the reverse complement.
CGGAGACTCCGAGAACATCGAAGGCTCGGCCGTCGATGCGCTGCGTGACGCCAAGTGGAAGATTGAACCGAAAGACATCCCGCCGGTCTTGCAGTCCGCTTGGCTGGCCATCGAGTTCGGCAATTATCCCGGTGCCGCTCAGACGCTGAAGAAAAACCTCAACGGCAAAGGGGAGATCAAGGAGGCGGCGACACGGCTCAATCAGTTCGTGCTCGACGATCTCACCGGGCAGATTGACGCCGCAAAGAAATCGCTCGACGACGGCAAGAAGTGGGAGGCCTTCAAACGCCACTCGGCGATCCCGCTCAAGTTCAAGGGTTTTGCGGTTCCGGCCGAAGTGAACTCGACTCTCAAAGAGTTGGCCGCCGACGAAGCGATCAAAGTGGAGCAAGCCGCGATGCGCCAATTCGACGCCGCCGTGCAGGCCGCGTCACGCTCGCCGAGCGCTCGCAAGGGTGCGATCAAGCAGCTCGAAAAACTCATCAAAGACCAGCCCGACACCGAAGCGGCCGCCGAAGCACAAAAGTTGATCGAACAGGCCGCAGCCGGGATGTGACGGAGGAATCGGCGATTGAAAATTGCAAAGCTCAAATTGCAAATTTCAAATTGACGGACACAATGCGGTGTTACCTTTTGCAGTTTGCATTTCTCAATTTTCATTTCGCGTGCTGCACCATGACCGACACCTCTCTGGCTGACGCGCATTCCAAACTGGATCGACTCAAACAGAACCTCGCGACGGTCATTCAAGGCAAGCCACACTGCTTGGATATCTTGACGATCGCACTACTGGCGGGTGGTTCGGTTTTGATGGAGGACGTGCCGGGAGTCGGCAAAACGACGCTCGCGAAAGCTCTGGCTCGGTCGGTCGATCTGACATTTCATCGCATCCAGTTCACGCCCGATCTGTTGCCGGCGGACATCTTGGGTTCGTCGATCTACAACCCGAATGATGGCTCATTTCATTTTCGCAAGGGGCCGATCTTCTGCCATGTGCTGCTTGCGGACGAGATCAACCGCGCGTCGCCGCGCACGCAGTCCGCGCTGCTGGAGGCCATGAGCGAATCGCAAGCCACGATCGAGGGTGAGCGCCATGTCCTGCCGGCTCCGTTCATTGTGCTGGCGACACAGAATCCGGTCGAATACCACGGCACATATCCGTTGCCCGAAGCGCAGCTCGATCGTTTTTTGATCCTGTTGGACCTCGGCTATCCCGATCTCGACACGGAGGTCAACATTCTCTTTTCGCAGCAGAAAGAACACCCGCTGGAGCAACTGCAACCGGTGCTCGGTGGCGACGAACTGCGGGCGTTGCAGCGCGAAGTCCGGCATGTGCGGGTTGAGCCAACCGTCGCCCGCTACCTCGTCGAGATTGTGAACGAGACCCGCAAAGAGCCGCGATTGAAGCTCGGCGTCAGCCCGCGCGGCTCGCTGATGCTGTTTCGCGCCGCTCAAGCCGCAGCGTTCTCAAAGGGACGCAGTTACGTGATTCCCGATGACGTCCAAGAGCTGGCCACCTACGTCCTCGCTCACCGCGTGATCCTGACGTCGCAAGCGAAATACGGCGGCATCACCAAACCGGAAATCATCACCGAGATCGTCCGCCGCGTCCGCGTGCCGACGTGAGACACCGCCGCGAGTTGATCTATGCTTCGACCAGCAGCACACCGACCAACAGGTCGTACAGCGCATGACTACAAGCTGTGATTCCGAAGCCGCGCAGCACGAACAGGCCGGCGAAGATTCCACCGGCCAGCGCGCGAAAGCAGAAGCGGAACAGATCGAACGGCTCACCGGACGGGCCGGCATGATGAGCGGCCGAGAACAACAGACTCGTGACGAGCACCGCGAGTGGCGTCGCCCACGCTCGCAGCCACATCGGCTGCCGCAACACAGCGATGGAGGCTGGCAACAAAGTCAGACGGAACAGCACCTCTTCGTAGATTCCCGCCCCCACATAGCCGAGCGCCCGCGCGAACGTGGCAGCTTTCGTCGGTGTCAACGCGGCGGTCAATCGCATCGCGTCCAGGACACTGTCGCGGTCAGCGATCGACATTGAAAAGACTCGGCTTTGTAACTGACCCAACAGCAACAGCACGAACGCGAACACGACGCTTTCCGCGAACATTCCGGCGAGTGTTTCCCACGAGACTCGCCACGGATGCCGCTCAACCCATTGCCATCCGAGCAAGCCCACGACAACAAGCAGCGGCGGCAACCACGCGATTCCCAAGCCGATGGCTTCCAGCCCGCCACGCAGCCAGACATCCGCACCGCTGCGGATGTCTTCTGAGTTTGGTCCGCCGACCCACAGCACGCCCACTTCGTAGGCGACCAGCATCGGCATCAAGAAGACCAACGACGGCCACGGCAGTCGCGATTGCTGCCAGTAGTCGGATTTCGCTGTGCGTTTCATGCGTCGAAGTGTAGTTGGTCCGGGCACGCTGGAAACGTGCACCATGTCGCAAGACTCCACCCCCTTGTGAATCGCCATCATTGGAGCCGGAATCGGCATCTCAGGATGGTTCCGAGTTGCTCAATGTGAAACCATCCATTTGTCAGCACACGGTGGTCATGGAAAAGACGTGACTGCCCCAAGCTGGCAAGTCCACGAACAAACCGTTGGTGGCAAGTTCCGCTCCGGGATGATCGTAGCTGGCGTTGTGGAGGAGGTCTTGGAAGCGGTACGTCTTGTTCGATTCGATGGCAAACGGCAGATGGAGTTTGGATTGGCTTTGGTGGTCCGAATAATTCACGGCGGCGATCACTCGTTCGGCCGGAGACTTCTCCCAGGCGAAGGCGATGAAGCAATCGTGAGTCGGATTGCCGTCCCAAGCGGGGCGGCATTCGACGAGTTGCCAGTTTCCGTCACGCACCGCCGGTTGTCGCAGCGCGGTGAGCAGGCGGGCATAAAACTCGGACAGATCGGTGTCGATCGGTTCGGCGGGTGCGCGGACGAGATGCGGCGAGATTCGTTTCTGGCGGCCCTCGAACTGGCCTTGATGGAAGAATCGCAGCCCGGGGGACAGGAACGTGACGACCGCCGCCGCTTGGTGAACGTCTCGCGAAAACGTCGCCGCCGTTCGCGGTTCGTCGTGGTTCTCCAGAAAGCGAGCGAGCTTGTCCTGGTAATCCAGCCCCGCGTGAAAGTGTTCGCGCACGGGGCGAGCGTGGTGCTCACGCAGCCGGTCGTACAACCGCTTGTCGTAGGCGTAGTCGAAGCCCTGATGCTGCATCGTCCATTCGAGATCCCAATAGACCTCGGCCATGAACTGGAAGTTTGGATGCGCCCGCCGCACAGACTCGGTCGCCTTCGGCCAGAAGAGATCGGCCCGGATGCCCCAAGTTCGTTCAAACACATCGGGCAGGACGAGCATCGCCATGTCGCAGCGCACTCCGTCGCATTGCCCGGCGATGCGAATCAGTTCGCCGGTCATCGCTTGCTGCAAGGCCGGGTTGCCGTAGTTGAGTTGCAGCGTGTCGGGCCAGCCCTCGAAGTACGGGTCGCGGCCGTAAGCGAGCAGCAGCGATCCGGTTTTCGTTTTCACGCGGCAGTAATTCCGGGGCGAGTGAGCGAGATCAATCTCGCGGCCGTGGACGAAGTAGTCCGGGTGCTCGTTGATCCACAGATGATCCGGTGCCATGTGGTTCGGCACGAAGTCGAGCATCAGTTTCAGCCCACGCTTCTGCATCCGTGCCCGCAGTCGCACGAGCGCTGCATCGCCGCCCAGATCGCGATGGACCGTGTAGCTTTGAATGGCGAACCCAGAACCGGCGATGTCTTCGTCCGTGAGGTCCGGCAGCGTCTCCTCGAACTCACGCCGCCACCCGGGATTCGCTCGCGAGACGGCTTGAGCGGCTGGGCCGGTCTGCCACACACTCAGCAACCAAATCCAATCGAAGCCCTGTTGAGCAAACTGATCGAGCGCCGCATCGGGAATGTCGTCCAACGTCGCACGGCGGCCGAGCGTGCGAGACAATTCGGTCAGCCAAACGCGAGTGTTGATTTGGTACAGCGACGGGTAGCGAGGGTTCGTCATGGTTGTTGTCCGTGTGTTTTAGCCCAGATTATTCGTGTGCGTGACGAACAGCGGCGGCCAAGTGCGGGTGAAGTTGTTGACGACGAGTAACTTGAACCGCGCACGGAAGCCGCCGCCAGAGTTCGCAGAGTGTCACCGACGATTCGCCGAGTGCTGAGTTGTCGTTGGGGAGTTAAGCGAGTCGTGATCTTGTCGTGCGGAAGTCTCTCGGGCAACTGACGACCGACTCCGGGTTGTTGCCGATCGCTCGGCGGGATCGCGGGGCAAAGTTGACGCAGCGGTTCACCGGGTGTTTGCGGGAGTGGCGGAAAGATCCTGATCTCTGTTGGAGATGGTGCGTCAGCATCGTGTAGCTGACCTTCTTCGCCACGGCCAGCGCGCATCATTGATTAGTGTAGGCGAACTGGCGCGAGAGCTGTTGGTTTGGTATCTGTCTCCTGGATTTTGACTGCGTGCTGAAACGCAGGGCGGCATTGAGGCGGATGCGACTGGACAACGAAGGCTGTGCCGCTTTGATGCAAAAAGTTTTCGACAAATGCTCGACGAGCAGAAGGACAAATTCCAATGAAACCAATCAGCGCTAGTAATCATCGGGCGATGACGTGAATCTCGCTTCGGTGATCAATCTGGCAAGCGCATGATGTGGCTAATCATTCGACCTCTCACTGCGAGTTGCTCTCGGCAACCAGTAATGGTCTCACCCTCTGCAAAAACGGTGCAAATCGGCCAGCCGTTGGCGATGCGACTGCCGGACGCGGGGATGTCCGCGATCAGCGGTAATTCAGGAGTGTGTCCGTCGGCCTCGAAGAGATCATCGAGAGGCGGAGCGGTCAGGTCTCCAGCCGCGTAGACGATTTGTTTGCCGACGATGCAATTCAGAGCAGGCCCCCTGACGGTCGCGGCACGGTGTCCGCAGGCCGTTGCGTGTTCGGTCAGCAAAGCGCGTCCGAGTGCCCGTTCGAGGACTTCGACGGAGGCGGTGTAGCGCGGGTTGAGTTCGACCAGCCACGGGATGTCGTCGGCGAGGATGAAGTCGATGCCGAACAGACCGCGCAGTTGGGCTTCGCAAGTCAGCGTGTCGCCGAGTCGTTGCAGCAGTTCGCGAGTTCGATCGTTCACCGTGATTGGGCCGATGGAGCCGGCGTAGCCGAACTCGGTCGGTGCGCCGGCAGTGGGGCCGATGAGTTGCTCGCAGACGCCGATCAGTTCGGCAGCGTCTGGTCGGCCAATGAAGAGCGCGGACATCGGCTTGCCGAGTCGCTGCTCTTGAACGTGGAATTGCTCGGAAGTGAACGGAGCCTGACCGGACCAAACCGCGATGCGGCACCCGCCTCCGCCGCGAGTCGGCTTGAGCAGCCAACGCTCGCTCGTCGCTTGAACGAGGGCGGCCAAGCGGCGAACGGATCGAACTCGCAACGCGGGCAGGTCGTATGCCCGCAGCGTCCGCTCCAGCCAGAACGGATCGCGGACTTTTCGCAGCACCTCGCGCGGGTTGCCGAGCAGCGTGTGTCGCTCGCTGACCGACGCGATGAACTTGGGATCGTTCTCCAGCGATCCGGTGTACATCCACGGTGTGGGAGGTAGCTTCTTGACGGCATCCAGCGTGCGGTGCAGGTCGTTGTCTACGGCGATCACCGAGGCGATGTGTCGCAAGTCCTCGTCACCAAAGCGGTCGGCGCAGACGGGAGCGAAGCCGGCTCGGACGGCGCTGGCGGCGGCGGCGCGAGTGCTCGCACCGAGGATCAGCAGCGGTGGGTGTGAAGTCGGCATGAAAGCGGTCGTTGAGGCCATTCGGCTGGCTGGCGAAGCGTTTCGGCAGTTGATACACCATCGCACGTTTCAGATCGACCGTCCGGGTCGCGAGGTGCGGAGCGTCCGCGTTCTCGAAGATTCTGGGGTGCGGTGCTTCGCGACGTGGTTCGTCCAAAGCCGTTCGACCGAACAAGCCGCCGTCCCCGTCCATTTTCAAACGAGGAGTTGCAACTATGTCGATGTACGTCGGCGAAGCTCTGTGCGGTGAAGGTAACGAAGTGGCTCACATCGATCTGCTGATCGGTGACAAGGACGGCCCGGTGGGTGTTGCGTTTGCAAATGCTCTGTCCCGCCAAAGCGCCGGCCACAGCAACTTGCTGGCCGTGTTGACCGCGAATCTCGCCGTCAAGCCGTCGACCGTGATGATCACCAAGGTCACGATCAAGGGAGCCAAGCAAGCCGTCCACATGTTTGGCCCGGCTCAGTACGCCGTCGCCAAGGCCGTTGCCGACAGCGTCGAGAAGGGGATCATCCCCAAGGATCAGGCCGAGAAGCTGGTCATCGTCTGCGGCGTGTTCATTCACTGGCAGGCCAACGACGACAAGAAAATTTTCCAATACAACTACGACGCCACGCTGCTGGCGATCGCTCGGGCCATGAAGAACGAGCCGAGCGCCGACGAAATGCTCGCCAAGAAAGACACCGCCAAGCACCCGTTCTTCGCGGGCTAGTTCTGGCGGTTTGATGATACGACTCGCGACCCGGCTTCAACGTGAGGCCGGGTCGTTGTGTTTACGATTCGACTTTATTCACCTTCCGAACTTCACTGATCGCCGATGCGAAAAATCCTGATTCAACTCGACACTGATCCGCAGCCATCTGTCTTCGACCGAGTCGTCGCGATCGACTCCGGTGTCGATGAGTTGTTTTCTTACGGCGGCGTTACGCCCGAAAACGTTGTTGGGCTTGTTCACGGAGCGATCTTCACGCGCGGCGTGCCGGACTTGAAGAACACCGCGATCTTCATCGGTGGCAGCAATGTTGCCGCTGGCGAGCAGCTTTTCGCGAAAGTGCAGAAGACCTTTTTCGGTCCGATGCGAGTCTCAACGCTGATGGACTCCAACGGCTCGAACACGACGGCGGCGGCGGCGGTGCTGGCGTGTCGCAAGCATGTGCCGCTGACCGGAGCACATGTGCTGATCCTTGCCGGCACCGGCCCGGTCGGGCATCGAGCCGCTCAAATCCTCGCGGCTGAGGGAGCCGAAGTCCGAGTCGGCTCACGCACGCGCGACAAGGCCGAGCAGACCTGTTTCGCCATCGCGAAAGTCCTCTCCGCCGCGCGAGTGACTCCGGTCGCAACCGGCACGGATGCCGAACTCGCCGAGGCGTGCGATGGCGTTTCGTTGATCATCGCGGCCGGAGCGGCTGGCATCGAGTTGCTCTCCGCTGAGCGCCGAGCGAGTTTGAAATCGCTGCGTGTCGCCGTCGATCTGAACGCCGTCCCGCCACTGGGACTCGGCGGTGTCGAAGTCATGGACAAGGCGAAGGACCGCGACGGCCAACTCTGCTACGGAGCCATCGGCGTCGGCGGCACAAAAATGAAAATTCATCGCGCCGCCGTCGCTCGCCTGTTCGAGTCCAACGATCAAGTACTCGACACGGCCGCAATCTACGCCATCGGACAATCGCTGTGAGTCCGCCATTCCGCCATCATCGACCAGAACTGCTCGCTCCTGCCGGCGACATGGAGTGTGCTCTCGCGGCAGTCGAGAATGGTGCGGATGCCGTTTACTTCGGTCTCGACACCGGCTTCAACGCGCGGGCGCGCGCGACGAACATCGGTGAAGAACAACTTCCCGAATTGATGCGGTTGTTGCACGAACGCGGCGTGAAGGGTTATCTGACGCTCAACACGCTGGTCTTCACGAACGAGTTGCCGGAAGTCGAGCGAGTCATCCGCGTCGCAGCCGGGACCGGTGTCGATGCGGTGCTGGTGCAAGACCTCGGCGCGGCGCGGCTGATTCGCGCAATCTGTCCCGACTTGCCGATTCATGCTTCGACGCAGATGACGCTGACGAGTAGCGAAGGGATTCAGATCGCGAAGGAATTGGGCGTTGAGCGAGTCGTGCTCGCACGCGAACTGTCGCTGGATCAGATTGCAAAAATTTCGTCGCAGACCGACATGCCGCTCGAGGCGTTTGTGCACGGAGCGCTCTGCGTCGCGTACTCGGGACAGTGCCTGACGAGCGAATCGCTCGGCGGTCGAAGTGCGAACCGCGGGCAGTGTGCTCAGGCCTGCCGGTTGCCTTACGAGTTGGTTTGCGACGGCGAGGACGTCGATCTCGGCGATCAAAAGTATCTGCTCAGTCCGCAGGATTTGGCGGCGTATGAATTGACTCCCGAGTTGATCGACGCGGGTGTGATCTCGTTCAAAATCGAAGGCCGGCTGAAGTCCGCCGAGTACGTAGCAAACATCACTCGGCATTACCGCCGCGCGATCGACGCCGCGTTCGCGAAGCAGCCGGTGGAGTTCTCGAAACAAGACGTCGAAGAGATGCAGTTGTCGTTCTCGCGCGGCTTCTCGCCCGGGTGGTTGCGAGGTGACGATCACAAGATGCTCGTCCCGGCGATCTCGTCGGCAAAGCGCGGCGTGTTTCTCGGCACGGTGCAGTCAGCAGCACGCGGCCGCGTCGCGGTTCAACTCGCGTGCGGCATCGCGGCTGGTGATGGACTCGTGTTTGAAGGCAACCGCGCGGACAACGACGAGCAAGGCGGTCGCGTCTACGAGGTCTGGCAGCGTGATCGTCTATTGGATCGGCCGGTGTCGAGCGGTCTCGTCGAGTTGTCCTTCCAGCACGGTGCGATCGACTTCGAGCGGCTGTGGCCGGGACAGCAACTCTGGAAGACGGACGATCCGAAGCTGTCGGCTCGACTACGGAAGACGTTCACGAGCGCGGACCCGCTGCGCCGCGTCCCGCTCAATCTGCGAGTCGAAGCGAGTGTCGGCCAGTCACTGCGAATTATGGGACGCTCGACGAATGGGGCGGCTTGTGATGTTTCGTCGCCGTTGCCGCTGGAGGCGGCGAAGAAGCATCCGGTGACGCCTGACTTCCTGCGGTCGCAACTTGGCCGGCTGGGGCAGACGGTTTACGAACTGCGAAATCTCGACGCGGTGATCGATGGCTCGCCGATGATTCCGCTGAGCGTGTTGAGCGAATTGCGGCACGAGATGATTCGGCAGTTGGAGTCGTCGGCCGCGAGTGTTCCGAAACGCCGTTTCGCGAGCGAGTCGGTGTTGTCGAGGCTTCGTATTTCCAGCGAGCGGCAGGAGACGACCACTTCCACGATGCTGCACGTCCTTTGCCGCACGCTCGAACAACTGCGCGTCGTGTTGACACATGGCGAACGACGGATCGCGGTCGATTTCCAGGATATTCGCGAGTATCGCGAAGCAGTCGTGATCGCTCGCGAATCAGCCGCCGAGATTTGGCTGGCGACGCCACGCATTCAGAAGCCGGAGGAGTCCGGTTTGTTTCGAGCACTACTGAAGCACGGGGCCGACGGAATTCTGGTGCGGAATCTCGGAGGCTTGTGGTTCTTCGCAAACGAGGGAGTTCCCTTCGTCGCCGACTTTTCGCTGAACGTCACGAACGAACTGACCGCTCAATTCGTCATCGAACGGGGAGCGCGGCGAGTCACGGCTTCTTACGATCTCAACCGCGATCAGTTGCTCGACTTGGTCGCCGCGTGTCCGCCGGAATGGTTGGAGGTTGTCATTCACCAACACATGCCGATGTTCCACATGGAGCATTGCGTGTTCTGCGCGGTGCTCTCACCCGGCACGAATCCGACGAACTGCGGCCGGCCATGCGATCGTCACGAAGTGCATCTGCGAGACCGGCAAGGGGTCGAGCATCGCTTGACCGCCGACGTCGGTTGCCGCAACACGCTGTTCAACGCGATCCCGCAAAGCGGTGCCGAAGTTGTGTCCGAATTGCTGTCGTGCGGCGTGAGAAACTTCCGAGTCGAGTTGTTGGACGAATCGCCGGATGAGATTCGTCTGATGCTCGATTCGTATCGCGATCTGTTGTCGGGGCGAGTCGCCGGCCGCGATGTCTGGAAAAAGCTCAACGCCGCGAATCGAGTCGGGGTGACTCGCGGCACGCTCGAAGAGCGACGGCATCCTCTGGCGATTCTGTGACGTCCCGGAGCCGGATTTCTGCGGGAACTCGCGAGGTTTTCGGAGGTCGTCCGCCGACTTCCGAATCGTTGTGAATCGACGGAATCGGCCTTAGACTGCCGCCCCTTTCCGGCAAGCTGCGGGCGTTTGGCTACGGTCCCGGCCGGAAAGAGCTGTCTCCGAAGGTGATTGACGAATGAAACATGTTCTCTCGGCGCTGGTGATGAACCAACCCGGTGTGCTCGCACACATTTCCGGGATGCTGGCATCACGCGCGTTCAATATCGAAAGCCTCGCCGTCGGCGAGACCGAGAACCCTGAATACTCCCGCATCACGTTCGTCGTCGAAGGAGACGAGCGGGTGCTGGATCAGGTTCGCAAGCAGCTTGAGAAAATCATCAACGTCGTCCGCGTGATTGACTTCTCCGATCAGAAGTATGTCGAACGCGATCTGATGCTGATGAAGGTCAGCACCGCGAAGGACCGCCGCGCGGAAATCAAAGAACTGGTCGAGATCTTCCGGGGCCGGATCGTGGACGTCAGCCTGACGCATGTGATGGTCGAAATCTCCGGCCAAGAAGGAAAACTGGAAGCGTTCATCGAGCTGATGCGGCCGTTCGGGATTCTCGAAATGGTCCGCACTGGCAGGATCGCTCTGCAACGCGACCACGAAGTCACTCCCAACGAGTGAAGCTCTCTCAGGATGAAATTTGTAGAAGGACTCTTTCCCACCTCGGACCACTGACAACGGACACACCACGAAATCATGCCAGTCACCATTTACTACGACGCCGACGCCGATCTCTCGCTGCTCAAGAACAAGACGATTGCCATCCTGGGCTACGGCAGCCAAGGACACGCTCAGGCCCAGAACCTGCGCGACAGCGGCTGCAACGTCATCATCGGCCAACGCCCCGGCAGTGCGAACTATGACCTTGCCGTTAGCCACGGCTTCAAGCCGATGTCGATTGCCGACGCCGTCAAGCAGGCCGACCTCGTCAATATCCTGCTGCCCGACGAAGTGCAGGGAGACATCTACAAGTCCGAGATCCGCCCGAACCTGAAGAAGGGCGCGCTGTTGATGTGCTCTCACGGATTCAACATTCACTTCGGTCAAGTCATTCCGCCTCCGGGTCATGATGCCGCGCTAGTGGCCCCGAAAGGCCCCGGCCATCTCGTCCGCAGCGAATACGAAAAAGGTGGCGGAGTCCCCAGCCTGATCGCGCTGTTGCCCGGTGCGTCGGAAGAATCTCGCAAGCTCTCGCTCGCGTACGCGAAAGGCATCGGGGGGACGCGCGGCGGAGTCATTGAAACGACCTTCGCCGAAGAAACCGAAACCGACCTGTTCGGCGAACAAGTCATTCTCTGCGGCGGTGTCAGCGCACTGGTCAAAGCCGGATTCGAGACGCTCGTCGAAGCCGGCTACCAACCGGAAATGGCATACTTCGAGTGCATGCACGAACTGAAGCTGATCGTCGATCTGTTCTACCAGGGCGGACTGAATTACATGCGTTACAGCGTGTCGAACACCGCCGAGTACGGCGACTACACTCGCGGCCCGCGGATTGTCACCGAGCAAACCAAAGCCGAGATGAAAAAAATCCTCCACGAAATCCAATCCGGCCAATTTGCCAGGGATTGGATTCTGGAAAACAAGGCCAATCAAGCCAGCTTCCAAGCGATCCGCAAACGCGAACGTAATCACCCGCTCGAAGTCGTCGGCAAACAACTCCGCCGCATGATGAGCTGGATCAAAGCCAAAGAGTACTAACCGACGAGATCCTGGACTTGCCCACGTTTTACGCGCACGCAAAACGTGGGCAAGTCCAACACCAGCCGAGCCAACGATTGCGGGCAACCTGAAGGAAACCTGAAGTTCTCTCGATTTCTGTTTCACAAATTGCCAATCGCGACACTATTCTCGCCAGCCATGTCGCCCGTCCCGACCTACTCACTGCGCCGCGCCAGCCGATTCGCACTCGTTGCGATCGCGCTCGTTTTTTGCTTCGGCGGCGAACAGACGTGCCAAGCGAGCTGTGGCGACTACTTGCAGCATCGCGGCGATCAGGACCACTCGCGGCTGTCGGCCGATGGTTCTGGTCTCCCGCACCACATGCCGACGACCCCGTGTCGTGGAGCGAACTGCTCGCGGCGTTCCGAGACTCCGCCCCTCCCGACTCGGCCGACGGTCGAGACGACTTCTTCCGTGGAGTGGCTCTGCGTGATCGAACAGATTCGCGGCCAGGACGATGAGTCACATCGCCGGTCGTTGGAGTCTGCACCGCTCATGGCTCGACACACGAGCCAACTGCTGGATCGCCCTCCGCGAGGGTAAAGCCGGTTCGTCTGGAGTCCTGCGCTGACGCTGGGGTTGTCCCTGCGCGTTCTCGTCCAAACGGCGTGAGCGTATTGCGTCGTGATCGCTGGCTCGCGTTTCAGACGGATCAACAATGTGGCGCGTCCGCTCAGCGCTCGCGTGAAAAACGTTGTTTGATTGAGTCGTGAACTTCTCGCCGCTGAAAAGCCGCGAGATCAACCTTCATCCGATCTCCATGCGAAATTTTCGCCGGAGTTCCGTCTCGGTGATTGCCTTCTCTGGTCTTCATTTTTAGGAGAATTGTCATGTCTCAATCTCTTCGTTCCTCGTCGATTCGTCGTGGTTTCACGCTGATCGAACTCTTGGTGGTGATCGCCATCATCGCCGTCTTGGTCTCGCTGTTGTTGCCCGCAGTACAGCAGGCTCGCGCGGCCGCTCAAGCGGCGCAGTGCAAGAACAACCTCAAGCAAATGGGACTCGCTCTGCACGCCTACCACACGGATGCCCTCTGTTTCCCACAGGCCTCAGGCGGAAACGGATTTTCGCCCCATGCGAGACTTCTCCCGTATCTCGATCAGGCTCCCTTGTTCAAAACACTGAATTTCAAAGTCAGTGTCTCACCGACGACCATCCCCACTGATCCCAACAACGCCGCCGCGTGGGTCAAGACTCTGCCAGCATTCCGCTGTCCCTCGGACAATGACACTAACGTTGGCGCTTCCAGTGTGGTGGGGGGCCGGAACAACTACTGGACCAATTACGGCACCGGTGTCTTAGTGGGGCTCCCATCAACGGTGGTGGGAAACATCAACTACGGCATGCCGATGCCGAACGGGCCCATGTACCAAAGCAGTCGAATTAAGCTGACTGATATTTTTGACGGCACGAGTAGCACGGCGTTGATGTCCGAAAAGTTGATCGGCGACGGCAGCAACGCCATCAGCACTCCTGACACGGACACTTATCAGCCCGGCACTTATCCCGCGAACGAGGATCAAGCCTACCAGTTTTGCCAAGCGGCAGATGTGACCAACCTGGCCCAGCAGGGGAAATCCTTCAATTGTGTTTCTTGGTTGGGGTCCGGGAATCAATCGACGTTTTACTTCCATGCAATACCACCCAACCAACGCGGATGCATGTACCCGCCGGGCCGCATGTCGTCAGCGGCCAACAGTCGGCACAGGGGTGGCGTGCATGTCCTGATGTGCGACGGCGCGGTGAATTTTGCATCGAACAGCATCGACCGTATGGTTTGGCGGGCCCTCGGCACGCGAGCTGGTAAGGAGCCTAACGCCCGATTGTAAGGATGTGCTTCAGATCGTCGGCGCTCTTCGAGTGACGACGGCGTGCGCACTCTGTTTTCTGCTTCGCGCTGACACGAGGTTCCGCGCGTTCCTTTGAGTCCCCTTTGTGGTTGAGGTTTTCCCGATGACAATTCGTTCGATGACAACGTGGCTATGTCGGCTGCTCGTGCTGGTTCTGCTGAGCGTGGTGTCGATTGGTTGTGGTGGACCCCGCGGTGGTCCCGTCGATTCCTCGAAGGTGCAGGATGTCTTGAAGACGTTCCTCAAAGCGTGGCAGGACGGCAAGAAGGCCGACGATCTCAAACCGGACATCGTCGGTGTCGACAGAGATTGGAGCGCCGGAAAGAAGCTCGTTTCGTTTGAGATCAAGCCCAACGAAACAAACCAGGGAACGACGCTACGATTTTCGGTGCAACTAACACTGAAAGATGACAAAGGTACCGAGTCCAAATCCACAGCGATCTACAACGTGACGACAGCCCCTGCGGTCACGGTCATTCGCGATGATGACGACTAGGCGACATCGCCAATCTCTTGAAGCACTACTCGGCCCCCGCAGTCGCCGAGGTCGTTTACGCCGCCTGCCTGAGCAATTCCTTTGATCGCTTCACCGAGGCTCTCAATCTGCGAAGCGAATGATCGTCCGATTCTGGTCTCACTTTCTTCCCCAATTTTCACCAGGAGATTTCCCATGCGTTTCTCGAAAACCGCTCTGTTTGGTCTCGTGGTTTCGTCCGCCGGTTTGTTGTACGCCGTTGATTCGGATGTCGCGCCGCGTCCCGTGCCGCTGACTCGCCCGGAGATGAAGGAGTATCTCGAAGATATGAAGGGGCGCACGTTGCGCATCCCGCTGCCGGAGTTGACGGCGGAAGACAAAAAGAAGCTCGGCGAGCGTGGATCGAGTTACGAAAGCCGACTGCGTTATCACTACGCGCCCCCCGACGTGCAGGGGCCGGGCGCACAAGGGGCCGGCGGACAACCTCGCACGGGAGGCGGTGGTGGTTTCGGCCGCGACAACGATCCCGACAATTCACTCGACTACGCCTTCAAGGTGCAGTTGTTCTGGATCGTGTCGCGAACGAACAACTGCCAGTACTGCCTCGGTCATCAAGAATCGAAACTGCTGAACGCGGGCATGACTGAAGACGAGATCGCCGCACTCGACGGCGACTGGTCAGCGCACACACCGGCTCAACGAACGGCCTACACGTTCGCTCGCAAGTTCACCTACGAGCCGCATCTCCTCAACGACGCGGACATCGACGGGCTGCGAAAGCATTACACCGACAAGCAAATTTTTGAGATGATCTTGTCGATGGCCGGCAATAACTCGATCAATCGCTGGAAAGAAGGGGCAGGTATTCCGCAGTCGTCAGGCGGCGGTGGCTTGGGTAGTCGTCGTCCGGCGAGTGACAACGCTGGTGCGGAGAAGAAGGCCGAGCGTCCCGCTGAAACGAAACAGACCTATCTGACGCCGACGTCTCCGAAATTTCAAAATTTGATCACGAAGGTCGCGCCGGTGACGTTCGATCCCAAGACCGGCAAGCCGACGAAGTTGGCGGTCTCGAATCGGCCCGCGCTGGAGTCCCGCGCGGAAGTTGAGATGGCATTGGAAGCCGCTCGCCATCGCAAGCCGCGATTACCGTTGGCGGACGAAGCCACGACAAAAGAAGTTTTGCCCGAAGGTTTTCCCGAAGCTGCGTTGCCGCAATGGGTGAGCCTGCTCGCGACGTTCCCGAACAGCGCAATGGGCCGCATCGGCAGTATTGTTTCCGCCGACACGCGCGGCGATCTCAAGCCGTTGTTCAAGGCTCAAGTCAGTTGGATCATCGCTCGGCAAGACCGAGCGTGGTACGCGACCGGCCAAGCCAAGCAACGCCTGAAAGACCTCGGCTGGTCCGACGACCAGATTTATTCGCTGGACGGCGATCGGGCGAAATTCACTCCGGCCGAACGATCGCTGTTCACGTTGGCTCGCAAACTGGCGGCGACGCCGGTCGTGCTGACCGACGCCGATGTCGCCGAAGCCATGAAGCAAGCCGGCCCGCGCGATGTCGTGCAGACCATCATCTACACAACCAACCGCGCCTCGTTCGACCGCATCACGGAATCTGCCGGACTGCGAGTCGAGAAATAACGGGAACGTGTTCGGCAGCCAACATCTCACCATCGGAACGCCCGGTGGTGGAGAGGTCGGTATGGCATCGACGACACCGTCGGTTTGAGTTGTCAGTCGAACAATGGAATCGGTTGGAAGGTCTGTGACCGGGTCGGCTGGGAAGTGCGGGGCGGAACGGCGACCGAAGATCGTGGAGGGCGGTGGCGACGATCTACTGCCACGAAAGGGGAATCCAAGTCCGAGGCAACCAGCGGTGACGGACGTACTTCCCCGTCAACGTGCAGTGGCTCCCATTTCGGAGGCATTAGTGGTCTCCCAATCCAGACAACGGATGACAATGCCGCCTCTGTGTGCAACGACAAACCTCAATCCAACGCGAACTCTTGGAGGTACGTCTCCAGCGTTTGCTCGGCGGCGTTGGGTTGGTCTTTCTTGAGCAGCACAAAACGTTCGAGGACGAGGGCGTCCATGTTGGTGGCGAGGAAGCAGCGGTGGGCGTGTTCGTGATTCAGGACGATCGGCTCGCCGCGGACGTTGAAGCTGGTGTTGATGACGACCGGGCTGCCGGTCTGAGCCTCGAACGCTTTGAGCAGGCGGTAGTAGCGGCCGTGGCGCTCCGCATCGACGGTTTGGATGCGGGCGGAGTTGTCGACGTGAGTCACCGCCGGGATGCACGACCGCAACTCTTTGAGCTTGTCGATGCCGGTCAGCTTGGGAGCGTCCGCCGGTCGTTGAGTCCGTTTCGACTCGCGCACGTTGGCGACCAGCAACATGTACGGTGACGGCTCATGCGGACGAGTCTCAAAGAATTCAGCGACTCGTTCTTCGAGAACCGACGGAGCGAATGGGCGAAACGACTCGCGGAATTTGATCCGCACGTTCATGGCCGATTGCATCTGCGGGCTGCGAGCATCGCCCAGAATGCTGCGACTGCCGAGCGCTCGCGGGCCGAATTCCATGCGGCCTTGCATCCAGCCGACGACGTTTTCGGTGGCGACCAGGTTGGCAACGAATCGGCACAGTTCGTCGTCATCGTCGAAATGGCGGTACTTCGCCCCCTTCAAGTCGAGGAACGATTTGATGTCCGCTTCGTCGCATCGTGGACCGAGCAGCGAGCCGTGCTGTGAGTCACCATTCCAGCCCGACGCGCCCGCGAGGGGTTCATTCGCCGCAACCCCTCGCTGGCGCGTCGGGCTGGTGTGACGCGGCTTGCCAAGCAACTGATGCCAGACAAACAGGGCGGCTCCGAGTGCTCCGCCCGCGTCGCCGGCGGCGGGTTGAATCCACAAGTCCTCGAACGGACCTTCGCGGAGGATGCGGCCGTTCGCGACACAGTTGAGTGCGACACCTCCAGCGAGACACAGTTTCTTCTCACCCGTGATCGTGTGAACGTGACGTGACATCCGCAGCAGGATTTCTTCGGTGACGATTTGGACCGACGCGGCGAGGTCCATCTCGCGTTGAGTCAGCGGAGTTTCTGGCCGTCGCGGCAGACCGCCGAAAAGCGTCTCGAACTTGCGAGACGTCATCGTCAGGCCTTGGCAGTAGTTGAAGTACGACTGGTCCATACGAAACGAGCCGTCCTCTTTCAGGTCGATCAACTTCTCACGAATCAGTTCGGCGTACTTCGGCTCGCCGTAGGGGGCGAGGCCCATCAGCTTGTACTCGCCGGAGTTCACCTTGAAGCCGCAGAAATAGGTGAATGCCGAATACAACAGCCCCGGCGAATGCGGGAAGTGCATCTCGTGCGTCAGCCGCAAGCGGTTCCCCTCGCCGATACCGATGCTGGCGGTCGCCCATTCGCCGACGCCGTCCACGGTCAGCACGGCGGCTCGCTCAAAGGGTGACGGAAAGAACGCGCTGGCGGCGTGCGATTCGTGATGCTCGGTGAAGACGAATCGTTTTTTGTAGCCGGGGAGTTCGCGGCGCATGGCGCGCGGTAGGTACAGCTTGTCTTTCAACCAGACCGGCATCGCTTTGACGAAGCTGCCGAACCCAGCCGGCGCGAAGCCGAGATACGTTTCCAGCAGCCGATCAAATTTCAGCAGAGGCTTGTCGTAAAACGTGACGTAGTCGATCTTGTCCGGCGTGAGGCCTGCGGCGCTGAGGCAGTATTCGACGGCCAGCTTTGGGAATCGCTCGTCGTGCTTTTTGCGCGAGAAGCGTTCCTCCTGCGCGGCGGCGACGATGTCGCCATCAACCACGAGACAAGCGGCGGAGTCGTGATAAAAGGCGGAGAGGCCGAGGATGCTGGTCATGGGGGCGGTAATGTAACGAGTGGCTTTCGCACTCCCAGCCTTTGGACAAGCAACGAGTCGCGCAGAGGCCGTTGCACCAACGGGGTAAGCCCGGTGGCGTCTCTTTCTTCAGACTCCTAAGATTCGCCTCTCTTTCCAACGAATCCCTTCCATTTGGAGGTGGTGAAACATGCTCACACTCAGCCGGCTCTTTCTCGCAATACTCGCTTTGAACCTCGTCGACGGAGCGACGTTTGCCCAAGACGACGACAAGAAGCCGACCCCCGCGACGACTACTCCGACGAATCAACCGCGAGACCCCCTGCTGCTCCCCCAGCACGATCAGGCGCGGAACGATGCCGAGCAAGCCTACCACCGCAGTGATCACAAAAAGGTGATCGAGCTGATGTCGGGGGTGCTCGCGCAGAACCCCAAAGACCATGTGGCGCTGTATCTGCGAGGAAGTTCTCGAATCGACCTGGGAGCCGCGACGGGCGAACCGGCGATGGTCCGAGCCGGCATCACCGACGCACGCGAGTCCATCACCATCAAGCAGAAGGACAACTTCAACTACTACCTGCCGTATCTCAAGGGCATGACGAACCTGTCGATGCTAGAAAACAAGCGTGCCCACGCCGAGGTAGCGATCACGTTCGCTACGCAATTGCTCTCGCAACAGACCCTCAAAGGGGAAGAGCGTTCCAACACGCTCTATCAACGAGCGTCGGCGTACAACGCGATCCAAGACAACGCCAAGGCCATCGGTGACTACCAAGAGGCGATCCGCATCACGCCCAACCACTTGGGCGCTCGAGTTGATCTAGGGGGCGCGCTCGCCGCCGCCGGTCAGAATGCCGCCGCGATGAATGCCTACAATGACGCCGTCAAGACGTTCCCAAGTCTCCCGTTGGTTTACAACAACCGAGGTTTTTTCCAGCAGTCCATCGGCAAAGCGGACGAAGCCATCCTGGACTTCACCAAGGCGTTGGAACTCGATCCGAATTTCCTGGAAGCGATCGCCAATCGCGGCTTCGTGCAGATGAACAAGGGAGACTACGAGGCCGCCGAGAACGATTTCACTCAGTCGCTGACGATCAACGCGGCGCAGCCGAGTGTTCTCGGACTGCGAGCCGGCAGCAAGCTGTTGCGTGGCGAAGTCCAGGGCGCAATTGCGGACTACAACGAAGTCCTGAAATGGGACAGCAAGAACAGCTTCGGTCACGCAGAACTCGGCTTTGCCTTATTCTTCGACGGCAAGACACAGGCGGCTTTGAATGAGTTCGATAAGGCGGCAGAGCTTGACCCGAAACTGCGGTTCCTACTGCCGTGGCGGTACCTGGCGATGCTGGCCCTCAACCAAAAATCGCAAGCCGATGCGAAGTTCGCGTCGGACTTGGCGATCCCGAAGGAAAAACGCGAGTGGCCTGATCAACTGTTGGTTTACCTCGGCGACAAGCAGTCCGAACCGGACCTCCGCAAATCGATCAACAAGGATCCGAAGGTCGCCGATGCGCAAACTTGCGAAGCCGAGTTCTTCATCGGACAACGCAAGTTTGTCGCCGGCCAAAAGGACACGGCGAAGGTCCACTTCGCGGCCGCGCTCAAATCCAAATCCACACAGCTTTCCGCCTACCGCGGGGCGAAGCTGGCCGTGAAGTAGTGTCACTTGAACCTTCGCGGTAGCCCAACCCCTTGTGGGTCGGTCGATTTCACCTCTCGAAATTCATTTTCGAGAAATCCTCCAGGCCACAAGGGCCTGAGCGACAGATTTCCGTGGAAAGCTTTTGAACGGAGCCCCTCTTGATCCTCACCGACAGCGATCTCATTCTCGTCACCGGAGCGACCGGACTGGTTGGCAGTCATGTGGCCGAGCAGGCTCGGAAGCACGGCTACAAAGTCCGCGCAATCGTTCGCCAGCCGAGTCAGTGTTCCGACCTGACGAACTGGGGCGTCGAACTGGTCACTGGGGACATGGCCAATCGCGAATCGTTGGTGAGTGCGGCGAAAGGGGCGACGGTCTTCGTTCACTGCGCGGCAAAGGTTGGCGATTGGGGACCGACAGGCGAGTACCGCAAAGTCAATGTTGATGGATTGCGTGACTTGTTGGATGCCGCCGAATCGAGCGGTTCGTTGAAGCGGTTCGTTCACATCAGTTCGCTCGGCGTTTATCCCGCGTGCGATCATTACGGCACCGACGAGTTCACTCCGGTCAGCACGACTGGCATCGACGGTTACACGCTGACGAAAGTTGAAGCGGAAAACCTCGTGCGCGACCACATTCGCGATCGCAGCTTGCCGGCCGTGATCTTGCGGCCGGGATTCATCTACGGCCCGCGCGATCGCACGATCTTGCCGAAAGTGTTGGCCCGCATCAAAAGCGACGGCTTCAAATTTCTCGGTAGCGGTCAGCAATTGCTCAACAACACGTTCGTCGGCAATCTGGTTTCGGCGATCTTCTTGGCCATCGAAAAAGACAATGTCGTCGGCGAGCTGTTCAACATCACCGACAACCGGTTGGTTTCGCGACGCGAATTCATCGGCACCATCTGCGAGGCGGCCGGCCTGCCGACTCCGACGAAGAACGTTCCGCTGCCGGTTGCCAAATTGCTGGCAAATCTGATGGAAGCTGCTTATCGAATGCTCGGCAAGCAAGAAGCTCCGCCGCTGTCGAGCGCACGGATCAAGTTCCTGGGCCTGAACCTGGACTACAGCATCGACAAGGCCCGGCGACTGCTCGGTTACGATCCTCCGACGGACTTCACCGAGGCGATGCGCACGACGATTGCGTGGTCTCGCGAAGCGGGATTGGTCGCGTAAATCGGCCGAGGCGTTTTCTCGTCAACGATGGTGTGCCAGTTCACGGCACTCGTGGGAGCAAGTCCGCTTCGATTCCTGGGACTGCGGCGGAGGCGCGCGGAGCATCGCTGGATCGCAATGCAGAATCTTCGGGCTGCGGCGTTTCGGGACCGGCGAACTCAAACCGAGCGGCGACTAGACCGTCGATGTTGAGCTGCGATTCGTCGATTGGCGTACGGCGGCTGGTGGACGGATCGATGCGAGTGATCACGTCGATGTCGGGGGGCACGAGTATTCCCTCCAATTGCCAATCAACCGCCGACGTCCAGTTGGAGGGAAGCCGGCCAGTCATCCAGGCGATCAATGCGGGGCGAGTCACCTCCGACATCGAGCGATTCAGGTCGCAGACGCAATTGGTGGCGGACAATTTCACGCGACTGAGCGACGCATTTTCTCGAGTCGGCCAGCAGCGCAGCAACGGACCGGTGCCGCGCAGGGTGACGCGCCGCAGTTCACAGATCCAATCAGTGGCACCGGGGTCGCTCACTTGGACGAATTCGCCGTGACCGACTTTCAACACGTTCTCGGCCGTGAACCGATTGGGTAGAGAATTTAGATAGACGCCTGGTGCGGTTCCGGTGAACACGACGTTTCGCAGGACGACGTGCGTCTCGCGTCGCGATCGGGACTCTTGCGGACGCCACGCAAGCGCGGCTCCGCGGCGGCGTGTCTGAGTCGAGTCGTCTCCGATTTGGTCGAAGCGACTTTGGTGGACTTCCAATTGTTGGCAGTCGGCAATCAACATCGAGGACGAAGGATTCGTTGCGGACGGTTGCCTCGTGAAACGCACATGACTCAGTTGAATGCGTTCGGCCCACAACGACAGCGCGCGATCGGCGATCACGATCTCCGCCGGATGCGATTCGTTGCCGACGATTTGCAAGCTGCCGCTGCCAGCGATGTCCTCGGCCAGATAACGCCCGTTCGGAGCCAGCGCGATGCGACCGGACGCATCCGGTGCTGGCAGCGGTTGAGGTTCGCGGGCGAGGTTCGGTGATTCCTCGGCAGGTTGGCGATGTGTCTCGCGAGTGCTGATTTCCAGACGCGGTCTCGTCAGCGAGAGCACGAAATTGCGAGCGCCTTGATCGAGCAGAGACAGCGCGGCGCCCGACATCACGAAGATTGCGGCGACGGTCAACGGCCAGCGTGAGTTCGATTCCGTCGGCGGCTTGCGCGGCGTCGAACGATCGAACGCGCCGCGAAAGCCCGCCAGCAAACGACGGCCGCCACGAGTTGGTCGGCCGAAGTCATTCGCCGCCTCGCGCAGCGAGCGCGGGCGAGCGGTGGGATTCGTGGCGGTCCAACACAACAGCGTGTCCGCCAGCCAGTCGGGAGCATCAGGTACCCACTCGCGCACATCGACGATGGTTTGTGTTTGATGGGCCGCAACTTTGGCTAATGGGTCTCCCGCCGCAAACGGCGGACGTCCCGCGAGCAACTGCCACAGCAGACAACCCAGCGCATACAAGTCGCTCGAACTGGACGGCGGCAAGCCGGCGGAGATGCGTTCAGGGGCCAACCCGTCGTACCGATCCGCCGAGCGAATCGTGTGAAAACTGAACTCCGGCCGAAACACGGAGACCAATCCCGCATCGACCAACACCGACTGCCCCTGCGGAGTAATGCGGACGTTCGTCAGCGAAAGATCGCCATGCACGAGGCCACGCTTCTCGAGTGCAGCCAGACCGTCCAACAATTGCCGACCGATTTCGACGACGACTGACGTTGGGAAACGACCTCGTCGCACCAGCAATTCCGCCAGATGCGGACCGCGCACATGCCGGCTGATCGTGACCAATCGCCAGTCGCCGACCGAAGGCCATTCGACGATCTGAGTCGCCTGCGGCAACACGATCGCCGGGTGCGGCAAGTCCGCCGCTGCAGAGACCAACTTCGCCAAGAGTTCGTTCTGCGGCCGAAGTTGTTCGGGAGCAGCCGATGTCAGTTTCAGGACACAGACGTCCTCGGCATCGCGTCGTCGAGCCAAAAATGTTTCTGCGGTCGCAGTGCCGCCGAGCCGTTCCAGCAACAGACACGGACCGACTTGCAGACGCTCACCCTGCGAGTTTTCCAAGGACTGCCCTTGAAAGGCCGTCAGCCGGCGCGACTGCACAAGGGCATCGATCCAGATCGAATCGAAGGCCGGCAGGTCGCGCGTCAGTCGCCGCACATAGGCTCGACAACGCCGCAGATCGCGCGGCGAGCAGAGATTCAGTGCTGACAGTGTTTTGAGCAGAGATGAGGAGGGCGGCTCCAGCACACGGACATCCTTTTCCGGGTGAGAGTGACGATCGGTCAAGGTTTATCCCACATCGCTGAAATGCGAACAAGACGGGAGTTTCTTTCGCGGATCAGAGAGGCCTTTCTCCCGCTCACTTTGGGAGAGGGACGTAAATTGCAGAAAGTGAGCAACTCGTCATTGAGGCCCTCATCTGGCCTTCGGCCCGGTGAATCGGGGCCGTGACTTGCGACGGGGGTCTCGTCGGGTCACTCTTCTGTGGCGTGATCTTGACCAAAATCAGCGAGAGGTGAGCTTTGGGAAATCTCGTCTATTGGCTGTACAACTTGCCAGGAATTCGGCTGATTACCAAGCCGGTCACGCGGTTGCTGTTGAAGCTGATCGCGATCCCGATCTTCCGCTTCCTGCTGAAGTACCTGCTGCGAATCGACGTCATCAGTCAGGAGTTGGAGAAAGACCTGTCGCAGTGGTTTCGGGCGTCCGTGCTGCTCCTGTTCGCGACGCACAACATGGAGGTCATCCTGTTTCAGAGCAAATGGATCGAACAGGAACTGGACGCGGTGCTGTTTGGATTGCGTCTGTTCCTGGCCATCGGCTGTATCGAAGGGATGCCGGATCAGGAATTGTTTCGATTTATTCATCCTGGCCCGCCCAAGCTGAAATCGAAAAAGTTTTGGGAAGCCTGTCGAGAGATCGGGCAGAATTGGCGTGAGTGGCTGTGGGGCGTGGCGTGCGTGTATCTCAGCCGGTCGTCGCCGGTGTTCGCGATTGTCACGGTGTTCAAACTCGGAACGCCGGGTTGGTTGTGCTACGGATTGGCCGTGACGCAGTACCTCGTCATTGGACTTGCGACGTCGCGTGACAAAGCCATCGACGTGGTCACGTCGTTTGATGCCGAGGTCGCCGCGCGGCGAGCGGAATTGGTGTCCGAATTGCAAACTCCGGCTGCGAAGGGGGCGAGTTCAACGTCCTCTGCGGCGAATCCGCCCGTGCCTGCGTCGCCTCCGGCCACGAATTGAGAAACTCGCTGGCTTGCCGGCTGGTTCGGTTCCGTAAAAATTCACGGAACGATCACTCACAATCGAACCGTCCGATGCTCTCTTCAGTGCGAGCCGCAGGGATTGCCGGAGCGTGTGTAACCCAATTGACGGAGTTGGACTGTGGGGGTACATCTCCCTTGGCGGTCTCTCGGAACGAGGTCGCCCGAACCGCAAGGAAGTGGTCCGAGGAGCGGCACCGCGACATCCCCTCTCGCTCATGAGGCTGGTTCGCGTCCGGTGGCGTTCCGATCAAAAAGGAAGAGTGCTGTGAGAGTCACGATCGCTTGGTTCTGCTTGCTCGCGTTTTTGCCCGTCGTCGACGCGGCGGATTCACGTGCGGAAGAGACCGCGCGAACGACTGTCGCGGAAGACCTCGACGCGCCGAAAGGCTCGCTGGTCATCATTGGCGGGTCGGAACGGTTTCGAGATCGTGAGTTGTGGGACACGATCGTGGAACTCGCGGGAGGTGACGGAGCGAAGATCGCCGTTTTCCCGACGGCGGCCAGCGGTCAACCCATCAAATCCTGTGCGAAGCTCGTGCAGACTTTGAACCGTGCCGGTGCCGAGGCGTTTATCGTCCCCGTGGCGTGGAGCGAAGTCGATCGCGACGTCCAGGAAGCGGTCTTTGATCCAGAGTTGGTGGATCGGGTTCGTGCGGCGACCGGTGTTTATTTTGTTGGCGGAGCACAAGGGCGAATCGTCGATGCTCTGCTGGACGAAGATCGCGAGCGGACTCCGATGCTCGACGCGATCTGGGACGTGTACCGTCGCGGCGGCGTCATCGCCGGAACCAGCGCGGGTGCGGCGATCATGAGTCATGTGATGTTTCGAGATGCTCCGCCGCCGCTCAAGATTTTGCAAAACGGCGTCAGCATGGGCGAGGAACTCGATGACGGCCTGGGCTTCCTCGACAAACGCTGGTTCGTCGAGCAGCACTGCCTGGTTCGCGGCCGATTCGCTCGCGCGCTGGTCGCGATGCACTCGCAAGGGATTCCGTATGGCATCGGCGTCGATGAGAACACAGCTCTGGTCGTGAAACGGGGCTACGAGGCCAGCGTCATCGGCTACAAGGGCGTGCTCATCATGGATGTCTCGCAGGCCAAACGCGATCCCGACATGGACAGCTTCGCTCTGAAGAATGTGAAGTTGAGCTACTTGGACCGCGGCGACTCGATCGACTTGCGCACGCGCGTCGTAACACCAGCGGAAGAGAAGCTCGACGACATCATGCTCGACCCGAACGCCGCCGACTACGATCCGTACTTCGACCACCGCATGTTCTACACGGACATCCTGGGAAATGCGGCGGTGGCGGATTTGCTTGGACGGCTGATCGACAACCACGAACCGGAAGCGATCGGCTTGGCGTTCAGCGGTCTCGACGCCAAGAACCAACCGTCCGACGGCTTCGAGTTCCGGTTCTATCGCGGCCCCGACAGCAAGGGCTGGTACACCGAAGAGTTCGGCGGCGAGGACTACACGGTCCTCGACATCCATCTCGACATTCGTCCGATCCGGATCGCTGGCCCGCTGTATGAGCACCGCATCGCGGCCGAAGAAAAACGCCGCGAAACAACCGAGTCCACCGAAGAGTAGAACGGACGTAGGCGTCCGTTCTGTGGTCGATGACCTACTTCGTGGCCTGTCGCGCGGGGATGAACTCCAGTAGACGGACGAAGTTCAGGTCGCGGTTGTTGAACTTTTCGAGGTTCTTCGTTTCGACGGCGAACACGAACGAGACTTGCTGGCCAGTCGGTGCGGCACAGAGGTGGTAAAACCACGTCATCGGCACACCATCCGCTTCGCCGTCCACCGTCACGCGAAACAGAAAGCGTCGGTCGTTCGCGTTGCGAGGTTTGAGTTGCTCGGCCTTGGCGATGGATTTCAGTTTCTTGCCGAGACTCCGGCGAATGTCTGTTTGGAATTGTTCCTCGGACGTGTGACTTCCCGAGGCGGCGGCCGGGATCGGCGAGACATTGACTTGCGCGAACAGGCTGCCGTGCTCCATCAAGCGCAAGACCGCGACGTCGTTGGTTTGATGAAACTGGTGCCAGTCGCGGTCGTGATAAAATCGAGTGCCCCACGACTCGAATCGCAGGAACTGCATTTCGACCGCTGGCTCGACAGGGAGTTCCGCCACGGCCGCGTTGCTGAGGAGTTTGGCTTCCGAGCTTTCGTCCGCCAGGGAACGTTCGAGCGTGACGTTGGCCGTCACTTCCAGGCCCGGCTTGGCGGCACCGATCGCGCGAATCTCCGTCTGTTTCACACGCGCGCGTGTCATCAGCTTCGCGCTGCGATCGAACGTGAACTCGCCCGTGAGTTGCACGGTAGTCGGCGCACCCAGCGTTGCCCCGTCCGCGCTGCCAGCGAACGTCACGCGAGCAGTGTTGGCATCGGCCTCTTCCAGCTTGCAGGTGATTTCCCCTTTTGTCATGGCCTCGATGCCGCACAGCATTTGAACGGCCCAGGTCTCGGTTTTCCAAGAATCTCCAGTCGCAGTTTCTTCGCGTGGCAAAAGACTCAAGAGCGACAGACTGTCGCCCGGCGTGCTGATCAGATCGAGCTGATCGTAGGTTAACGTCGCGGTCGGGCTGTAAAGCATCGCTCCTTCGCGACGTCCGTGAGCGACGACCAAATGCCGTGTTTCAGGAAGCTGCAACGTCGATTTCTTCGGTGCGGCTCCGGCTGGAGCGTCGGCCGGAGCGACCTCAGCCTCGTTATTGGCAAACCGATACAGCCGCGCCGATCGCAACGTCTCAGCATCACGACCGGCCCCAGTCAATCGCCGCTCAAAGAAGCGGTATTGAGCGTCGGCACTCAGCTTGAGCGAAATCTTCTTGCCGCCACCGGCCGCCGTTTGGAGTTGTCCGCTAACTTGGACATGGCTCCGCACCAATCTCACGCGTGTGTCTGTTTCCAGCTCCGCAAGCTCGATCTTCTCGATGGCGAACACTGACACATCGCACCATGTTGTTGTCAGTATCAGGCAACCCAGCCAATTCAATCTCATCATTCATTCTCCATTCGGCATTGGACTGCTGTGTGCCATCGCCGTTGCGATTCAAACGCACCCCGTACCCGATGGCGAGATTGTAAGCGTCGCTGTTGTTTGGCGAAAAACCTGCCGCTAGAATCTCCGCCGCTTGGGAAGCGAGATTCGACCGTTCCGGCCTCTGACCGTTGGAATGGTCTCATGATTTCTACACGACCTGTTCCTGTTGCTGTCCGTTCTGGTCCCACTTCGGCAATGCAAGCCAGCGTCTTGGCTCTGAATCGAGCCTACGCTCCGGTTCACGTTGTCTCCGTGCGGCGAGCCTTCACACTGCTTTACAAAAGTTTTGCAGAAGTGGTCTCTGTCGAAGATGGCCAATTTCAGACATTCGATTTCAATCGCTGGCGCGAATTGAGCGACGCCAAACATTGCCTCGAAGAATTCTGCGAGTGGGACGACTGGATACGTACCGTCTCATTCGCCATTCAGGTGCCTCGCGTGATCCGACTGTTGGATTACGACCGCGTGCCGCGCAACGTGGTCAAGTTTAACCGCCGGAACGTTTTTTTGAGGGACGAGAACCGCTGCCAGTACTGCGGGAAGAAATTCGGCAACAACCACCTCAGTCTGGATCATGTCGTGCCGCGCAGCCGCGGCGGGCCGTCCACTTGGGACAACATTGTCTGTGCTTGCTTGAAGTGCAACGTCCGCAAAGGGGGACGCACTCCGCAAGAGGCGGGAATGAGGCTGTTTCGAGCACCCACCAGACCGGCTCGCAGTCCTTCGTTGTCGCACCAACTCAGCTCGCGCAAGTACTCAGCCTGGCGAAACTTCCTCGATTGACACACACATGACGATTGATACGCTCCAATCCGTTTCGCGGGCGACTTGCAACTGCTGTCGGAGATTACTTCATGAAGAACCCCACGGTCTTGAATCGTCACACCTCCAGTTCATCGGCCTCGGTCCGATCTGGATTTACGCTGATCGAATTGTTGGTCGTGATCGCGATCATCGCGATTTTGGCCGCGCTGCTGCTGCCGGCTGTTCAACAAGCTCGCGAAGCGGCTCGACGTACCGAATGCATCAACAATCTCAAGCAGATGGCCCTGGCCTGCCATAGTTACGAGGGCACTCACAAGTGCTTTCCTCCCGGATTCATTCTCAGCACCAATCCGTCGATTGCACTGGCGTTCCCAATGGCGCCAATCACGATTCCGCTCGGCCCACAGGTCAACGGGCAAGTGCAACAGGTGCAATTGGTCGACTGGATCTACTCAGACAGTTGGAGTTGGCAATCGATGATCTTGACTCCATTGGGAATGACGACCGTCGGCGTGAATTTCAACAAGCCGAAGTTCGACCAAATGAATCCGGCGACGGTCACCGATAACATGGTCGCCTGTCAACAATTGATTGGCAGCTATACATGCCCATCCAATCCCCTGCCCCCCAGCAGCCGGCCAGCGGGATATGGCTACTCCAATTACCGAGGTAGCATGGGCACGACGCTTAATAACGGAATGATGTTCCAAGACATTCCCGTCTCTTTTCGCATGATCCGTGATGGTGAATCCAACACGCTTTTGATTGGCGAGTCGCTGATGGGCTTTTGGGGAGACGGTAATAGCTGTTGCGCTCGCGTTGCCGACGACGACAATAATGATGTCTCCGACCGCGGGACCGACGGCTTGTTTATGACGATGAGAAATGCCTCGTTCGATACCTATTGGACGAAGTCCGCTGAACACTACTTTGGCTTCGGTAGTTGGCACGCGGAATCCTGCAACTTCGCGCTCGCCGATGGCTCAAGTCGGGGGATCGCTAAAAATGTGAATTTCAAAATCTTGAAAGCTCTGGCGACTCGAGAGACAGGCGAGCGCGTCGGCGAGTACTAACTCGGCAAGTCCGAGCGTTCACCCAAACACCAAACCTCGGCGAGGAGCAATCCTCGCCGCTTTTGTTGAGCGAGCGCTGGTCGTCAAGACCGTCTCATTCATGTCGGATAGTGCCGTCGAATCATGATTCTTCGCCGAGCCGCCGTGCATGAGTTCCATCGGCGAGGCCGAGTTTCTTGAAAGAGTCTTATGATCGCCGCGTTGAGAGCTGAAGTTGTGCAACTGCGAGCCGAACTCTGGCGGCACAATCGGCTGTACTACGTCGAAGCCCAGCCGGAGATTTCGGATCTCGAATATGACCGGCTGCTCCAGCGGTTGCAGGAGATCGAACGAGAGCATCCGGAACTCGATGCGCCCGACAGCCCGACCCACAAAGTCGGCGGCGAGCCGATCGAGGGTTTCACGCAAGTCGATCATCGCCTGCCGATGCTGTCGATCGAGAACGTCTACGAGGAGGCCGGCGTTCGCAAGTTCGATGCGGACGTTCGCAAAGGATTGGGCGTGGGTGTCCAGTCGGCATACACGATCGAGTTCAAAATCGACGGCGTCTCGCTGGCGTTGATCTACGAG
>CAMAWN010000036.1 GCA_945861865.1 Candidatus Kuenenia stuttgartensis | reverse complement strand
GAAACAACTCCTGCAACTCGTCCACGGAATGATGCTCCACAACAGTCATGCCCAGCCTCCTGCCATGTTGACGGTGATCAATTCATGGCTTGAGTCTGCGCAAATCCCGTGCCGTAAGCGGCGCGCGGTTATTTATTGGGAACCGGATAAACGGATAAGTAGTCGTCAATGCGTTCGGGTCGGCAGAGGCAAAAACTTCGGTTGGCATCAATCCGGCCGACTCCGGGTAGGCAACAACTCCGGTTTTTGCTCGTACGGATGACTCCGGCCAGCCGCCGACTCGCCCTTTGGCCAACCCGTACCCGACCCGGATGGCCAAGACTCAGGTGGGCATCCCGGCAGACCCCTGCGGGTTGGCCAAGACTCCGGTTGGCACCTTTCCGGACCCTGGCGCGAAGCCCAACGCGACGCGGGAATCCTCTCCGTCCCGGACCGCTGAGTGCCTCTCTCAGGCAACGGTCACGAGTGCTGCTCGCCCGACGCGCCAGCGAGGGATTCTCACCGCCACCACTCGCTGGCGCGTCGTGCTCCTTTCGCGCTCAGGAAGAATTCGGGACAGGCCGAACGTTCAAGGGCGTCCGATCCCGAACTCGTGCAAGGCGTCGATCAGCCGGTCGATCTGCGCCCGGGTGTTGTAGAGGTGACACGAGACGCGCAGCAGTCGTTCGCCGTGCCAATGGATGATCGGAATCTCGATGCCGAATTTCTCCCACAGCGGTGTTTGCAACTGGTCGCGAATCCCCTGCTTGGGAGCTGGACCCGCGACCGGAATCGGCATCGCGATCATCGAGCCGTACCACTCGCGACTGTCGGGGAGCGGTGGTTCGAGACCAGTGAGCTCCACGATTCGCTGCCGTGCGTACTGGGCGAGGTCGTGTGTCTGCTCACGAAAGGATTCCAGGCCGCTGCGTTCGAGGAACTCGATCGCGGTGGGCATCGCCAAGAACGGCGCGGGGTCGCGCGTGCCCAGCCAACGGAACTCGTCCTGCCAATGCGCCGGCCGGCCACTCACGCTGCCGCCCCAGCTCATGACGGGCGGTGACAACTTCTGCTGACGGCGTTTGGCCACGAACAAGCAGCCGCTGCCGAATGGCGCGCTCAGCCATTTGTGGCCGCTCGCGCAATAGAAATCGCAGCCGAGCCGACGCAGGTTGAGATCCACCATCGCCAACGCATGCGGCCCATCCACGCAGACCGGCACGCCCCGCTGGGCCGCTGCGCGACAGATCGCCTCGATCGGAAAGATCACCGCCGTCTGCGACGTGATGTGGCTGACGACGATCAGCTTCGTGCGGCCGGTGATGCCCGCCAGCAGCGCGGCGACTTGCTCCTCCGCCGAAGTGATCGGTCGCGGCAGCGGCTGCACGACGATCTGGGCTTGGGCACGATCGCAGGCTCGCCGCCAGATGCGCAACACCGCGCCGTACTCTTGATTGGTGAAGAGCACTTCGTCGCCCGGTTGCAGCGCGACACTGTCGGCCACGATGTTCATCGCCACCGTCGCGTTGTCACAGAACAGCAGATCGTTGCCATCCGCCCCGATGAACTCGCCCAGCTTCGCGGCGGCATGGTCCAACTCCGATTCCATCTGCCGCAAGAAGAAATCCATCGGCTGTTGTTCGAGCCGTTCGGTCCATCCCTGTCGCGACTCACGCACGCAGCGCGGCGACGGGCCGAAGGAACCGTGATTCAAATACGTCACGCCTGCGGGAAAGGACCATTCGTCGGAGTTCGACATCGGAAAACTCGCTCGCTGGTGAAGCCTGGAATCTCTTGGGATGATGCTGCTCGATTATTCCGAATCGTCCCGCGAATCAGGAGTCTGCCGATGAATCTTTCCGAACTCAGCCACTCGCAGTTGATCGACGAATACCTGAAAGGCCCGAAGCTGTTGCGCGAGGCGGTGGCCGGAATGACTCGTGAGCAACTGCTGGCTCGTCCGGTCGCCGGCAAGTGGAGCACGCTGGAAGTAGTCGCGCATCTCGCGGACTTTGAGCCGGTCTATGGCGATCGCATGAAGCGCATTCTCGCCGAAGATGAGCCGACACTGTTCGGCGGCGATCCCGACCAGTTCGCGGCCAAACTGGCCTATCACGCACGCGATCTCGAAACGGAACTCGGTTTGATCGACTGCGTCCGCCAGCAAATGGCCGCGATTCTGCGAACCGTTTCGGACGCCGACCTCCAGCGCGTGGGACGTCACAGCGAAGCAGGACCGTTGTCGCTGCGCACGTTCCTCGAACGCATCACCGGCCACATTCCACACCACTTGCCGTTCATCGCGGAGAAACGCCACTCACTGGGCGTTTAGCCGAATTGCAGTTCAGCGGTCGATCTCACGTGGCCAGTTCGCTCCGACGACCGCCGGAGGCTCTGTCGATTTGTGGCGACTGTGAGACGCGGTCTTCTTCAACGGTTGCGCACAGGTTTCGGAGCTATTCTTCCGAGCCAGTGCCGGAGATCTTGCCGCGCCGAGACAACCGCTCAGCGTTGTCACGCAGAGGATCATCAAAAGACAGGCACCCCAACGCGAAGAGTTTGCTGTCACGTTGTCGCTCCCAAGGATTGCCAATCAGAGACGGCGTTGGTTGGCTGAGGCGTTGCGTTTCGGACGGTCGCGGAGTTCGCCTTCGTCAGCACACCGGTCATCGTCATGCCGAAGAAGCGCTGCAAGCCGGTCACTCGCATCGTCGCGAAATACGCGCACGAGGCGAAGTAGCCGAGCACGCTGAAGTCGAGATAGCCGCACGGCTGAATCTCGCGAGTCTGCAAGTCAGTCACTTCCAATCCGCTCCGCTGAGCGACCGACTTCATCGCGGCCGTCGAGTTCAGCAGATAGCAGGTTGGAAAGACGTCATGTGGATCGGCACGTTTGGTCAACGCGAGGATGCGTTGCTTGAGTCCGTAGGGCATCCAGTGCGAAGCGATCATCGCGGGATGCCAGCGGTTGGGTGTGAGAAACAAAAACTTTCCGCCAGGCTTGAGCACTCGCGAAAGGTTGCGAAAGAACGCAGTCGGGTCCGCGACATGTTCCAACACATAGCGGGCGATGGCCAGATCGACGGTGCCGCTCGGAATCTGCCAATTCAGATCGTCCGTCAACAACGTGAACGATTCGAGATGCGGATTCTCGGCGGCGGTCGGATCGGGATCGATCCCCCAGAGTTTGATGTTCGAGTGTTTGTGCCACGGGTACGGCGCGAGCGCACCTCGGCCGCAGCCGACATCCAGCACAGTCATGCCCGGCTCGACCGCTTTGGCGATCAGATCGTGATAGACCGACATGCTGGTCGGCTTTTCGCCGAACATGCGGTTCCGCAGCTTTGCGGCCAGAGCAGAGGGCATGGCCGATACCTTTCCGAAGTCAAAAGTCTTCCGATCCTTGATTGACGCCTACCCGAATTCCGGACGGCGACGACCGAGTTGGTCCTTCAATCGGGTGACGATGCTGGAGTGCATCTGGCTGACGCGCGACTCGGACAGTCCCAGCGTGTTGCCAATCTCTTTCATCGTCAGTTCTTCGTAGTAGTACAGGATGATGATCAGCCGCTCGTTGCGGTTCAGGCCCTTCGTGACCAGTTTCATCACGTCCCGTTTTTGGATGCCGTTCGTCGGGTCTTCGCCCTTCTGGTCTTCGAGGATGTCCACTTCGCGGACGTCTTTGTAGCTGTCGGTCTCGTACCACTTCTTGTTGAGGCTGACGAGATTCACCGCGCTGGCCTCGGCCTTCATGCGGTCGAATTCCTCGGTCGAGATTTGCAGCTTGGCGGCGATGTCGGCATCGGCCGGCGGATAGCCGAGTTCAATCTCGGCCAGCTTGCGAGCCGCTTCCAACTTGCTGGCCTTGCTGCGAACGAGTCGCGGCACCCAGTCCATCGTGCGGAGTTCGTCGAGCATCGCACCGCGGATGCGCGGCACACAGTACGTTTCAAACTTCACGCCGCGTCCCATGTCGAACGCTTCGATCGCGTCCATCAGGCCGAACACGCCGGCGGAGATCAGGTCATTCAGATCGACGCCATCCGGCAGCTTGGCCCAGACTCGCTCGGCGTTGTACCGCACCAGTGGCAGGTAACGCTCCATCAGCGTGTTGCGCAGGGTGATATCCGATTGGTCCTTCTTGTAGTCGGTCCAAACTTCGGTGAGTTGTTCTTCCGTGAACTTCGTAAGCGACATGACAAAACCCTCCGTGGGTCATTCCAGGATCGATGGGAGAGGCAGGCTTCGGAGCAAGTCCGAACGATGAGGTGGGGCGAAGCGGCAACATCCGGCGAACCATTCAGGCGCAGGATTGGCACCAACTTCTTTAATCAGATCGGCAATCGCAGTGAATGTTCTTGAGTCCTTTCGCTATAAATTTCCTAACCGTCAAAGTCGTTCGAGAAGAGTCTGTGTCCGAACCGGTTTCGCACCGGCGAGCAGACTCTTCGCGATTGCTCGCACGTCACGAGTGGCCGCGCCATCAGGTGCAGTCTCGACAAATGGGTGTCGCGCGGCGACCGCTCGTGGGACGACAGGATCCTCCGCAACCCAGCATCCGGACGGCGGCGGACAGCGCAGAAACATTTCGACGGTCTGCGAGAATCGGTCCAGAATCTGTTTCGCCTGAGCCGCCGAGTCAACTCGATTCACCAGCACTTCCGGCATCGACGACACGCTCCCTTGCCAGGCTTTGAGCGTGGCATACGCATCCGCGATGGCCGTCGGTTCCGGAGTCGTCACCAAGAATGTCACGTCGGCGACGCTTGTGAACCGCCGCGCGGACTCAGTCAACCCGGTCCCCGCATCGATGATCAACACGTCGTACGCGGTTTCAAGCGCGGCGACTTGACCGGCCAAGTTTGCATGACTGTAGCCCGACCCCTTGTGGGTCGGGTGATGATCAATGTGCACTGAACCATCCAGGCTACGGTCTGTTGCTGCGAGTTCCAGCAGTCCACTGACTCCCGACACGACGTTGATTCCCGCCGGACCTTTCAGGATCACTTCACCGAGCGACTTCGCGCCGGTGAGCACATGCCCGAAGTTCCAGTAGCAGTTCAACCCGCACAGCAAGTCGATGTTGTTCGACCCCGGATTCGCATCCAGCAAACAAACTCGCGTTCCAGCTTGAGCCATCGCAACCGCCACGTTGAGCGCGAGATTCGATTTGCCGACTCCCCCTTTGCCGCTCGTGAACGCGACGATCCGCGCACGTTCGCTCGCCGCGACAGACGCATCGGCCGAGCGGCGCTGGATGAGATTTCTCAGAGTTGAGGCTTGGTCACGCATCGGGATTGCTACGCCTCCAACTTTTCTTGTCCAAGCACCAATCGGGCCATGTGGCTGGCGTTCGCGCATTCGATGTCATCGGGCACGTCTTGGCCGGTTGTCAGATAGCTGATTGGCAGCGGCAGTTTGCGAGCCGCTGTCAGCAACGAACCCATGCCGGCCGCCTCGTCCAACTTGGTCAGGACTAACGCAGTCGTGTTCGCAGTCGCAAACTTCTCGCAGGCGGCGCGTAGACTGCTGACGCTTGCCGTCAGGCTGAGCACCAAATGCACCTCATCCACTTGAGCTTCCGCCAACAGAGACTTCAGTTCTTGAATCTTCAATTCGTCGCGTGGACTGCGTCCGCCGGTGTCGATCAGGATCAGGTCCAGTCCGACGAGTTCGTCCAATGCTCGCCGCATTTCGAGCGGGCTGGTGACGACCTTCATCGGCAAGTCAATAATCTCGGCATAGGTGCGGAGTTGCTCGACTGCCGCGACGCGGAAAGTATCCACCGTGACGAGCCCGATTTTGATCCCGTCGCGCAGTCGGAAGTTGGCGGCCAACTTCGCAATGGTCGTCGTCTTGCCGACGCCGGTCGGTCCGACGAGCGCCACAATTCGGCGACGGCCGGGAGTCGGCTTGATCGGCGACGCGGTACGGAAATCGGATTCGACGAGTCCCGTCAGCAGCGACTTGCAGTAGTCGTGATCGTGGAGTTGCTCCGGTTTCACATGCCGACGAACTCCGAAGATCAAATCGCGGGCGGTCTCTTCTTCCACATCGCTGTCGAGCAATTCGGTGTAGAGTTGAAATAACTCTGGCGGCACTTCGCTGTCGCCACCGAGATGCCGCGACTTGTTCAAACTTTCGAGCATCCGCTGAATCGAATCCAGCCGCTCATCGAGCTTGTCCGGCACAGGGAACTGTGACAGTGCCGGGATGTTCGTCTTGTCCGAGTACGCGACGTTGGGCTTTCCGCTCTTCGATTTGGAAGTCGGTGCGGCGATCAATCGTTCGAGGCTGGGGCTGAGTTCGATGCCGCTGTCACTCGGTGCGAAGGCATTCGGTTCGAGCAACTCGCGTTCGAGATGTTCAGCCAACTGCAACGGCGACAAGAGACGCGAGTCGTCAATTCCACCAGCACGACGCGTCAGCGAGTGGTTCTCCTCGACGGTCACCGCCGACCCCTCGCTGGCGCGTCGGGCTGGTTTCGCTTGACCACCATTTCGCGCCGTGACTTCGACTTCACACTTAGCCTTGAAGAACGGCAACGCTCGCCGTTGCACGATTGACCGCGTGTTGACGACGACCGCGTCCTCGCCAAGTTCGCGACGCATGATGCGCATCGCTTCCTGCATCGAGGCGGCTCGAAACGTTCGGATATCAGGCATGAATCACTCCTGCACTGGGCGCGATGTTGGCGACTTGCCCCAGCGATTCGATCTGTGTGTCACGAGAAATTTCGTTCAAACTGAGAATCGTCAAACGAGCGAACGTGGTGGCCGCGAGATGTCGTAGGCCGAGCCGCACGGATGACGAGGTCGCCAGCACGATGCTCGCCTCGGTGGCCGCAAGCGTTTCGGTCAGTGATTGCCGAATCGCATCGCTCGTTGCCAGCGACAACTTCACGATCAGGCCGTTGTCGCTGAAATTGACTCCGGCTGCGATGACGTCTTCGAGGTCCGGATCGAGCGTCAGCACTTGCAGCACGCGCTGCTCGTCGCGATGTCGCTGGCAGATCGTGCGGGCCAATGCCGAGCGCACGTACTCGGTCAGCAACACCATGTTCTGCGTCCGTTCGGCAAAGTCGCCGAGCGTTTCCAGAATTGTTTCGAGATCACGAATCGGCACTCGTTCGCGCAGCAGGTTCTCCAAAACTTGATGCACCTGAGCTGGCCTGAGCAGCGACGGCACCAACTCGTCAACGACTTTGGGCGATGTCAGCCGCAAGTTGTCGAGCAGTCCATGCACTTGCTGTCGAGTCAGCAGTTCCGCCGCGTGTTCGCGCACGACTTCGTGCAAGTGCATGAACAACGCATCTGTCGGGCTTTGCACCAGATAGCCGAGCAATTCCGCGCGATCGCGCTGAGCCGGTTCAATCCAAACCGCCTGCCGATCCGTGACCGGATCGACGGTGCGTTGTCCGGAGAGTTCGCCCGTGACGAACGACGTTCGCACCGCCAGCAACCGATCGACGCGAGCTTCGCCCGCTGCGACCGGAATGCCGCGTAGTTTCAGCTCGTAGGCAAACGGTTCCGCATGAAGATTGTCCTTGATCCGCATCTTCGGCAGCAACATGCCGAGTTCGTGCGCGATGCGTGTTCGCACGGCGGAAATCTGCGTCAGCAAGTCGCCGCTCTGGGCCAACGTCACGAGGCCAGGGCCGATCGTCAGTTCCATCGGATCGACTCGCAAAAAGTCTTCGACTTTCGGCTGCAGTTTGTCAGTTGCGGTGATCGTCGTGGGTGGCACCTGCTGTTGGCCGTTCGCTTTGCGAAGCAGCGTTCCGACGATCGCGCATCCCGCGGCCATCGCGATCAGTGGCAGCGTGGGGAGACCGGTGAAACTCATCGCCGACAGAAACGCCGCCGCCAGGAACATCGCTTCGGGATGTCGGAAGGTTTGATGAACGACGTCACGCCGCAGATCGCTTTCGCTCGACGAACGAGTCACGATCAAACCGGCCGCCAGCGAAATCAGAAATGCAGGCACTTGAGTGACGAGTCCGTCGCCAATCGTCAGCCGCGTGAAAACATCGGCCGCGTCAGCGATCGGCATGTCGTTCTCGAACACGCCCATGTACAGCCCGCCGACGATGTTGACCGCCATGATCACAAGACCCGCGACCGCATCGCCGCGCACAAATTTGCTGGCTCCGTCCATTGCCGCGTAAAAGTCGGCTTGCCGAATCAGATCGTCTCGCCGCTGCCGAGCTTGCTCGTGTGAGATCGCTCCCGCGTTGAGGTCGGCATCAATCGCCATCTGTTTGCCCGGCAACCCGTCGAGCGCGAACCGCGCGGCGACTTCGCTGATGCGCGTCGCTCCCTTGGTGATGACCAGGAACTGAATCGCGACGATGATCAGGAAAATGACAATGCCGACAGCGATCTGATCCCCCGCGACAAACTGCGAAAACGCTTCAATGACCTTGCCGGCCGCTTGCGTGCCGTCACTTCCGCCACGAGTCAAAACCAGCCGCGTCGAAGCGACGTTCAAGACCAATCGAGCGAGTGTCGTTCCCAACAAAATCGCGGGAAATGCGCTGAATTCCAGCGGTCGCCCGACGTAAACCGTCGTCAGCAGAATCAGCACCGAGACCGTGATGTTCGCGGCCAACAGCAAGTCCATCAGCATCGGTGGCAACGGCGTCACGAGCGCAACGACCGAACCCACGATCAACGCTGGGAAAATGATCCCGCGCGATTCGCGCAACCACGAACGCGGACCAACCGCAGACGGCGGCATCCATGCCTCCGAGGCAAGCTGAAGGGGAATGATTCGGTGATGTGATGGGTGAGCTGACCGGATGGCCAGCTCGGAGAGGGGCGGATTGATAAATGAATCGCGAAGTCGAGTCGAGATCTGTTTTCCATCGTTCTGCCAAAAGATTCTTGGCAGAACGATGGAAGGCAGGAACTACTTGAGTGGGTGCTCGCGCACAATCTGCCAGTCGACATCGACTCCCAGGCCCGGCCGGTCGCTGATCGTCACCAGCGGTCCGTCGATCGCGACCGGATTTTGGGCGATGCGAACCTCGTGGTACGTCGGGCCGAGGATGTCGCCGGGGAACTCTTCGACTTTCATGTTCGGGCAGGCGACGACCAAGTGCATCATCGCGGCAGTGCCGACGTCCCATTCCAGATTCGAGCCGATGCTGCACGTCACGTTGTTCGCCGCTGCGAATTCGACGATGGCTTTCGACTTGCGGATGCCACCGTTCTTTCCCGGATAGACGCTGATCAGGTCGCAAGCGTTGTTTCGAATCAGTTCGCGCGCGTGAATCATGTCGAAGCACATATCGTCGGCCATGACCGGCGGTTTCGTTTCGCGACGGACGCGAGCCAGTCCGGCATAATCGCCGTCATGCGTCGGCTGCTCATTGAGCGCGATGTTGCAATCGGCCAGCGTGTTGACGCAGTGAATCGCCGTGTCTGCGTCCCAGCCGCAATTCGCGTCGATCGTCAGGCCGAGCTTCGGCCCGATCGTCTCGCGTACGGTGCGGACGCGCGTGATGTCCGCCTCGGCCGAGCCACCGACTTTGACTTTGATCGTCGTGAAGCCTTCGCTGACCAGTTCGAGGGCACGGGCTTTCGCTCGTTCCGGTTCGTAAGCCCCCATCGAGAACCGGCAGCGGACCGTCAACGGCCGCACCGCTCCGCCGAGCAATTCGTAAACCGGCTTGTTGGCCGCCTTGCCGGCGATGTCCCAGCAGGCCATCTCGATCGCCGACTTCGCGAACCAGTTGTGTCGCGTGACCTTGTCCATGCGGCGGTCGATGTCCTCGATGTTCGTCGGATCGGCTCCGATCACGCTCGGAGTGAGCACGTTGTCGAGGATCGCCTTCGCCCCCCACACGGTCTCGCCACTCCAATTCGGCATGACGGTCGCTTCGCCGATCCCTTCGATTCCAGCATCAGTGCCAACTCGAATCAGCAAGTATTTCGATTCGGTATGCCAGCCGAGCGCTGTGACCATGTACCGCGCAGGCTTCAGCGGAATGCGAACGGGGATGACTTCGACGTGCGTGATTTGCATGGGAGCTTTCTCTTGTTCGTAGCGGGTGAGGGTGACGCAGTTTATCCTCGCTCGCCGATTCGCCAACACTCCGACCACGAGACGCCAGCATGAGCCAACCCATCGAACCGCCGCAGACGGAGCGTCCGACGAAAATCCGTTACGGCGTGCTGACGTTTCTCTGCGTGCTGGCATTCATCATGTATGTGGATCGCATCTGCCTGAGTCAGGCGATGACCAGCATCGAAGAGGATTTGGGGATCTCTCACGGCAAGATGGGTTTGGTGTCGGCGGCGTTCACATTGGCCTACGCGCTGTTCGAGGTGCCGACCGGTTGGTGGGGGGACAAGTACGGCTCGCGCGGCGTGGTGACTCGGATCGCGATCTGGTGGTCGCTGTTCACGGCGATGACCGGAGAAGCCTTGGGCCTGTATTCGCTGCTCGCCATTCGCTTTCTGTTCGGTGCCGGTGAGGCGGGAGGCTTTCCCAACACCGCCAGCATTTTGTCGAAGTGGTTCCCCGCGGAACGGCGCGGCGTCGCACAGGGCTGTTTCAACGCATCGGCTCAAATCGGCGGTGCCGTCGCGCCGTTGTTGACCGCTTATCTGATTCAGTGGGTCGGCTGGCGTTTGAGCTTCGCTCTGTTGAGCCTGCCGGGCATCGCCTGGGCCGTGGCCTTCTGGTGGTGGTATCGTGACGATCCGCATTCGCATCCCAAGGTCAACGCGGCCGAGCGACAGTTGATTGCTGCGGGCACCGTCATTGCCAGCGGCGAGCATCCAGCGATTCCGTGGCGTGCCGTGATGCGCTGCCCAACCGTTTGGCTGTTGGGAGCAGTGCTCGGTTGCGGAGCGTTCAACACGTACTTGTATTTCTCGTGGTATCCCACCTACCTCAAGCAGGGACGTGGTCTCGATGAGATCGGTGCGGGAAAGCTCTCCAGTCTGGTGTTGATGGGCGGTGCGATCGGCTGCCTGAGCGGCGGATTCATCATTGATTGGTTGGTTCGACGGACCACTGACCGTCAGCGCACACGTCGTCGGTGGTCGAGCTCAATGTTTGTTTTGGCGGCGGTTTGCTTGCTGATTGGCAAACACTGCGATTCGCCGACCATCGCGGCGACTTGGACGGCGGGTTCCGTGATGTGTGCCGTCTCGACGCTCTCGGCGTGGTGGGGCGTGGTGACGGATGTCAGCGGCCGTCACCTCGGAGCGTTGTTCGGACTGATGAATTCACTGGGTGGTGTCGGCGCGATCGCGTCGCAAATCTTCGTCGGCCAATTCGCCGACTGGATGAAAAGCCGTGGCCACGAAGGTCGCGCACAATGGGATCCGATGTTCTACGTTTATGCCGGAGTTCTCGTTCTCGGCGCGATCATCTGGCTGTTCATCGACACAAAGAAGTCCGTCGACGACTCCAGCGCGGCCGCGGCATGAGCCGCTTCACAGGTGGCACATGTCCAACGCTCCGAACAATGTCGTCGATGATTCGCTCGCAGGAAAAACCATTCTCGCGGCGCTGCGAGCGTGGCAGACGGACCTCAGTTGGAAGGCCGCTCGTGAATTACTGGCCGCTCGACGAGTCGCCGTCAACGGGACGACGTGTCAGGACGAGGCGCGGCGTTTGAATGCGGGAGATATCGTCGGAGTCTCGGACATGTCGCGGCCAAAGGCACCGCGGCACGAGGCGATTTGCATTCGCTTTCTCGATGAGCATCTGGTCGTCGTCGAAAAGCCGGCAGGGATGCTGACCGAGCGGCCGGCGGCGGAAGCGGGACTGCGCAAGTCAGGTGCCCCGCAAACTCCGTCGCTTGACGAACTATTGCCGCGAGTCATTGACGAGTACTCGGGGCGACGATTGCGGCATGAAGAACGATTGATCTTCATCGTGCATCGGCTGGATCGAGACGCCAGTGGGTTGCTGGTCGCCGCGCGGACGCCGGAGGCTCGTGACCGACTGATGCAACAGTTCGCTGCGCGAACGCCCAGCCGCGTCTATTGGGCGGTTGTGTCAGGTCGGGTCGAGGCACAGACGATTCGCACGCACTTCGTGCGTGATCGCGGAGACGGCAAACGGGGCAGCATCGAACATCAGCCGGAATCGCCGACCACCGACTTGCGAGGCACTCAACTGGCGATCACGCATGTGAAGCCGCTGGCCTCGCGACGCGGCCGGACGTTGCTCGAATGCCGGCTGGAAACAGGGCGGACGAATCAAATCCGCATCCACCTGGCGGAGCTGGGGCATCCGATTCTTGGTGACGTGAAATACGGTCCGCTCGGTGACGGGCAGCCGCCGACACGATTGGCTCTGCACGCGATCGAGTTGGAGTTCGCGCATCCGCTGACCGGCGAGACGCTGCGGTTCCAGAGCGAATGTCCGAGAGAGATGCCGCTGCCGTGACACACGCCACACCAGCACGACGCGCCAGCGAGTGGTTGTTGCGACGGCCACTCGTTGGCGCGTCGTGCGGACATCGCATTAAATTGCGCAGGCCGGCGTCACTTCCAGTAGACCGTCTTGACGTATCCCACGACAGCGGGGACGACGAAGATCGGCAGCAAGAAGGAGAACGGAAACGTCGGCCAAATGAACTTGAAGACGACTATCTGGTCGAGAATGACCGAGCCAATCGTTCCCCAGCACATGATGAGGTAGCCCATTTGCTTGCGGCTGGCTTGCTCGTCCGGAGTCAACTGCGACCAATAGCGGTGTGGCCCGGCGGCAACCGCTTTCGCAACCGGTTGATTCGCGGCCTTGTCGGCCTTCTTGCTCTTCTTCGGTTCCGGCGCGGCCTGAGTTTCCTTCCTGACGACGACCGGCGTTTCGCGCGTGCCCGGCGGGTAGTATCTGGAGATGGCTTGATTGATCGCTGGCGGCGCAGCGAGCACGGGGCGGACAGGCAGGTCGAAGGTGAGTCGGAGTTCCTGCTCCAGATCGTGTGTGATCTCGTCCGTGCAGGCGACCAGGATGTAGTCGTCGTCGATGAACAGCGGAATGATCGAATTGCGGCGCACAGTGGCGCGCGCGACACGGTCCAGCACGCTGTCGTCAGGAATCGTTTCCGCAAGATCGACGTATGACAAACCGAGTTCGATGGCGAGCGCTCGCGTGGCGGTGTCGATGTCCGTCAGCTTCATTTGCACGGCAGCGTCACGCACGGTCAGGCCACGCTTGTCGGCGAACTCTTTGAGCTCATTGATCTGCTGCTTGGTGATCGTGCCCTGCTCGGCGAGCACGTTTTCGGTCAGGCGGTGGCCGCTGCGCGACAGCTCTTCCGGGAATTCGCGGCCTTGGCTTTCGTCGTATTCCCGCTTGCGCTCCGGGTCGGTCAGCAGGAGCATCGCCTTGGCCAGCTCATTGAGCAGTTCCTGCGACGGAATCGAGTATTGCCCGGTCGCGTACTTGCGGACGTGGCCGTTGAGCTTGCGGTAGTTCGCGCGAATTTTTTCAGCGTTGTCTTCGAACTGGACCAACCGCAACAGCGTGTAGTGATCCGGCGGACGCGGGCCGTCGGGAATTCCAAGCCAATCCTTGTAGACGTCCAATGCCACGGCGGTCCTCCGATGCTTCAACCATGAGTCGCGGTCAGAGATCCCGTCAGTTACTCGACTTGATAGTCCCGTGCGAGTATCTCGAAGTTGTCCACGTCTTTGTTCTGCAAGCCGCTGCGGACGATCTCGGTAGAGGCGACCTGTCGGCTGGTCATTTCCATACCGGTGCAGTTGATGCGGCCGTTCGCATCGTAGGAGTAGGTCACTTCGACCGGTGACCCGGCTGGCAGGTTCGACGGCAAGCCAGTGATGTAGAAGTCGCCGATCTGTTCGCAGGCGTCCGGGTCCATCGCGTCTCCCTCCAGCACGCTGACGTGAATCCGCTGCTGATTGGAGGTCGTGGTCACGAACTTCTGCTTGACGCTGAAGGGAATCGATGTGTTCTTGGGGATCATGATGTGGTTGATCTTGCGGCTGCGATTTTGCGGGTCGGTAATTTTGACCCCCAGCGAGTGCGAATTGACGTCGCTGGTCTGCACCGAACGGAGTCGATTGATGACCATCTTGCCCATGCGGCTTTCGCCGCCAGTGGCCTTGGCTTCGAGGATGGCGGCGTGAATGGCGGCTCCCTGAGCGACCGCTTCCTCTGGCGAAACGTC
The DNA here is from genome assembly GCA_945861865.1 of Candidatus Kuenenia stuttgartensis. GTDB lineage: Bacteria > Planctomycetota > Planctomycetia > Planctomycetales > Planctomycetaceae > SXKJ01. Next base: position 23,136 of record CAMAWN010000036.1, on the reverse strand, counting down.
ACGAGAAGGCGCGCGGCCGGTAACTTCCGTCAGCATTTTCTCAACGATCGGCATGTGTGTCGAACCGCCGACCAGGATCAGGTCATCCAGGTTTTTCGTGCTGACTCCCGATTGTTGGAGCACCAATTCGGTGGTGTCACGCGTTCGCTGCAACAGATCGGCGGTCATCCGCTCGAAGTCGCCGCGTGTGAGCGAGATGGTCAGCGAATTGCCTTTGCAGTACACGGCGATCTGCGTCTGAGCCTTTTGCGACAGCTCGCGCTTCACCAATTCACAGTCCTGGGCGAGCGACTGCATCGTTTCCGGATCTTCACGAGGATCAATCCCAAACTTGGTTTTGAACTGCTGCGAGACGTAATCGACGATGCGGCGCGTCCAGTCGAGACCGCCGAGCATCACGTCGCCGTCGGTCGCGAGCACCTTGAAGTGCGTCGGCGTGTACCGCACGACCGTCACGTCAAACGTGCCACCACCCAGATCGTAGACGATGACGGTGCGCTCTTTCTGTTGCAGGTCAGTGCGCCCCAACTCGCCCTTCATCCAGGCGTAGGCCAATGTGGCGGCGGTCGGCTCGTTGATGATGTCGATGACGTTCAGTCCGGCGATGCGGCCGGCATCTTGCGTCGCCTTGCGGCGCACGTCGTTGAAATAGTACGGCACGGTGATGACCGCGTTGGCAATCGGGCCGACTTGCGTTTCCGCGTCCTGCTTTAGTTTTTTGAGAATCAACGCGGAGATGAACTCCGGAGTGAGCTTCTTGCCTTGATAGACGACGAAGTAGGCCTTGTTGCCCATTTCGCGTTTGATGGCTTCGATGACGTGCGACGAGTCTTCGACGGCGATGCGTTCAAAGGAGGGACCAACGATGACCTTGCCGTCCTCACCCAGCAGTACGACAGACGGCGTAATGGTCTTGCCGCTCGCGTTGTTCAGCGCGAGCGGATGCCCGTCCTTGTCGATTTGCGCCAGCGTGGAATAAGTCGTTCCCAAGTCGATTCCGACAGTCGCTCCCGGCATCAGTCTCAATGACATGGTGTGTCCCTAGAGGTTGTCTCAAAGTGTGTGTGAATCCAACGTGCGTTGGAACAGCAGTGGCCGAAGCGGCGAACCCGCTCCACCGACCGAAATGAGGCGGGCATTCTGACGGTCACAAACCGGTGAAGCAAGCGCGCGGTCGCAGGCACTGCGGCTGACCAATGTTTCAACCTCGGAAAAGTGCCCTGACACACCAGCACCACTCGCAAGCGAGTGGTTGCTCGGAAAACCACTCGCTTGCGCGTCGTGCTGGTTTCGCGAGGCAGCTAGCGATCCGGCTTCGGCTGCTTTTCGAACAGCACGATGTGCTGCCACGGCAGGACGCCGATGGTCTTCGTCCACTTGAGGCCGAATTCGGGAAGCGAGGCTTCTTTTTTGACCTGCTCCTCCATCATCTTGTGGACCAGCTTGATCGGCACATCGGGGTCTTCCTTGCGGTATTCCACGAACGCGATTCGCCCGCCGGGCTTCAGCGACTTCGAGATGTCCAGCAGCATCTCGTAGGGAAACTCCAATTCGTGGTAGACATCAACCATGATCGCGAGGTCCACCGACCGCGGCTTCAGAGCGGTCGTTTTCTGTGTTCCTTTGACCGGTTCCACGTTCGTGATTTTCAGCTTCTTGGTGTTGTCTCGCAGCCGGTCGAGCATCTCTTGCTGGACATCCACGGCCAGCACCTTGCCGTCGGGCAGAATCTTTTCGGCCATCAGCACGCTGATGACTCCGCTGCCGGCACCAATGTCGGCTACGACCATGCCCGGCTTCAGATCGAGCGACTTGATCAGCAGCGTGAGTTTTTCTTCCTTCTCGCGCACCGCTCGTTCGAGCCACTCCGCTCCCTGACCGCCGGGGCCGAAGCCCATCACATGCGCGATCTCGCGACCCATGTAGAACTTGCCGATGCCATTCGGGTCGTGATCCGCCCGAATCTCGTACCGCGAGTCCCCTGGCTTCGCCGGCTCATCGGCACGCAATCCGAACGGCAGCGACAGCAGCGCAATCAGCAATCCGACATGGCGAGCAATCATGGTCAACACTCCCACAGCTTCGTGACCCGACTCGGAATCAACCTTCGATCCACGAATATACGGAAGGGCGAGGCGAGTGGCGATTGATGCACTCGACCAATTCTCGAACACGCGCCAGAATGAGTTTCGCGTCTCGGCGACGTGTCGTGAAACTCCATCTGAAAACAGGATGCCCATGTCCGACGTCAATTTGCCTACCGATGACCAGTTTCCGCCGGTCAAAGTCCTCAGCAAGTCGCAGCGACGCGTGCTCGGCGTGCTGATCGAAAAGGGGATTACCACGCCGGAGTACTACCCGCTGACGCTCAAGGCGCTCACGACCGGCTGCAACCAGAAGAACAACCGCTCGCCGTTGTCGGAGTACTCCGAGGACGACGTGCTGCGAGCGGTCGATCAACTGCGTGAACTCGGATTGGCGGCCGTTGTCCACACCGAGTCAGGGCGTTCCGAGCGATACCGCCATTACGTCCGCAAACGATTTCCCTTCAACGAGGCCCAGTTGGCGATCATGACGGAGTTGTGGCTGCGCGGTCGGCAATCGGCCGGCGACCTGCGCACGCGAGCCAGCCGCATGCACGACATCCCGACGCTCGAACAACTGCGGGATGAACTGAAGGTGCTGCAATCTCAAGGCTACATCCAGACCAACGGCCCGCTGGAAGTCCGCGGCATTGAGGTCGATCACAACTTCTACAAGCCCGATGAAGGCAAGACGTTGGTTGTGGGCGATTTTTCGTCCGCACGCGAAGAAGCCAATTCCCCGCCGCGCACCACGCTGGCTGCGTCTGCATCCGACTCGCGAATTGCCTCACTGGAACAGTCCGTCGCCGACCTCGCCGCACAACTGTCGCAGCTCTCCGAACGCTTTGAGGCACTGCGCCGCGAACTGGGTGCCAGCGTGTAGGCCAGGCCTTCCAGCCTGACCCGAATGGGAGAATCGCGCCGGTCGTTGATCGGGTCAGCCTGGAAAGGCGGATCTACGGATGTCACTCACCGCGCAGGGACGCGACAATCGGAGTCCGCACCGCCTCGGCCGTCGCGCCGGTCGCGGCCAGCAGCCCAGCTCCGAAAATGCCGACGAGCAATCCGGCTCCCGACAACCACGGCACGTCGGCCCCCGTGCTCAGAAGATGCGGCAACATCGCCAGCAGCGCGGAGCACGTCCCGACCACCAAACCGCACGCCAGCAGAAACGCATTCTCGAACAGCACTAATCGGCGAATCGCCGAGGGCCGAAAGCCGACCGCGCGCAGCAGCGCCAACTCCGCGCGCCGCTCGATCACGTTCCGCAGCATGACCGTGCCGAGACCGAACGTCCCCAGCAACAACCCCAAGCCGCCGAGCGTTTGAAAAGTGCTCAGGTAGGTGTTCTGAACTGCCAGAAAATTCGCCAACCGATCGCCGATGGGCTCGACATCGAAGCCATACGGCGCGAGTCCCGTCTCCAACAGGTCGGACAACTCACGAGCTTCAGCCTTCGAGAACCCTCGACCGCCATCGAAACGCCGGTCGCCGATGAGGAAGTATCGGAAGCCAGCTTGCTCCGGGAACAGTTTCAGGAAGTTCGCCTCGGACATCAGCAGCACGCCTTGAAAGACGCTGCTGTCGAGCATCCCCGCGATCCGCAGCGTCGCCTTCGGGTTCGTGTCGTCGGGAACGTTGATCGTGTCGCCGACTCCCTTGTGCAGCGAATACATCAATGTGTTCATGTCGCCGAAGACAGGGATTGATCCATCCGTGGACGGCGCTTCGAGAAGTTCCCAAGGAGTGAAACCTTTGCGATGGCGCTCGCCGATGAACTTGAAGCGTCCGTTGATTGCCATTTTCTGCACGCCCAAAATCGTCGGCAATCGAGTTTGATACAGATTCAAGCAACTCGCGTTCTCGCCCGGCCGCACGCGGAAGGTTGCGGCCGACAACTCTTCCAACAACTTGGCGTCGTTGGAACCCGATCTCGGACGCAGGTCGAGTTTGGCCCGCCCCTCGGTCGTGTTCAGGTCGTGAATGAGCGGAGTCGTGGACTCCGCGACGAACAAGAAGCCGCCGTTGCCGGACGCCATCTCTGGAGTTTCAACCGCTGGATTACGTCGGCCGGCCGCGACCGCGACCAGCAGGAACGTTGCCGAGGCGATGAGTGCCAGCGACAACAAGCTGCGCCGCCGTTGCCGAGTCGCATTCCGCAAGCTCAATCGCAACAGCGCAACCTGTCCCGAACCGATGATCGTCGCGAACCGATCTCCATCGAGCCAAGCCGCGAAGCGACACATCGCCGCAGCCAAGGTGCTCATTCCGATCACGAAGAACAACACGGTGGACACCGACAACCCTGCGAATGCTTCGTCAACAGTTCGCCCGTTGACGATGGTGGCAACAGAGACCGCGACCGACAGCAGAATCATCCAACGGGCGATCCACAACAGCCGACCGCGCCGCGCCGCTCGCGTTTCGTCGCGTTCGGTCAGTTCGGTTTGCCCAGCCAAGAGTTCTCGCGGCGAGAGTTTCCGCAACCCGCGCAAGCCCCACCACGCAGAGCCACCTGCGGCGAACAACGTCATCACGAAGCCGATCAGAAGCGAGCCGGGTTGAGCGGACAGTCGCAGTTCGGTTGTTCCGACGGCTCCGACCCACAACGTTCGCAGGCCGTAAATCAACAGTCCCGCGTAGCCGACCGCCGCGACGATGCCGATCACGGCTCCGAGCAACACGACGGAAAACTGTTCGAGCAACAACACGCGGCCGATGCGACTCGGCGAGAATCCGATCGCTGACAGCACCCCGATTTCGCTCGCGCGGCGTTCGATTCCCAGCCGCACCAGCAGGCTGATGAGCATCAAGCCGGACAGGATCATGAAAAAACTGAAACCGATGAACAGCCCTGAGAAGTCGGTTGTCCCGCTCGCGGCGCGCAGCCCGAACCATTTCACGGGTTGAATCGCGAAGCCGAGCGATTCGAGTTTCAACGACGTCAGCAACTCACGAGCAAACCGCGGCTGAAGTTCGTCCAATGTCTTCGCGTCAGTCTGAGCGCGGGCATCTTGCGGAGCCAGTCGGAGCGAGGTTTGCGATCCGTAACGGCTTGACCACTGTTTTCGTGCAGCGTTGATTTCAAAAAATGCTTTCGGAGTCGCACGGTAGCGGTCCCAATAATCTTCGTCCCGCTCCGTGACCGGCAGCTTCATGGGGAACGGCTGCTTCCAATCGTTGAAAGTTTCGGCATCGGTGATCCCCGGAACGTGCGGAGTCAGACCACGGTCTCCGGCCAATGTTCCGGCTTGCGGCAGCACGCCGGCCACGTCGAAGACGAGGGCCTCTTCTGGCAGTTCACCCTTCGAACCGACCTTGTGAAACGTGACACGCACCTTCGGCCGAGGGCTGTCCGCTTGGAAGTCATCCGCACCGATCCCCAAATCCTGCGCGAGCCACTCGTTGAGCAACACGTTGTTCGCATCGAGCGTCGGAGGCGGTGAGCCGCTGACGACTGTCGTCACCGAACCGAACGCCGCCGGCAGCGTCGCCGGATCGGGGACTCCCACGACGATCGAGTATTTTGAGAACTGCTTCGCGGAATCGTCCGCGCCGTCACGGCTGATCAAATTCGTCAGGTACGCCAGCACGGGCGACGTACTCAGGCCGAGCTGTTTGGCGACTGACTCGGCGGATTCGGCGACGGCGTCTTCCAAAATCATCCGTTCGCTTTCGAGCGACAGATAGCCGCGCTCCGCGTTCGGCACGATCCGCAAATGAAAATCGTCCAATGTCACCGAGTCGCGCAGCGAGAGCGTGAGACTCTTCGCGGCCTCGACCGCCGACGCGCTTTGACCGTCGCGCGAATCGCGAGCCGACACAAACAGCGCGTTGACGCGCGCCGGCTTCGCCTGCGGATTGCGTCGCGAACGTTCGACCTCGTTGAGATTCAATTCTTTTTGCAACGCTGGAAGATTGACGAACGCGACCTTCGGGACTTGTTGGCTTGGCTGCAATTCCAACCGCCCGGCTCCGGCCGAGACGGGCAACACTCCCTCGACCTTCAACCGCAGCTCCTGAGAAGACTGTTCCTCTTGGACGCCGAGCAGACTGTCGCGTGGAATCGTTGCCGGAATCTCGACCCAAACCGTGACCTCGTCGCCCAAGCGAGCACGCAGTTGTTCGGCCAGCATGGCGTTCAACACGACTCCGGTAGCGGTCGGAGGCGCGATCAGTTCTGTCGCCAGCAGCGACCACAATCGCTCATCGGTGCCGTAAACGGTCACTCCCGCCGAGCGTGTTCGGCTGGCCGAATCAGCCGCGCGGCGTTCAAGGCTCGCGGGAAAAACGAGCCCCGGGGCGGCGATGGCGAATCGCTTCTGAAACTCTGGCTGCTGGCTCAACGCGACGACGGACGCCTCGCGAAAGAATCGATGACTGACCAGCGCGTGATCGACGGCACTGAGTCGCGCGAGGCTCAACGACATCAGGCTGTCTCGCACCGAATCGCCGACGATCAATGCTCCACCAATCACCATCGCCGCGACGACGACACCGAATGCGACGGCGATGTGCGAGCGCGCGTGATGCCTCAAGCTGCGTCGCAGAAGTTGTCCAGTCGTGAAGCGTGACATGCGGGAAAGGATAACGGCCCTCGCCCAGCGGCTCACGGCACTCGGCCCTTCAAGTCACGCGATCACGCGGCGGCGATACGACTCGCCAAGGTGAATCATCAGTTCCAGCGCCAGCAAATCCGCGCGAGCCAGAATGTGTCGCGTGCTGCGATTGCCCAAGCCGCCGACGAGCGACTCGACTCGTTCGAGATGCAGCGACAACGCTTCGCGCGGTCCGCAGCCGGCAACGACCAGCAGATCGGCGAGCTTGGTGATCTCGCCGCCGAGATTTCCCGATCCCATGATGACGTACGTCCGCAACAGTTCTTGGTAGTAGCTGTTGATCTCTGGCGGCAACACGGTGCGGCAGGGGGCGGCTCGGCCGAAGCAATCGAGCATCGCTTGGCGTGTCACGTTCGTCGCTTCGGAGGCATCGAGATCGTCGATGATCCGCCGTTGCTGGTTGAGCAGGTGCTCGGCCTCGTCCCGTTCGCGAGCCATGCGTTTGGTTTGTGCGATTTCCAGCCGGCGACTCTGTCGTGTCCGCTCGCTGCGAAAAATCGCCCGCTTGAGCACCGAGGCCAGTGCCGGCGAATCCCACAGGCGAGCCGACTGCAGCAGCTCGCATTCCTCACGCGACAAGTCGAGCCAATCGGCATCCGAGATGCGCGGCGCGAGCAAGACGAGCGGGTCTTCGCAGCCGCTGGCACGAATCGCTTTGACCAACGACGCGGCCTCCGCGAAGGTATCGGGATGGGGCTTTTCGGATGAGCCGGAACGCGCTAGCGTCCGGTTTGTGCGATCCGAACCGGGGCTAGCGCCCCGCGGCTGATCTTCGTCGGCCGAAACAGCAGCAATCAGCACGGCATCGAAAGAGTCATCACGCAACAGTGTCAGAGCCTCGGTCGCGGACGAGACCCAGCGGAATTGCGGTTCGATGCCCCCCTCGGCATCCAACTGCAAGGTCAGCCCAACCCAGGAAGGTTCGCGAGGCCCGACGCACAACAGCCGCAATCGTGTCGGCAATTGCCCGTTCAAGACCGGCTCATCGGCCGCATCGGCTTCAACAAAAGAAGAAAGCTCGTCCTTGAGCATAGTTTGACATCCCTGTCGGAGCGGGGTTCTAGGACTGTCGAATTTCAGTGTCAAGGTGGCACTGATGGGTCAGTCGAGTATCTTGTTGTCACCCTTCGCTCGCCGTTCGACCGTTCTCACAGGACATCCATCATGACTCTCGCCTCACGCTGGTCGAGTTGCTTTCCGGTCGTCGTGTTATTTTCGTTCGTGCCGTTCGCCGCGCAAGCTGACGTCCGATTGCCAGCGGTGATCTCGGACCACATGGTCTTGCAGCAAGACATCGCCGTTCCGATTTGGGGCTGGGCCGACAACGGCGAGGAGATCACCGTCGCAATCGCCGGGCAGTCGAAATCGACGAAGGCCGGAGCCGACGGCAAGTGGATGATCAAGCTCGACAAGCTGACGACTGCCGGCGGTTCGCACGAACTGATCGTGAAGGGAAAAAACACGCTCAAAATTTTGGACGTGCTGATCGGCGAGGTGTGGCTTGGTTCCGGGCAGTCGAACATGGCGATGACCGTCTCGCGGTCAAAAGACTTTGATGTCGAGCAAGCCGCCGCCAACCTGCCGAACATCCGCATGTTTCGCGACAGTTCTGCGGCAGCAACAGAACCTCAAGAAGGGGGCAGCGGCAAGTGGGAGGTCTGCAGCCCGGAGACTGTCGGCAATTTTTCGGCCACCGCATTCTTCTTCGGACGCGAACTGCACAAGTCATTGAAGCTGCCGGTCGGATTGATCAACTCGTCGGTCGGCGGCACGCCCATCGAAGCCTGGACGAGCATGTCGGCTCAGAAAGATCTCACGGAACTCAAGCCGCTGTTCACTCGCTGGGACAACGACACGGCGAGCTACGATCCTGACAAGGCAAAGGCTCAGTTCGAAAAACAATTCGCCGAATGGCAAACGGTCGCCAAGAAGGCTCGCGATGAGGGCAAGCAGCCGCCACGGCCACCTCAAACGCCAATCAACCCGCGCAAGAATTCGCACCACCCGGCCGTGCTGTTCAATGGCAAGATCGCACCGCTGATCCCGTATGCGATTCGCGGAGCGATCTGGTATCAGGGAGAATCGAACGCGAATTCCGTTCGGCAGGGGGCTGGTGCGGACAACTACGGCCTGCAGTTGCGGACGATGATCGCCGACTGGCGCAGTCGCTGGGGACAAGGGGACTTCCCCGTCGCGTGGGTGCAGTTGCCGCTGTTCCACAAAGCCCAATCCGAACCTGTCGAAGAGACCGGATGGACGATCGTGCGAGAGCAGATGCTCAAGACACTCAAGATTCCGAACACTGGCATGGCAATCACACTGGACCTCGGCGAGGCGAACGACATTCATCCGAAGAACAAACAAGGAGTCGGCAAGCGGCTGGCAATATGGGCACTCGCGAAGGTCTACAACCAGAAAGCCGTGATCGCTTCCGGCCCGCTTCCCGACGGCTACGAGATCGTCGGCGAAGAGGTCGTCCTCTCGTTCCGCTACGCAGCGGGTTTGAAGGCCAACGGCGAGGAACTCAAAGGCTTCGCCATCGCGGGTGCGGACCAGAAGTGGCTGCCGGCGAAAGCTCGCATCGACGGCGAAGAAGTTATCGCATGGCATCCTGACATCAAGCAGCCGAAGGCTGTTCGGTACGCCTGGGCCGACAACCCGGACGCGAATCTCATCAACGGCGTGGGACTGCCAGCTTCGCCGTTCCGCACCGACGGCAAGTAGACCGGACGCGACGAATGTTCTGCTCGCGCAACCGATGACGATCGTGCGGGGTTGCGAGTACCCACTCTGCGACGGCGCTTCGCCGTCACGGCCGATTCAGGTGCTAAAATTTCCCGGCGTGTTTTCGGCGCACAGGGTCGGAGAGTTTGTTTCGTGACGACGTATTTGGTGACTGGCGGAGCAGGGTTTATCGGGTCGCACATCACGACGCGGTTGGTCGAGGAAGGTCACCGCGTTCGGGTGCTCGACAACCTTTGCACTGGCTCACGTGACAACTTAGCTCATCTGAAAGACGGCGTTGAATTCTTGCACGGCGATGTCGCGGACCCCGTTGCCGCGCGTCGCGCGGCTGAGGGAGTCGAGGTCATCTTCCATCAAGCCGCACTGGCGTCCGTGCCGCTGAGCGTCAAAGACCCGATCGCCGTTCACACGGCGTGCGTCACTGGAACCGTCACCGTGCTGGACGCCGCCAGACAAGCCGGCGTGCGGCGAGTCGTCTATGCCGGGTCGAGCAGTGCGTACGGCAACGACCCGGTCATGCCAAAGCGAGAATCGCAGTTGCCGCAGGTGCTCTCGCCGTATGCCGCCGCGAAACTGGCCGGCGAATTGTACTGCGAATCGTTCGCGGCGGTTTACCCGCTCGAAACCGTGCGACTGCGGTACTTCAACATCTTCGGCGAGCGGCAAGATCCAGCCAGTCCGTACTCGGCGGTGATCCCGCTGTTCGTCTCCGCGCTGTTGCAAGGCCGTAAACCGACGATCTTCGGTGACGGCACACAGTCTCGCGATTTCGTGTACGTCGGCAATGCGGTTCATGCAAACTTGCTCGCCGCACACGCCGCGAACGTCAGTGGGAAAGTCTTCAACGTCGCTTGCGGTCAATCGCTGAGCGTGATGGACCTGCTGCGAATGATTTGCGATCGACTCAATGTTCCGTTCGATCCGCACTTCGCTCCGCCACGAGCCGGAGACATCAAGGATTCCTGGGCGGATATTTCTGCGACGGAACGCGAACTCGGCTATCGTCCGCAGGTCAGTTTGACCGACGGGCTGCAACGAACGATTGACTACTACGCGAAGTTCTTCGCGACCAAACACTAGCCCGACGCGCTAGCAAGGGATGAGCGAATGAAACCCCTCGCTAGCGCGTCGGGCTAAATTGAAATTCGAGAAGTGAACTCATGAAGCCCGTCAACAGCGACAAGCCGTTCGAGTTTTTGAAGTCTGCCGATCAAAACCCGACTGATCAGAACTCGGCCGAATCGTATCGCGCGATTCGTACCGCGCTCTTTGCCGGACTCGATCCTCGGCAAAAGGTGATCCAAGTCAGCAGCCCCGAACCGGGCGGCGGCAAATCAACGTGCATCGCGAACCTCGCGATCGCGTTGGCTCAATCGGGCATGCGTGTGCTGCTGCTCGATGCCAACCTTCGCCAACGACCAATTTCTTCATCATCCCGCCGCCGCGAATCGCTCTTCACGCGTTCCGCCAGCTCGGTTAAAAGCCCACCCCCGAATCGTTCTTTCACCCCCACACTCCCATGCGACTCGCGTTTTTCGAGGATCAGGCGGCGAGCGGTTTCGCTCCGATCGCTTGGATGCGTCCGGTGTGCGAGCTGCTCTGCGGGCAGACCTCGTTGCGAGAGCGTTTGCTGAAATACCTGCCGGTCACGGAATGGGGAGCGTTCGTTCGTCCATTCCTGGCCGAGACGTATCGCGAGGATCAGCCGCAGGCGGCAGTCAACAACCTGGACTGGCTCGCGCACGAGCCGACATTGCTGGTCAACGCACGCTGGTTGCCCGACGCCAACGGATTGCAATGCCTCGATCACGCGCGGCTCGAAGAGGCGGGTGTGATCGACCAGACGTTGGTCTGGCTGCGACTGCATCCCGATGAGGTGCCGCTGCTGTCGCTGGAGAATTGGGACGACTCGTTGTTGTCGCTGGCGCGTTCGCGTTGGCTGACGGCGGCTCCCGGACGCTTAGCCTCGCGACCGTGGGACTTGGTGCTACACAACGCCGAACAGTTGCGCATCGACTTTCAATTGCGCCGCTCCGGCACATTGCGCTCGTCGCGACTGCGAGGAGCACACATGCTTGGTGCCAACGTGGCGGTCGTCGGCGATCTGTCGCAGGTCGAGGTCGATCCGACCGCACGGCTCGATCCGTTCGTTGTGCTCGACGCGCGGCTGGGCCCGATCACCATCGACGCTGGTGCAGTCATTCAGCCTTTCACGCGGCTCGAAGGACCGTGTCACATCGGAGCCGGCTCGCAGCTTTTCCGAGCCAACGTGCGTGAAGGGACAACCATCGGCCGCGATTGTCGAGTCGGTGGCGAGGTCGAAGCCTCGATCCTGCATAGCTTCGTCAACAAATATCACGACGGGTTCCTCGGACACAGCTACGTCTGCCCGTGGGTGAATCTTGGCGCTCTGACAACCAACAGCGATCTGAAGAACGACTACTCAAACGTCAGCGTGCCGCTCGAAGGGTTTTCGATCAACACCGGCAGCACGAAGGTCGGGAGCTTCATCGGCGATCACACGAAGGCCGCGCTGGCGACACTGTTCAACACCGGCAGCTCCATCGGCGTGATGAGCATGTTGCTACCGGCCGGTGAACTCTTGCCGAAGCATGTGCCGTCGTTCTGCCGCATCTGGCACGGCCAACTCGACGATCAAATCGACCTGGCCACCGGCATCGAAACCGCCCGCGCGGTCCTCGAACGCCGCAAGCAAGAACTCACGCCGGCTCACGAGCGGCTGCTGCGACACGTCTTCAAACTCACGCAAGCGGAACGCGAGACGGCTCTGCAACGCTCACGCGAAAAGCGTCGCGCGGTCCCGGTGACCTGAACCTGACGACTACTTCGCCTGAATCGCCGACAGCAGCGCTTCGCGATTCTCACGCCACGCGATCGAACCAGCCGCGTCGGACGGCAGCTCCAGTGTGATCGTTGGAAGCTGGCGATCGATGCCGGCCCACGAGCCGAAGCTGCCAGGAGTCGGATAGCCCATCGACTTGAGCACCGAGTACTCGTTGTGGCGGCTCATCGTTTTCGCCAACTCTTCCGCGGGGCCATCGAAGTTGTTGCCGTGTTTGCCGCGTGCGATCGCGTGCATGCTAATAATTCGATTGGGCTGCCAGTCTTCGATCAAGTCGATCAAGAGTTGTGTTTCCGGTTCGGACGCGGGTTGCTCGCCGCCGAAGTAACGTCCCTTTTTGCCAATCGCGAAATTCTTGGCGGGAAAGTTGCGGTTCAGGTCGATCTCGCGCGCGTTGATCCGCGTCCCGCGAGCGAGCCCATCCGGATTCACAACCGGCACGATTCCCACTCGCCGCGCGAAGTACGCTTCCGGGGATTTGATGAGATGCTCGACGAGTTGATTCGCCACGAACGCAGTGTTCGGTTCGTCGCCGTGGATTGCAGCGAAGATCAGCGTCTTGGGGCCAGTCACTCCGAAGAAGTGCCCGACGATCGGCAGTCCCAGCACCGACTTGCCCAACTGCCGCGTTTGTGGATCGAGGACCAGCAGCGGTTCCGCCGTCGGTTTCTTGCGGAAGCAAACTCTGGGGAGCAGACGATTCCAAATTCGACCGGTCGCCACGGAGCAAGTTGACACGAGACCGCCTCGGCGGGAATGCTCGCCCGGATCGAAATTGAACGGCGTGATCAGCGGCAGAGTTTCGGCCGCCGTCGAGGATGACACCGTTTCGTCGTCGGCAAACAGGCTCGTCGAAAACAGCGACAGCAGGCCGCTCAGCACGAACACTTGCGCAGCAGTGGTGACGGCACTCGATGCATCTCGACAGCAACGGAAACTCGAATCGAGGGCGATCATGGTCAGTTCACGCTAAAGGGGTACGCGGAGCCTCCGTGCGAAGCTCGACCTGCAATGCGCCGAGCATCTTGGTGATCTGTGCTTCCTTGCGATTGATGTTGATGATATTTTCGAGCACGAATGCGCGCGGCTCGCTGGTCGGATGCAGAATCAACCGGCCGGATCGCAGCAGCATGTACTCGAAGACGTCGTTGATCTCTTTGCTGATCCGCAAATTCGGGGCAGAGAAGCGTTCGAGGTCACTCATGAATCCGTGATGGTGCAGCAGTTCGTTCGGCCGGACCTCCCAATAGTCGAACCGCACCAGCAGCCAGACGATCATGAATAACAAGCTCAACAGCAGCGAGAACAAGAGGTAGAACTGCGCATTGGCTCGCGGTTTTAACATTTTGAAGAACGATAAGAAGTCAGGGACCAAATCGGGGCGATTGGTGAATAGCAGCACACCCCCCATGACCACCGCCGAAAAGCCGAAGAACAGGGTCAATGAAGTCGTGCGAGGAAAGTCGAACGACAACACGACCAAGTTCACGGCCGAGAGCATCAGAAATATCAATGAGACAACTTCCTCAATGCGTCCCGCCTCGCCCTCCGCATCGGAGCCCAAAACGAGCATCATCAGCCCGCTCAGGAATGAGAAGAGCAGCGTCGGATAAAGAAAGATGATCTTCGGGTACGAGACTAAAAAGATCGAACTGGGTGCCGCTTCGACGTCGCTGTTTTTGGGGGCCGTCGCAATCACAGGCGGGACAGGGGGCGTGGCGGGGGTGTCGGTGCTCATGAATTCGGTCTTCCAGAAATGAATTGGTGGTCGGGACGAGTCTCCACCGCGAGCGATTCGCAGCGAATCGCGAAACCTTGATCCGTCGGCGACCGCAGCAATCTATCGAGGCCGTCCAGCAACGTGTAGCGAGTTCCCGATCGACGCGGGAATTACTCCGCGTCTCGGTGCGGTCGAAGCAGCATCCAGAACTCATCCAGCCGCAAAATCGCGGCGAGCAAAGCGTAGCTGACGATCGCCGCCAGGATCGTGACGCCGAGTTGCAGCAAGCGGCCCGACGAGTCCACCGCTCCCGCCGCCAGCCATCGCAACACCCAAGAGGCCACCAGCGTCATGCCAACCGTTCCGAGAACCGCTCGCCCCGCGTTGCTCGCCAGCGACCACCACGGCAGCCGGCCGACTCGGCTTTGAATGAACAGCAGGCACAGTCCGAACTGTAAAATACCGCACAGCGACGTGCTCAAGGCCAACCCGCGACCGCCGATCCAAAAAATCAGAGTGAGGTTGAGGGTGAGGTTCACCACCATCACAGACAGGCCAATCTTCAGCGGCGTGATACGGTCGCCGATCGCGTAGTAGCCGCGCTGTACGATCAACAGCCCACAGAACGCCCACACACCTAAGCCATAGGCGGCGATCATCTCGGCGATCTGCCGAGCGTTCGTCTCCGTGATGTGACCGCGCTGAAAGAGGACGACCGCCAGTGGCTCGGCCAGCAACCACAATCCGGCGCTCGCCGGCAGACCAACGACGAAGACCAGCCGCAGACCGAGAGAAAGATCGTCGCGCAGACGTTGCCAATCACCACGCTCGGCATGGCGTGTGAGCACCGGAAAGATCACCGTTCCCAGTGCCACGCCCAAGATCCCCAACGGGAACTGAAACAATCTCTGGCCAAGATCCAGCGCTGCCGCCGTTCCAAATTCCAGCGGCCTCCAAACGGACGACGCGGCTCCCGCCGGCCGTGAAAACAGCATGGCGATCAGTGTGTCGCAATAGGTGTTAAGTTGAGTGATCGACAGCCCCATCACGACCGGAGCCATGATTCGCAGAAGTTCATGAATGCGGTCACGCGCCGCGAACCAATCGCCGCGAGGACGAAAGCCGAGCCGAACCAACTGTGGCCACGGAGCGGCCAACTGCAAGGATCCCGTCAACAGCACGAAGCCCGCCAACCAATGTGCCTGACCTTCCGACGTCAGATCGAATCGTTGCAGCAGCCAAATCGCTGCCAATGAACTGACGTTGAACAACACCGGTAACAGCGCAGGCCACACGAAGCGGCCCAAAGCGTTCAAGACTGCCCCCAACTGCGCGGTTAAGCAGATCAGCGGCATGTACGGCAGCATGATCGCCGTGAGCACAAGCCACAGCCGCAGCTCCGCGCTCAGTGGCGCTAGCCAGATGGTCCCGGCCAGCGCCAATTCAGCG
This sequence comes from Candidatus Kuenenia stuttgartensis, assembly GCA_945861865.1. Lineage (GTDB taxonomy): Bacteria > Planctomycetota > Planctomycetia > Planctomycetales > Planctomycetaceae > SXKJ01. The sequence goes on along the minus strand of CAMAWN010000036.1, from coordinate 7,656 downwards.
ATCGCGACCAGAGCCGTCAGCCACAATCCCAGCCAGACGAAAACCGAACTCGCCAACCGCATGGCCGCATCTCGTCCGTGCTGTTCTTGCTCGCGCACAAACAGCGGTGTGAATGCCGCACTTAACGCTCCCTCGCCGAACAAAGCCCGCGCGAGATTCGGGATTTTGAACGCGGCGACGTATGCATCCTTAACGGGAGTTAATCCCCAGAGCGCCGCCAACGCCGTCTCACGAATGAATCCGAGCACTCGGCTGAGCAGCGTGCAAAGACTGACAATTCGTAGGCCGGAGAAGAGGCCTGCCTCGTGGGGCAGGTTTTCAACCTGCCCGTTCGCGCCGTTCGGCAAGGGCAGGTTGGAAAGCTGCCCCACGTCGTCGGCTGACTCCTCACGATCCGTCATGCTGGAGCACTCCGCTCATTTCACGAGCGAACTCAGCCGGGCCTCGTTGATGCCGAGTGTCGAAAGCGCCACTCGCACTCGCTCGATGGGCCAGCCGCATCCGTGCGCAGATAAAAATATCTCCAAATTCTCTTGGCCGTCCCAGAAGCAATGGATGACCTGTCGTTCGATTTCATCGCGCGGGTCCATCACTGAGTTGAATTGCGATCCTGGAAACTCGTGAAACCGCTGTCCGGTCAAGTGGAGCCAATGGCTCCAGCGGTAAAAGCGTTTGAGGTGCCGACGATTCCAATCCCTGATCGCCGCATGTCCCAAGTCGCGATCCTGCCGCTCGCTTTCGATCCACTTGTGCCGATAGGCCTCCTGCCACGCTTGGTCGTACACGCTTGTCGGAATCGATGAATACTCACGACACATGGCCCGCACCCTTCAACCAGAATGTGCCGCATCGCACCGATCCCCCGACCGTCTGCGAAGAGCACTTTCGCAATTGTCAGCCTCGAAGCCCAGAACGCGGGACTTATACCGGCAGCGCGATGCGCTCTCAAGCGGCGATTGGCGCGGTCGTCCACTGTAAGCGTCACGTCGTGCGTTGCAAGATGTCCGGTCTCAGGATCGCTGCGCCTCTGACATCGACTTTGAACATCGGCCATTGCTCGGTGGGAGTCAACACTTCGAGTCCGTTGGGGCCAATCAACATTGTGTCGCCGATGCTGGCGGGGCCGACCGACGGATGCCAGAACATTGCCATGCCAGCTTGCAGCACGAAATCGCTGTTTGGAGTCACGCGAACTTCGCACGGTTCGTAGCTGATGACTGGCAGTTCGCCTGACGACTGAAACTGCGGGGGTTCGACCAAGCTCGCCATGACGACTTCCCGCGCGGAACGCTTCAGGACGATGGGACACGACCGTGAAGATAGCCTTGAGATTCTGAAGCCGAAAGGATTTTCGCCCGCAGTGGGGACTGGTCCGTAGCAAGTCTGCCGATTTTGCCGGAAGCCTCTGGGATGAGAGATGGAAGGCAGTAGGCACGGTACTGGGGGACGAAGGCTGCCTTCGGTTTTCCGCCTACGGCCTTCTCCCCCGCACAACCCGAATAATCCATAAAGTTTGCCTAGTCTTCAGGCCGATGGAGAGTGGTAGCCGCCGAAGATTTTGTTTGGCGGAGACTCCGTGAATGTTCTGCGAGTCCATGTTGGATCACACGGAACCGTTCAATCCCTCGTCTTGAGGAACGCCATGAAGACCGCTTTGCGATTCTGCCTGGGACTGCTGCTGACCATCAGCGCCGTCGGCTGTCACACTTGTCAGACAAGTTGCCAGTCAGGCGGTGACACTGGTTGTGACTCCGGCTGCGGGCAGCGATCGTGCCTGCATAAAATCACCAACAAATTTCGCGGTGGCAACCGCGGATGCCAATCGGAATACGGCGGATGCGAACATGAAGCCGCTTGCGCTTGTGGGCATCATCACGGCCACAAGAAGTCCAAGAAAAAATACGACCTGCCGGCCGAGGCCGCGATGTACGGCTACGGTAATTCCGTGGTCTACACCGGCGATGATTGGCAAGGGATTCCACAACCGGTCATGGGGATGATGCCGATGGCCGGTGGATGCGCTGGCTGTGCCGGCGGTGCTCCGATGATGTCCATGCCCTCGACCGGCTGTGCTGGGTGTGGTGGCAGTGGCATTGCTCCGACTCCCAGCGGAGGCGGCTGTGCTTCGTGCGGAGGAACCGGCAATGTTCCGCCGTCGGCTCCGGGTACCTGTGCCAGTTGTGGCGGAAACCATCCGACTCCCGCGACAGTTCCGTCGGCTCCTCCTGCCGGTGGCGGCTGTGCGAGCTGCGGCACCGGCGCAACGACCGACTCGTTCTACAACCCGATGGGGCCAAACCATCAAAGTCCGGTCCCGGCTCCGCCAGCAGAATCAGTTCCGGCTCCGACGCCCGAAGCAGTCCCTGGCAACAACGCAGCAGGCTCTGGCGAGCAAATCCAAAAGATTCACTGGGTGCCTCGGCAACTGTGAGCATGTGACGGCGACGAACTTCGACGCCGAACCGAGCACCGCAGACAGCACCCGAAAGTCACGACACACCGGCCACTCGCCGGTGTGTTTTCTTTTGCGCCGATTGAAAAGCGGTTACGTTCGTTCTCCGAATGCGGTGTTGGACAAGATCGTGCCTCTCAAATCGCGGATCGCTCGCCATGACTTCCTCGCCGGAGATTGATCGTCTCGCCCCACGGATTCGACCGGCCGGCTCGGTCGCTGGTTATCAGACTTGGTCAGATCTGTTGTTCGTGCATTGGCGAGTTCCCGCTGCCGAGCTTCGCCCGCTGTTGCCAGCAGAAGTCGCCATCGACGAGTTCAACGGTTCGGCGTGGGTCGGCTTGGTTCTGTTTCACATGTCGGGCGTGCGACCGTGGTGGTTCCCCGCGCTGCCAGGCGTCTCGGACTTTCACGAGACGAACGTCCGCACCTACGTCACCTGCCGCGGCGAGCCGGGCGTGTGGTTTTTCAGCCTCGATGCGGCGAACTCGCTCGCCGTGCGAGTCGCTCGCTGGCGTTGGGGGCTGAGGTATTTCTTCGCGCAGATGTCGATCGCGCGAGACGACGCGAAGATCGAATATCTCAGCCGGCGATTGTGGCCGTCGCCGTTGCCCGGACAAACCGATGTCACCGCCGAGATCGGCAACTGGTGGCCGAACGGAGGGCCACAGGGGGAAGCTCGGCCGGGAACGCTGGAGTTCTTCTTGGCTGAGCGGTATCTGCTCTTCACCAAACTGGCACCGGGGCGAATTGCTCGCGGACAGGTGCATCATCGGCCGTATCCGCTGCAAGCGGCGACACTGCATCGCTGCGAACAATCATTGGTCTCGGCAACCGGAATCAACATCGCGACTCCACCGGCTCACGTCCTCTTCAGTCCCGGCGTGAACGTGGACATCTTCCCGCTGCGCGAGATCGCAAAGTAGGCCCACCATTGTTGCGGGCCGGATCATACTTCTACGAACCCAATCGTTCGAGCATCTCAACTAGCGCTTGCAAGCCGGCGTGCGTGATTGTGTGCGGGCCATCGAACTCGATGAAGTTCATCTTCGCGCCGGCTTCGATCAGCAGATCGCGCAGTGCGACTGCGGCGGCGAACGGTAGGATCGGGTCTTGACGTCCGTGGCTTTGCACGACGGGGATGTTTTTCAAGCGAGTCATGTTTGCTCGCCATTGAGCTTCGCTGACCAGCGTGCTCGACCACAAGCACAGACCGCCGGGAGGCTCGGACCCGTGGAGCGCGGCCTCGACCGCGAGCATCGAGCCTTGCGAGAAACCTCCGAGCACGAAACGGTCTCTCGCCAGATTTGTCTTTTGCTGTACGTCGTCCAGCACTCCGAGCAGCAAGTCACGAGCCTCGTCGATCCCCTCGGGACGACGGTCTCGCAAGATGCGCAGGTTGCCGTGCTCGATCGCTCCGATCAGTTCGTTCATATCGATGTGCCACCACGCGTGGCCGCCGAGCATGCCGAGGTGATCGAGACTCAGCGGCGCAGCGGGAAAAATCACCTCGACCGAATCCGCCAAGTCGGGACTCAGCTCGAACAACTCGTCCGCAATCGGCACCAAGTCGTGGCTCGGAGCACCGAAACCGTGACACAGCACAACCACCAACTTGGGCGGCACGTTCTCAGGAAGCCGGCTAATGATGCGGCAAGTCAGGCCGCCTAGAGTCTCGCGTCGCATCGCCATTTGAGAAACCTTTCGTGGGTCGCCGGATTGTGAGCAGGATCAGCGTCCCTTGCGAGCGTCGGACGCGACCGGTCGAATGCCTCTTGTGGCTGACGCAGCTTGCGCCGGCAAGACGGACGCTGGCCCGCCGCCGCGGATTCGCCACGACGATGAAAGGTCGCTTATGGATCGCGTCATCAGTGTGTTCGGGCTGTTCGTGATGATCGGATTGGCGTGGCTAATGAGCACTCATCGGCGACGGTTTCCGTGGCGTGTGGTGCTGATCGGCATGGTTCTGCAATTCGTGTTCGCCTGGTTGACCCTGCGCACAGCCCCTGGCCGACTCCTCTTCGATGCGCTCGGGGAACTGTTCACGAGGATTCTCGACTTTGTGGACGAAGGCTCAAAGTTCGTGTTCGGCGCGGAATACTCGCACCACTATTTCGCGTTTCGAGTGTTGCCGACGATCATCTTTTTTTCGTCGCTGATGTCGGTGCTGTACTACCTGGGAGTCATGCAACGAATCGTGCAAGCGATGGCGTGGGTCATGCTGCGAACGATGAAGACCTCCGGGGCCGAGAGCCTTTCGACCGCCGCGAACATTTTCGTCGGCCAGACGGAAGCACCGCTGGTGGTCAAGCCGTATGTCGCGAAGATGACGAAATCCGAGTTGATGACAATTATGATCGGCGGCTTTGCAACGATCGCCGGCGGCGTCTTGGCGTTGTACGTCGGCATGGGCATCGACGCTAAACACTTGATGACCGCGTCGGTGATCGCCGCTCCGGCAACACTGGTCATTGCCAAGATCATGCAACCGGAGGTCGATCAACCGGAGACAGCAGGCGTCTCCGCCAGTTCGTTGCCGATGACGAACGTCAATCTCATCGACGCGGCGGCGGAGGGAGCCTCGGAGGGTTTGAAGCTAGCACTCAACGTCGCCGCGATGCTGATCGCATTCCTGGGATTGATGGCGATGTTGGATTGGATGCTGGCGTCGATCGGCGAATTCTATTTTGGCCAAAAGACGTGGTCGCTCTCGGCGGTCTTTGCTCACCTGTTTTGGCCGATCGCGTGGGTCATGGGGATTCCTTCCCAGGACTGCTCGCGCGCCGGCGAACTGCTGGGCTTGCGAATGGTGACCAACGAACTCGTCGCCTACCAACGCATGTCCGATTGGATTAACAAGCCGGATTTGGGTGTCGTGCTGGCGGATCGTTCGCGAGTGATCCTGACGTATGCCTTGTGCGGCTTTGCGAATTTCGGTTCGATCGGCATTCAGATCGGCGGCATCGGCGCGATGGCTCCGGAGCGACGCGGTGACCTCGCTCGTTTGGGCTTGCGAGCTATGCTCGGTGGCACTCTGGCCTGCTTTATGACGGCTTGCGTCGCGGGTGTGCTGCTGTGAACAACGGAGACCACGAGTGATCGCGTTGGAAGAGCATCCGCAAGGAATTATCATGCCGGTGAAGGCTCAGCCGGGAGCACGTCGCAACGGACTGGCGGGTGAACATGCCGGAGCGTTGAAGGTGCAAGTCACGCAGGCTCCCGAACGTGGCAAGGCAACCGACGCAGTCCTCGAAACGATTGCCGATGCGCTGCACTTGAAACATTCGCAAATGTCGCTGTTGTCGGGAGCCACCTCGCCGCAGAAGCGAGTCTTGGTTTCTGGAATCTCACTCGCCGATTTGGCGGAACGACTCCGGTCGGTTTTGGAGGACGCATGAGTTCCCTCGCAGAGCCGACACAACCGCCATTCGAGTACGAGGCTCTCGACGAGCACGACACCGACACGCTGGGCGCGATGCTCGCAGATGCCGCCGAATCGGGTTTGGTCGTCGGTTTGATCGGGCCGCTCGGAGCCGGCAAGACACGATTGGTCCGTGCGACGGCGACCGCTTTGGGTGCCGATCCCAGCAGCGTCAGCAGCCCGACGTTCGTGCTGATTCAGGAGTACTTTGGCCGATTGCCGGTTTATCACTTCGACACCTACCGCTTGCGTGACGTCCGAGCCTTCGCGGATCTCGGTGCGGAGGAGTACTTCGGCGGCGACGGCGTCTGCTTCGTGGAGTGGGCCGATCGAGTCGCTTCGGAGTTGCCGCGCGATGTCCTGCACATCGAAGTGACTGTGCTCGCGCCGACCTCTCGGCGATTTCGGATCACCGCCAGCGGCCCCGTCTCGCAGCGAGTGTTGTCGCGGCTACGTTGATGCTGCCAACAAAATACGAATTTCCTCTGCCGTCACCGGCTGGATAACGCCGCGCTCGGTGATGATCGCCGTGATCAGTTCGGCGGGCGTCACATCGAACGCGGGGTTGTAAACGTCAACTCCTTCCGGCACGGTCTGACGTCCGAAGCCGTGCGTGATCTCGGCCGGTGATCGCGCTTCGATCGGAATCTGCTCGCCGTTGGTCAGCGACAAGTCGAACGTGCTGGACGGTGCCGCGACGTAGAATGGCAGGCCGTGTGTTTTTGCGAGACAGGCGACCGAGTACGTGCCGATCTTGTTGGCCGTGTCACCGTTCGCCGCGATGCGATCTGCTCCGACGATCACGGCTTGAATCTTGCCCTGCCGCATCACGGTCGCGGCCATCGAGTCGCAAATTACCGTGACCGGCACGCCGCGCCGCGAAAGTTCCCACGCGGTGAGCCGCGACCCTTGCAGCAGTGGGCGAGTCTCGTCGGCGAACACGCGAATTTGTTTTCCTGCGGCAACCGCCGCGTAAATCACTGCGAGCGCCGTGCCGTCTCCGGCCGTCGCCAACGCACCGGCATTGCAATGCGTCAGCACCACGTCGCCGTCTTTGAGCAACTCTGCGCCGTGCCGGCCGATTGCAGCGCACATCGCTCGATCTTCGACCTCGATCGCGCGAGCTTCGGCCAGCAACGCTTTCAAAATGTCTGCCGGCAGCGCGGTTGCTGATCGCTCGGCGAGCCTTCGCTGACGATCCAACGCCCAGAAGAGATTCACCGCTGTTGGCCGACTCTCGGCAAGTTGCTGCGTGATTGCTCGCAGTCGTTCGTCAAACTGCGAGCGATCCGCAGTCACGGACTCGCGCAGGCCGACAACAACGCCGTAGGCCGCCGTCACTCCGATCGCCGGTGCGCCGCGGACACGCAACGAGCGGATTGCTTCGACGACTTGCTCGACCGAGCGGCACTCGATCGTCTTCGTTTCGCACGGCAACAACGTCTGATCCAGCAGACGCAAGCAGCCGTCTGTCTCGCCGACCCATTCGATGACCGGAGTACTCGTCGCAATCATCGGTACGGAATGCAGCGGCACGGCTTCTCCCTCTTGGAAGACGGACACAACTGTTCGTCCATCTGAGACGGGCAAAAGTGCCCGTCCGACAACACTCAGGTCGTCGCGATGGCCGTTTTTTTTTCGTCTTCCTCGTCGTCGAACGGCTTCGGCTTGGGGAACCAGCGGCAAATCAGGATGCCGAACTCGTACAGAATGATCATTGGAATCATCATCATCAACATGCTGTATGGCTCGGCCGGAGTCAGAATCATCGACACGACCGTGA
>CAMAWN010000035.1 GCA_945861865.1 Candidatus Kuenenia stuttgartensis | reverse complement strand
CTCGGTGACGTCGCAGCATGACTCCAACTGACAACCGCCTCGTTGCCGGGTTGATCCTCGGTTCGAGGCTTTGAATGATTGTTTCGGTCTCACGCGGGATGACCTCCCGATGCCACTCCGTCATGAAGAGGAGCAGTCCATGAGGATGATGAACCGTTTGCTGTTTTCCGTGACCGTCGCGAGTGCTTTCGCGACCTTCCACTCCGCGTTTGCGGAACCAGCCAAGCCCAAGGGATTGGGTGACCCCGGCCAACTGTCCGCCCTCAAGATTGAGCCGACCGCCGATGGCAAGCCCATCGTGCTGCGAAGCCGAGACGCGCGCCAGCAGGTCTACATCACCGGCAGTTATTCCAGCGGCCAGCTTCGAGACCACACCCGCAAGGTGCAGTACACCGCCGAACCGGCCGGTATCGTCAACGTCGATGCCACAGGTCTGGTGACGCCGATCAAGGACGGCGATGCCACTCTCAAGGTCACCGGCAACGGATTAAATGTCTCGACTCCAGTCCACGTCGAGGGGGTCGAGAACCAAATCCCGATCAACTTCAAAAATCAAATCGTCCCGATCTTCACGAAGCTCGGTTGCAACAGCGGCGGTTGCCACGGCAAGGCGTCCGGGCAGAATGGTTTCAAGCTCTCGCTGCTTGGGTTTTATCCTGACGAAGACCATGAGTTCCTCGTCAAAGAGAATCGCGGCCGACGAGTCTCGCCGACTTCGCCATCCGACAGCCTGTTGCTGATGAAAGCCACCGGCCGATCGCCCCACGGCGGCGGCAAACGAATGGATGTCGAGAGCCATGAATTCCGCCTGATCTCGCGCTGGGTCGAGCAAGGCATGCCCTACGGTTCCGACAAGGACGCCTATGTCGCCGGCATCAAGTGTCTGCCTGAAGGCCGAGTCATGGATCGCGGAGCCGATCAGCAGATCACGGTCATCGCGACCTACAGCGACGGCACGACCGAAGACGTAACTCGCATGGCGCTGTTCGAAGCCAATGACACCGAGATGGCCGAGGCGACAAACACCGGCATGATCAAGACGCTCGACCTCGCTGGTGAAGTGGCGATCATGGCTCGCTATCAAGGAACGGTCTCGACGTTCCGGGCGACCATTCCGCTGGGTGCCGACATCGCCTCTGTTCCGGCCAGCAAGAACTTCATCGACGACGCCGTGTTCGGCAAACTGAAAGTGCTCGGCATCCCGCCGTCTCCGCTGGCCGACGATGCGACGTTCCTGCGCCGAGTTTCCATCGACGTCTCCGGCACACTGCCGACCGAAGAACAAGTCCGAGCGTTTCTCGCCGATACCGATCCGGCCAAACGCGACAAGCTGGTGGATCGTTTGCTCGATTCGCCTGATTACGCCGACTACTTCGCCAACAAGTGGAACCTCGTCTTGCGGAACAAGAACCGCGCACCGGACGATTCGTCGGCAACCTACGGCTTCTATCAATGGATCTGGTCGAACCTCTACGAGAACAAGCCCTACGATCAAATCGTCCGTGAAGTGCTGACCGCGTCGGGGGACTCGACGTCGAACCCGGCGGTGGTCTGGTATCGCGAAGTCGATGAGAACAACGAACAAGTCGAAGACGCGGCGCAACTGTTCCTCGGCCTGCGAATTCAATGTGCTCGCTGCCATCACCACCCGTTCGAGAAGTGGAGCCAAAACGACTATTACGGCTTCAGCGCCTTCTTCACCCGCGTGGGCAAGAAGAACAGCTTCGATCCCGGCATGAGCAAGGCGTCTCGCGACAAGCGAGTCTTCCACAATGATGGCGTTGCCGCTGCGACGAATCCTCGCAACGGTCAGTCGCTCAAGCCGACCGGCCTCGGTTCACCCGCGTTGGAGATCGCTCCGGATCGCGACCCGCGACACTTCCTCGCCGATTGGATGGCCGACAAGAACAATCCGTTCTTCGCCAAATCGGTCGTCAATCGCTATTGGAAACACTTCTTTGACCGAGGCATCGTCGAACCCGAAGACGACATGCGTGAGACGAATCCGCCGTCCAACCCGGAGTTGCTCAACAAGCTAGCGGCCGGCTTCATTGACAGCGGCTTCAATCTGAAGTGGCTCGTCAAGTCGATCACTTCGTCGAGCACCTACCAGCTCAGTTCTCTGCCGAACGACTACAACTTGAAGGACAAGCAAAACTTCTCCCGCTACTACCCGAAGCGTCTGACGGCGGAAGTGCTCTACGACGGCTTCCATCGCGTGACGAACACGACACAAAACTTCGGCTCACTGCCTCCCGGCACGAAAGCGGTCCAACTGCCGGATGCCAGTATCGGCCCGTATTTCTTGAAGGTCTTCGGCCAACCGCAAGGCGACACCGCCTGCGAATGCGAACGCTCGCAAGAGGCGAATCTCGCACAGAGTCTACACCTGCTCAACAGCAGCGAAGTCCAAGACAAAATCGCCAACGCCTCCGGCAGAGCAACCACGATGGCCAATGACAAGGTTCGCACGCACGAAGAGAAGGTCAAGGAACTTTACCGCTGGGTTTACTCGAGAGAACCGAACGCCGACGAACAAAAGATCGCGCTGGCTCACCTTGCCAAGCATGAAGCCGCTCCGAAGATCGCCTACGAGGACATTCTCTGGGCACTGATCAACACGAAGGAGTTTTTGTTCAACCACTAATTCGTTCGTCGTTCCGGCTGCGGCCGGAATCCGAATCGTGGAAAACCATTGGCTGAGGAATGGAGGCACAGGAATGCATCGACCTTGATCGAGTCCATTCCGTTGTTCCCATTCCTCTGTCCGTTTCGAGACTCCGAACTTTCCCGCCATTCACGATGAGAGTAGCCATGACTCGCACATTCGCGCTCGTTGCCGCCACGGTTTTGATCGGATCGACCTCCGCGTTTGCTCAACTTCCGCAAGCGAAGTTGTTCTCGGTGTTTCCGCCCGGAGCACAGGCCGGGGTCGCCACCGACATCGCGATCGCCAATGGCGTCGAGATGGATGAAGCCAATCGACTGATCTTCAGTCATCCGGGAATCACCGCCGCGCAGAAGGTCACGGATGCGAACGGCGTGAAGACTCCGGTCGCCAACACGTTTGTCGTCAACGTCGCGGCCGGAGTGCCGGATGGCATCTACGAAGTCCGCTTCGGTGGCCGCTTCGGAGTCAGCAATCCGCGCCTCTTTGTGGTCGGCTCCCGCAAAGAGATCAGCGAAGTCGAACCGAACAACGCTCGCGAACAGGCGACGCCGCTCGAATTAAACTCCACGGTCAGCGGTCGCACCGACGGCAATGCCTACGACTACTTCAAATTCATCGGCAAGGCGGGACAGCGAATTGTCTGCGTTTGTCAGTCCGGGCGGATCGACTCAAAGCTCAAGCCGGTCGTCGAACTCTACGACGCGACCGGCGTCATTCCGCCGGTCGCTGCTGGAGCGCCCGCTGCTCCAAGTCCTCAAGCGGTTCAAATCGGACGCCGCTTGGCATCCGCTCGCGGCACCGCGAAACGCGACACGGTGCTGGATGTGACACTCCCTGCCGACGGCGATTACTTCGTGCGAGTCATCGACCATGTTTACGGCGGCAGCGTCGATCACTTCTATCGGATGACGATCACGACGGGACCGTACATCGACTTCGCGTTGCCGCCCGCCGGAGCCGCCGGAGCCAACACGCAGATCACACTCTTCGGGCGCAATCTGCCGGGCGGGCAACCGGCCGGAGTCAGCGTTGACGGCCGGCCGCTCGAAAAGGTCGCGGTCTCCGTCACGGTGCCGGGCGATGTCGAGAACATGCAAGCGGCCGACAACCTCGGAGCAATCCAGGGGGGAGTCGATGCCTTCAGTTATGTCTGGAACACTCCGGCCGGCAACGCGAACCCGATGACGCTGTTCGTGGCCTCAGCACCGGTCGGCCTCGAACAAGAACCGAACGACGCTCCGGCTCAAGCCAACAAGCTCACGGTCCCGACCGAAGTCGCCGGGCAGTTTCAAGCGCGCGGTGACGTGGATTTCTTCACGTTCGACGCGAAGGCGCAAGAGTCGTATTGGATCGAAGCATTCGGCGACCGCCACGGTTCGCTGGCCGATCCGTACATCACGCTCGACCGAGTCACCAAGGACGACAAGGGCGTCGAAACCGTCCAGCGCATCACGGCTCAAGACGACACTGGCACGAACTTGATTCCAAACGTCTTCGAGACACTCAGCGACGATCCGGCGTTTCAGTTCGTCGTGCCGGCCGACGGCACCTATCGACTGACGATCCGCGACCGCTACTACGAATCACGCGGTGACGCTCGCATGGTTTATCGCTTGGCGATTCGGAAAGAGGCTCCCGACTTCAAAGTCGTCCTGCTGCCGGAAGCTCCGCTGGCCGACAACAACACGACCGCCGCCACATACCCAGCAAATCTTCGCAAAGGCGAAAATTTCTCTTGCCGAGTCATCGCGTTTCGCCGCGATGGCTTCAACGGTGCGATCGACGTCACGATCGAGAACTTGCCGGCGGGAATCACCTGCAAAGGGACGAGCATCGGTCCCGGTCAGACAAACTCAACGATCGTCTTCTCCGCGACCGAGGACGCTGCCGACGGGACGTTTGGCTTCGCGAAAATCGTGGCGAAAGCTCGCATCGAAGACAGCTCGAAAGTCAAAGCCGTCGCCGACGCGAAGGCGGCCGTGAAGCCGGCAGTCGATGCCTTGCCGAAGACTCAACAGGATGTCGCGAAAGCGGCCGAAGACGAAAAGAAATTCCTCGCGACTCGGCAGGCCGCCGAAACAAAATTCACAGCGGACGCTGACATCGCCAAGAAGGCTGCCGATGCAAAAGTGATCGCTGACAAGAAAGCGGCTGACACCATAACCGCGCTCAAGGCCGCGATCGACAAATTGGCGACGGCGAAAGCGGACCTCGACAAAGACAAGGACAAGCAGGAACTGAAAAACGCTTTCGCAGCGGCCGAGAAAGCCGCAAACGATGCCGACGCTGCCTCGAAAGTCGCTGTTCAAGAGAAAACCGCGGCCGACAAAGCGGTGACTGACACCGCCAACGTTCTCAAAACAAGCGAGCAAGCCAAGACCAAAGCCGTTACGGAGCATGACCAATCGGTCGCGAAACTCAAAACAGCGACGGACGCTCAAGCTGCGGCCGAGAAGAAAATCGCCGACGCAAACACGGCCGTGACCGCCGCCATCGCGGCTCAAAAGGCAGCGGCTCGCGACGTCGCTCACGTTGGCCGAGCAGCCACGACCGTTTGGGACGGTAACGCCGCTGCGGCTGGCCCAATCTCTCGACTTTCGAGAGACCTGTGTCTGGCAATCACACCCGAAGCCTACCCATTCCAAGTCAACACCGATGTCTTCCGAGTCGAAGCCAACCACAACCGACAAATCCTTGTGCCGGTGAAACTCATCAAGCGGAACGGGTTCGATGAAAACGTGACGCTGACGTTCGTCGGCACTCCGCAGAACGCTCAGGTCGAGAACAAGCCGATCAACAAAGGGGCGGCCGACGGAGTCTTTCGCATCTTTTTGCCGAACAATGTGCCGGTCGGAACTTACACGCTCTACATGAAGGCGACCGCCGCTGTGCAATACCGCCGCCGGCCGGAACTCGCTGACAAAGCCAAGGCAGTGCTCGACCTGTCAGTCGCCGCCGCGACTCAAGCGACCGAAGCGTTGACGAAAGCCAACGCCGACAAAGACGCTGCCATCAAGAAGGCGACTGAGACGGATGCCGCATTCAAGAAGGCGACCACCGACAAAGACGCTGCCGCCAAGAAAGTGACTGAAACGACCGAGGCCGTAAAGAAGGCGACCGAAGCCAAAGACAAAGCCACGACCGACGCGGACAAGGAAGCCACCGCGAAAGCATTGACCGCCGCTCAGGAAGAAGCCAAGAAAGCGACCGACGCACTGGCGGTTGCCGACAAAGCTCTCGCCGATTCCGACGCCGCAAACAAGGCCGCCATCGCCGCCAAGACGAAAGCCGAAGCAGACGCGAAAGCGGCCGATGACAAGAACAAAGCGGCCCTGGCCGACAAAACCGCCAAAGAAAAAGTCCTCACCGACACCAACAACGCAACGAAGGCGAACGCGGTCAATGTCTTCACTCCCTCGACTCCCATCGTCATCACCGTGAAGCCGAACGCGGTCAATGTCACGACGGCTCCCGCCAACGCCGGTGCGGTCAAACGTGGCGACAAGGTCGAAGTAAAAGTCACGATTCAACGAGTCAACGGATTCGCGGGACCAGTGACCCTCGAACTCGTTCCGCCTCCGGGCGTCGTTGGACTCGCGGCTGAGAAAATCACGATTCCCGCCGACAAGGCCGAAGGGGCGATCATCGTCACCACAACCGCTGATGCCACGGAAGGTGCGATCGCCAACGCCGTTGTCCGAGCCTCTGCCGACTTCGACGGAGCGGTCGCCGCCTCCGACGGAGCGGTGGCCATCAACGTCTCGAAATAGTTTTGAAGCGCGGTGTGTCAGCACCGCTTGGGATCGTTCCGTTGAAAGCGGTGCTGACACGCCGCACACCAAATTTGTCACTCTGCCTCAAGAGACCTGCCATGCCCCGCCTCACCATTCTGTCGCTGACTTTGGCCCTGTTGGCATCAACCACCTTCGCTCAAGAGACCAAGCCTGCCGCCGGCGCGATCACGCCCGAAGCGGTCAATCTCGGCCGGCCGGTCGATTTCGACAAGGACATCCTGCCGATCCTCGAAAACAACTGCATCGCCTGCCACAACCTTGGCCAGCAGGAGAGCAAGCTCAACCTGGAGAAGCTCGACGCGATGATCAAGGGGGGCAAGCGTGGCCCGTCGATCGTTCCGAAGGATCCGGACAAGAGTTTGCTGTACCTGGTCGCCTCGCGAGGCAAAGGTCCGGCGATGCCGCCGTTGCCGAACAAGGTCGATGCCAAGGCGCTCACGCCGAAGGAACTCGGCACGCTGCGGCAGTGGATCCTCGAAGGCGCGACCGGCGGCATGGGGGGCATGAAGGACCAAGTCAATTGGCAGCCGGTGCCGGCGACCGCGAAGGCGATTTACTCGGTCGCGATGGCTCCCTGGGGCCGCTACGTCGCGGCAGGACGAGCCAATCAAGTGCTGCTGCTCGATGTCGAGACGGGTGATGAAATCGGACGCCTGATCGATCCGAATCTCAACGCGATCCAGCACAACGGCAAGCCGATGTATCCGACCGGAGCCGCACATCGCGACTTCGTCCACTCGCTGGCGTTCAGCCCGGACGGTCGCACAATCGCATCGGGCGGATATCGCACGGTGAAGTTGTGGCAGCGTCCCGCCACGAATCGCACGCGTGAGATCGCTGTCGGTGCCGTCGTGACAACTGTGGCCGTCAGTCCAAACGGACAAACGCTCGCGACGGCCGGAGCCGATAACGCGATCAAATTGTGGAATCTCGCGGACGGGGCTGCGGGCAAAGTGCTCGCTGGCCACGCAGGTGCGGTTCACAGCCTCGCGTTCAGCGCAGACGGCGCGAAGTTGGCGTCCGCTTCCGAGGACAAGACGATCCGAGTTTGGAACCTCGCGGATGGGACCGAAGCCAACAAGATTGAATCTCCCGCGCCGGCCAAAGCGGTGGTCTTCACCGCCGATGGAGCGAAAGTCATCGTCGGCCAAGCCGACAGCATCATTCGCATCTGGCCAATTCCGGCGGCGGCTCCGTTCACGCCGGAGAAGGAAATCAAAGGGCACACGGGTCCGATCAATTCGCTCGCGCTGATCGCCCCTGGCACTCAAATCTTGTCTGGCAGTGAAGACCAAACGGCTCGTGTTTGGGATCTCGCCGCTGGCAATCAAGTCCGGCAGTTCGCTCACGGCGGCCCGGTCAATTCGGTCGCGGTTCGAGCCGACGGCCTGTTCGTCGCGACCGGCAGCCCCAACAACATCGCTAAACTGTGGAACAACCAGACCGGCGCGCAGGTCGCGGAACTCAAGGGGGACGTCGCGCTCAACCGCGCGGTTGTCGAACGCACCGAAGATCAGAAGGTCGCGCAGCAATTCAAGGCTCTGGCCGAGGCCGCGTTCAAAGCCGCAGAGACCAATCAAAAAGAACGCGACGAAGCGGTCAAGAAGGCGAACGAAGCCAAGACGAACGCCGATAAGGCTGTTGCCGAACAAGACCCGAAAGTGAAAGAGGCTGTGACGAAAGCGGAAGCGGCGAAGAAAGCGGCCGACGAAAAGAAGGATGACGCAGCTCTCGCGAAGGTCTCGACCGACGCCGCTGCCGAAGTCACGAAGCAAATGGATGAACTGAAGAAACGGCAAGACACCGTCGCCTCGGCGATGCGAGCGATCACGCTGGCCGAAACAGCCGCGAAGTCGGCCGTCGAACAAGTCGCTGCCGCGAAGGTTCAGCAAGATGCAATGACGGCTGGAGTCACGAAGGCCGATGCCGACCTCAAGACTGCGACCGATGCCGACGCCGCCGGATTGAAGCCGGTGAAAGGTGTCGCGTTCTCCGTCGATGGCAAGCGGTTACTCACGTCATCCGACGACAATTTGATTCACGTTTGGGACAGCACCACCGGCAAAGCGATCGAAACATTCGCCGGCCACAAGGCTGCGGTCGGAGCGATCGTGACGGGACCGAACGGTCTCGTGGTCAGCGGCTCGGCCGATCAAACGGCGGCCGTGTGGACGACGATTCCGACGTGGTCACTCATCGGACAACTCGGCCCGAAAAAGGAAACGCCGCTCGACTTCGCCGGTTCGCCATTCGCCGCCCGCGTACTGAGTCTCGCGTTCAGCCGCGACGGCAAGTGGCTCGCGACCGGCGGCGGCGAAGCGTCTCGCAGCGGTGAACTCTTCATTTGGGACGTCGCCACTCAGGCAATCGCCAAGGAATTCAAGGACGCTCACAGCGATACTGTTATGAGCATCGAGTTCGGCCGCGACGGCAAGTACCTCGTCACGGGAGCGGCGGACAAGTTCGTCAAGCTGTGGGACATCGCCGCCGGTAAGCTGGTCAAGTCGTTTGAAGGCCACACGCACCATGTGCTCGGTGTGTCCATCAAGGCCGACAACAGCCTGCTCGCCAGCGCGGGGGCCGACAACGCCATTAAAATTTGGAACGTCGAAACCGGCGAACAATCCCGTACGATCCCCGGCTACGCCAAGCAGGTGACGTCGATCCAATTCCTGGGAGTCACCGAAAACGTGATCAGCTCCGGTGGCGACAAGACCGTTCGCTACCACAATGCGGCCAATGGCTCGCAACCGCGAGCGTTTGCCGGAGGGACCGACTTCATGTACTGCGCCGCAGTTTCTCGCGACGAGCAAATCGTCGTCGCCGCTGGCGAAGATGGAGTCCTCCGCGTTTGGAACGGCACGAACGCTCAACCGATTCGCCAGTTCGATCCGCCCAAGCCACCCGAAGCCACCGCTCAAGCGGCAGCCAAGTGAAGTGCGATCCTCAGGATTTCTCTTGTCCGTTTGAACCCCTCGAAGAAACAATCTCCTCCGTTGCATCCGCAACATGGAATTCCGCTGACCTCAAGGAGCTTGATGATGAGAACGCGTTTTCTCCTGACGAGCATGTTGTTGATGATCTCGGCCGACACAGCATTCGCCGGCACGATCACGGGTGAGTATTTGGAGGCTCGGACCTGCGACGTCTACACCGGGCCGTGCTTCGCGAATGCGGAAATGGCTCTCGCCGGCAAAGAAGCCGTGATGGCTTGGAAGATTGAAAAGGGAACTTGGACGGACGTGACGATCGACGGCCTGGGAGTGGCACTGGTTGTGAAAGCCGAAGGAACGCTCGGCAGCGATGGCGTCTTCCCCATGAAACCGGGAAAAACGGCGGCGGTCATCATCGTCGATGAAAATGCCTCGTCCGAACAACGCGAGGCGTTGGTCGCCTTCGTGAAGAACTCCGCGAAAGACTTGACCAAGAACGTGCTCAACGTCGTCTCTGCTCCGATCAAGCTGGAGAACGATCACCTCGAAGGCAAAGGAGTGTTCTCCGCCGGCAAGTTGGCGTCGATCGAGACTCGGAAGATGAAGAAGAATGACTGCGTCTGCACCAACGAGTTGATCTACTACCAGCCGCTGACAAAGGTGGAAAACTTCTCACCCGCCTACACCCTGAGCCAGTCCTACCAGGGCGGAAGCCTGAACGGCAAATGGACGAACAACAACACCCGTAGCGCGTTCCTGGCGA
Organism: Candidatus Kuenenia stuttgartensis; assembly: GCA_945861865.1. Taxonomy (GTDB): domain Bacteria; phylum Planctomycetota; class Planctomycetia; order Planctomycetales; family Planctomycetaceae; genus SXKJ01. The sequence continues at coordinate 27,954 of CAMAWN010000035.1, read as the reverse complement.
CGTTCCGCGTCAAGTCGTAGTCCCGCTGAGTCGTCTCTGCCAGCAGAATCCAAATTCCAGCCCGGCTGTTTCCGAACAGCCGGGCTGTTGTGTTTGATGAATTCAGTCGGCAGCGCGAGTACCATTCGCCAATCATTTTGTCCGCCAACATCGCGGCCCAATTGCCGCTCGCTCAGTTCATCGAGGAGATTCATCCGATGCGTTTGCAAAAAATGTTTTTGGCTCTCATTTTCGCCGCGCTGTGGTCATCGGCAGGATTCGTTCGCGCTGATGGCAAACTGGAGGACGTTTCTGGGCTGCCCGAAGGACTGTCGAAAGAGGTGGCCGCCGTCGTTGATGCGAAGGGACAGCGGGTCGTCGATAAGGCTGGTGTGGTTTGTGCGGTGTGGCTGATCAAAGAGGTTTCGACCAAAGCCAACTTCAAACCCACGCTGAGCGTGAAGTACCCGTTTGCTCCCGGCGAGTTGCTTGGAGTGTTGCAGGTGCAAGCGAAGTCGAAATACACCGACTTCCGAGGCCAAGAAATCAAGGCCGGCGTCTACACGCTGCGATACGGCCAACAGCCGGAAGACGGCAATCATGTTGGGACCAGCGATCTGGCGGATTTCTTGTTGGCCATCCCGGCTGCGGTGGACACTGACCCGAAGCCGATCGAGAAATTCGATGCGTTGTCGCAGCGAAGCGCCAAGACGGCCGGCTCGACACATCCAGCGATCTTCTCGCTGTTGCCCTCCGAAAAGCCGGTTGAGAAGCCGACTCTGACTCACAACGCAGCGAAAGAACACACGATGTTGAGCACGACAATCTCTGCCAAGGGCGGGACGAAAGTCGCGTTGCGGATGGTCGTCATCGGCAAGTCAGGCGAGTAGCCATGTGGAGTCGTTGGGGCGTCTGTCTGTTTGTCGCGCTGATTGGCCTGGCGTTGTGCCTCGCGCAAGAGCCCGTGTCGAAGTCAGTCGCTGACAAAGCCTCCGCGAAGTCGAATGCTGTCGCGAAAGACAAAGACGACACGCCGAAAGAACTTTTCAGCGGCAAGGTCGTGTTTCTTCAAGAGAGTTTGAAACGCCGTGGCGTGAAGGCGGCGGATGAATTCAAAGCTCAAGTCGTCTTGGAAACGGACGCTGGGGAATTGATCCCAGTCGTCCCGGACTGGCGTGGCCGAGCGTTCTACCAGGATGAGCGATTGCGAAATCGGCGAGTTGATCTGGTCGGGTCACGGCAGAAGGCCGCTCCGTATTTGCAGGTGCAGATGGTGTTCGTGTTCGACGAGAAGGGGATTCGGCAATACATGGATTACTGGTGCGACATCTGCTCGATCGCGATGTACGAACTTAAGCCGTGCGATTGCTGCCAAGAAGAGATTCGTCTGCGATTTCAGCCACAAGGGCTTCCAGAGTTCGTGAAAAAGAAGGTGTCAAAATAACCCGAAGCGTCAGCGAAGTCGGACGCTCTACACGTCCTCCATGATCGCGGCTTGAAGCGTTTGCCCTCGTTGACGCTTCGGGTTATTTTTTTCGGCACGCCAAGAAAGAACTGCAAATGTCGGTGATGCTCAACAAGCGAGCGAATGAATTGGTCCAGCCGATGTTGCCGCTGGTCGGTGATCTGCGCGGCACCTTGGTGGAACTCGACAACGGCGGTCAGATCGTCGATCTCGGCGTGAAAGCGGAAGGAAGTCTCGAAGCCGGTCGGTTCCTGGCCGAGATTTGTCTGTCAGGGCTGGGCGAGGTGCGGATTGTGCCGGGTTTGATTGGCGAGGTCGCGTGGCCTCATGTGCAAGTCATCACCGACTGGCCGGTCGAGGCATGTCTGCTGAGCCAGTACGCGGGGTGGCAAATCAGCGTCGGCAAGTTCTTCGCGATGGGTTCCGGACCGATGCGTGCGGCAGCGGCTCGCGAAGAGTTGTTTCATAAATTGGATTACCGCGAGTCACCGTCTCACGCGGTCGGCGTACTCGAAACCGGCAAACTACCGACGGCCGAGGTCTTCGACGCGATCGCGGAAAAAACCGGAGTGCCGGCGGATTTGACCGTGCTGCTGGCGGCTCGCACGGCCAGCAGCGCTGGTAATTTTCAGGTCGTTGCCCGCTCGGTCGAGACGTCGCTGCACAAGCTGTTCGAGTTGGGCTTCGACGTCTGGCGAGTGCGTTCTGCGGTTGGCATCGTCCCGTTGCCTCCCGTGGCGCAAGACGACTTCGCCGGGATCGGGCGCACGAACGACGCAATCTTATACGGCGGCCGAGTGACCTTGATGGTGCGCGGCGACGATGAGTCGATTGCGGCGATCGGACCAAAGGTGCCATCGTGCGGATCAGCCGCGCATGGCAAACCGTTTGCCGAAATCTTCGAGGATGCGGGGCGAGACTTCTACAAGATCGACCCGCATCTCTTCAGCCCGGCGGAAGTCGTGTTCCACAATCTCGACACGGGGCGAGTGCACTGCTTCGGGCAGATCGCGCCGGATGTCTTGCGGCGTTCGTTCGGTATCTGAGCGGGGGAGGCGACACGATGCTGATCGGTGTGCTCGGCAATTCGGACAGTTGGTACGTGCGCGAGTTGCAGCGGGCCGGGGGCGAACTGGGGCACGAAGTCGTGCGGTTGGAGTTTCCTCGGATTGTTGCGAGCTGCGGGATGCGGCCGGTTGAGGGCAGTGAAAGTCAAACGACGGTTGGTTCTCTCACCCTAGCCTTAGCCTTCTCCCAAGGGGAGAGGGGACCGGGCGCGAGCCTCACTCAAGACGTGGACCTCGCGACGTTTGATGCGGTCATCATTCGGACAATGCCGCCGGGGTCGCTGGAGCAGGTGGTTTATCGGATGGATGTGCTCGCGCGGCTTGAGGCGAGCGGCGTGGCGGTGCTCAATTCGCCGAAGTCGGTTGAGTGTGCCGTGGACAAGTATTTGACGACCGCGAAGCTCGAAGCGGCGGGGCTGCCAGTGCCGGCAACGGTCGTGTGTGAGAATTCCGACGACGCGCTCGCGGCGTTTGAGCAACTCGGTGGTGACGTCGTTGTGAAGCCGATCTTCGGGTCGGAAGGGCGCGGCATTCTGAGAGTCAGCGATCCAGACCTTGCGTTGCGAACATTTCGGACGCTCGAACGATTGGATGCGGTGCTGTACTTGCAGCGGTTCGTTGCGCATCGCGGATTCGACATTCGCGTGCTGGTGCTCGACGGCCGAGTGCTCGGCGGGATGCGGCGCGTGTCGGACGGAGACTTTCGGACGAATGTGTCGCGTGACGGACGCGGCGAGGCTCACATCGTCACGGACCTCGAGGCCGAGTGGGCCTTGCGAGCGGCGGCGGCGACCGGCGCACGTTTCGCCGGCATCGACATTTTGTACGATCGCGACGGCCAGGGTTTTGTGATCGAAGTCAACGCGGTCCCCGGCTGGCGAGCATTCGAGAAGGTGACGGGCATGGCCGTCGCGCGCATCGTGATTGAAGCGGTGACGTAGCCCACGCTCAATCCCACCACCAACGTTTGGAGTCGAGATCGCTGGGAGGCGTCTCGGATTTTCGTCGTGCGACGACCTCTTCCGAGTTCTTGCGCTCCTGCGAGACGACCTGCTGACTGTCGATGATGACTCCGCCGCTAAGCAGACCGATGGCGATGCCTCCCGCCATTTTCATATTCAGCAGAGACTTCGTGTGCTTGGGAACGGGGCCGCGTAGGACCGGCAGATTCGCGTCGTCCAACAGCAAGCCGGGTTGCCAGTTAGCTTTTTGCGGAAGCTGCTCCCGTTTCATCAGCGCGACGAGCACCGAGATGTCGAACAGGTTCTGCAACTCGGCGAAGATCGGCATCCGTTTGGTTAGCTCCGGGAATTTCTCCGTGAAGCCCTTCGCGAAGATCTGCGTGCTCAGGCGTGTGAACGGCGCGTCGGAGCGTTTGCCGAAAGCGTCGGCTTGTTCCTCTTGCGACATCAGTTGGCAGCGTTGACCAGAGAACTCGAAGGCGAGTCCGTCGCCGCTGGTTTTGAACGAGTCGTACAGCGGCAGGAACCACCAGCGTTTGAGCGTGTTCGCTCCCGGCTGCACGAGTGCGAGATGACTCCGCAGGCCCGGCACCTTCGGGTCTTCGAGTCCGATGGCGATAAGCTTCATGTGATAATCGGCCTCGACCAAGGCTCGTGCGAAGTGCGTGTCGTTGGGAACGCCGAAGACTTTTACCTCCTGATCACCGAGGATTTTCTGCATCTGCTGGAACCGCTGCTGAGCCACATTGGCGGACGCGGGACTCGAATTCGCCTTCACGAACCGCTGCAACTCCGCGAGTCGCTCTTCGACCGGATCAATCGAGCAACCGAATTGCGAGGTTCGTTCCGCGGTGCGCATCGCGACCAGCAGGTCGTCCAATCGCAGTACCGGTCGGCCGCTGCTGACGCTGACCACTCGGCCGCTCGCATCGGGAGCGAATGCCTCGGCAGTGCCGGCGATGACGAGGTCTTTCGTCTCCGGAAAAACGAAGACGAAGTCGATGCGCTGCAAGCCGGCGAGATACTGCATCGACTCTGGGATCGGTTTGTCGGATTCCAGCAACTCGGCGATCGCGCGTTCCAATCGGACGAGTGACACCTTTCGCAACGAACTGCTGCGGCTGATGTCTTCGGGCAAGTACTGCTTCGCAAGTTCCTGCATCCGCCTCTTCGCGACGTCGGGCGAGATCGTCTTCGCCTTCGGAACCGACAGGACGCCATCGCCGTCGATCGTGATCCCGCCGGCCGCTTGAAAACCGCCCCCCTGATTTCCTTGTCCACCCCCCTGCCCTCCGCCTTGTCCGCCACCAAATCCACCGCCGCCACCACCAAACTGAGCGTGCGCCAGCGAGGTCAACAGCGATCCAAACAACGCTACGAGTGTCAGCGCAGTCATGCGGTGGGACATGATGGATTCCGATCGGCATTCAAAAAGTGGGATAACGGCTTTCGGCGATCAGCCATCGGCCGGAAGTTCGCAGATGGCCCATTGGCCGAAGTTTTCTTCGACCTCGACTTGGATCGTGCTGATGTTCGCTCCGGGCTGCGCCACCACAATGCTGCGCAGCCGAGCCGAGATCCAGGCGGCAATCTCTTCGGCAGTCGTGTTCTCGACAGGGAGCAGAACGCAGTCCTCACGCGGGAAGATCCAGCGGCGTGACTCGAAGGTCACGGTGACTTCACGTTCGTCGGATTGAACTCGAATCTGGCGATGCTGAGTCGGCAGCAGGACGCGATGATCCAGTTCATTGACGATCTTCTGCATGGCGTCGCGGAGGGCGATGAAGTCGAAGACGTAGCGATTCTCATCGAGCGGCCCGGTCAGTTCGACGGCGGTGCGCCAGTTGTGTCCGTGCAGCCGCTCGCAGATGTTGCCGTTGAAGGTGATGAAGTGCGCGGCACTGAAGACAAGATGGTCTTTGGTCACTCGCACACGAAATTGAGCATCGCTCATGATTGCCTCCGATTTGCGAGATGATTGTCACGGCGACAGCGGGGCGTGGGCAAGCGAGTCCTGCGTTCGGGAGGGCGAGGCCGCTTTGCACAAGAAATCACGAAGCCGCCGATCAACAGCCACTTCGCGAGCCGGTGCATTCGAAGTCACTCCATTTTATTCGGCACCAAAAACGCCCACTTGGCAGATGTCATCGAAGTCGCGGAACACTCCCGGCGGAGTTGTCGCCGGTGGCCAGAACTCACGACGAGCGATTCCAAGTACAACTTGCTTAGCCTTTTCATCCGCGTCCGCCAAATCGTTCGGCGACCATTCGGCCAACGAGTGGCCGACGCCCGCCAAATCTTTCGGCAGGTTGATGTAGCCCAACAACGGCTCATCCGACAACGCAAGACTGCGAGCCAAGTGCCGGTACAACGGCAGTTGCAGATCGATCCAATCTCCCTTCTTCCGATGACTCTCTTCCGGCGAGTCTCCTCGGTCGCCCGACTTGTAGTCGAAGATCACGCAGGCTCCGGTCGATTCATTGCGATCGACGCGATCAAGCCGACCTTGCAGCCAGACGGAAACGCCCTCCGCCTGAAACGACGCGGCATCCGAACCGTTCGGCTCCGGGCGGATCGACCGCTCGACGTGCTCGATCGCCCAACCGTCGCGACGCCACTTCGACTGCCAAGTGGCGAAGACCTCCAGCCGCGATTCCATCTGCTTGAGTTGCACATTGACTGCCGCTCGACGCTGCGGCCCGAACCGTTCGTTCGCGACATCGCCGAGCAATTCCAGCAGACAGCGTCGCAGTCGGTTCTCGTCGTCGGAGTCGCGAGCGTCAGACTCACCGAACAACCGCAATACGTCGTGCAACACGTTACCGAACGACAGCCCGTCTAATTCGACCGCGCGATCGTTGACCGCTCCCAACCCCAGTTCATGCCGCAGAAAGTACCGATACGGACACGCGAGATACGACTTGAACGCGGTCACGCTCAGCATCAGTTCGCGAGCCGGCTTCAGCAACTCGGTCAACCCGAACGACTCGGCGACTCGTTCAGGACGAGGGACGTCGAGACCGAAGTCTCCGGGAGGGCGAGGCTCCTGCCGAGCCGTTGTTTCGTCATTGTCGCCAACAATCACAGGCAGTTCGGCGGGAGCCTCGCCCTCCCGATCCATCAGCCGCAGGACGCGCTCCGGTAGTCGGTCGGGATCGACCGCGAACAACAGGCGGCTGGGAATCAGCGGACTGCCTTCGGCGTCGCGACGACCGACCAGCCACACGACCTCACGCCGCGTCTTTTGCAACAACGTCACGGCATACGCATCACGAGCGAATCGCCGAGCATTGTCATTCAGGCCCAATCGCCGTCGCAGTTCGTTCGGGAGGAACAGATCGGAGTTCAAACTCGTCGGCACGAAGCCTTCATTGAACGACGTCACGATCGCGGCCGGCGTGTCATCCAGAGGCAACTCCAACCAACCGAGCAACTCGACCAAATCCGGCATCGCTTCCGGCGGCACTGGTTCGTCGGACATCCGTCGCACGGCGCAGCGAATCGCATCTGCCACAGGGACCGATGGCGCGACTGACGCTGGCACATCCGCCAGCTCGTCGATGACTTTGTTAAGTTCCTTGAGTGCGGCGACCAAGACTCGACCTTCCCGCGACGCGTTGTCGACCTCGCGACCGCCGTAGACCGACGACACCCACGCCCGCAGCGGCTCCGCCCATTCATTCAACGGCCTCGCCGCGATCCGCAACGGCGCGAGCAACTCGCGCACGCTGCTGAGCACTTCGTGGGGCACGTTTCCAACGTGCCCGTCATCATCGGCGTTTGAACGACCGGGCAGGTTGGAAACCTGCCCCACGATCTTGCGTCCCTTTCGTCGCAGCCGCATTTGCGTCGCCTTGGGCTGTTCGAGAATCGCCAACAGCGTGTCCGGTCGCAGTGGCAGGTGCTCGCAGAAGGACTCGTCGAGGGCCGCCAGATTCACTCGCCCACTCAGACACACATTGAGGTCCGGATGCCGCACGAACGACGCGAAGCCCTCGAATCGTCCCCGCTCCAAAACTTCCGCCACCGCCAGCAGCAGCCGACACGGGCCGGAGTCCGACAACTTTGTTCCCTCGATCCAGCGAGTCGCGACGCCACACGCCGCGAGTTGCCGCTCGACGAACGGCCCCTGACGTTCGTCCGCCAGCCCGACGACAATTTCGTCGGCTCGGAATCGCGCACCAAAAGCCGACAACTCACGAGCCACCTGCTCGGCCTGTTCGGCCGGTCCCTCGCAGACGCGAATCCGCTCCGATGGGATATCGATCGGCGCTTCGCACCACCGTTCGGGTAACAAGCAGCCGTGCGTGTCGAACCAATTCGCTCGATCCAGAGGCGCGGCGATCAACGCTGTCACGCGATCCGCGACGAGATCGAGAATCTGCCGCGTCGCTTGATTCATGTCGACCGTACCGACGAGTACGAGATCACGATCCGTGTGCGGCTCGCGACGTTCAATCGCGACCAGTCGAGCCGTCTGTGTGTCCCACAAACTCAACCCGTCGAGCGTCCGCAAATACGCCGTCTGGACTTGATGCAGCGCCTTCCAGCGAATTGCTTCGACACTTCCCTGCTCTTCGCGGCCGAGTTTGACCACATCGCCAAAATCGCGTCCGCCCGCCGCCAATTCGCCGTGCTGTTTCCACAACAACGTCCCCATCGCCCACCACGCCAACGCGTCATCGTCGGCGGAAGGTCGCGGGACGATCTTCTGCAACAAGTCCCGTTTCGATTCGCGCAGCACCTTCGCCCAAGTCAGTTGTTGAACCAGATCGCTCGCGAGCGGTCGCTGCAATGGATAAAGCTGCTCCGGCAACTCACCCAGCGTTTCGATCCGCGGCGGCGTCAGCCGTTGACCTTCACGTTCTGCCGACATCACCAACAGTTCGAGCAATCGTCGTCCAGCCCGTCGCCCCGGCGTGACCACGATCACGCCGCTGAGATCAAGCTCGCCGCGCCCCGCAGATTTCCGAGCGAGCCACTCCACCGCTGACTCCAGCAGCGGTCGCTCCCAACCCAGAAACTCGCGTGCGATCGACGTCGTCATGGCGGCGGATTGTGAAGCCGCCAAGCTACGATTGCCAGCCGAGCGTTTGGGTATCGCGAGAACCTCGCCAGGCGATAAATTGTCGGCTTTGACCGCCACGACAACGAATCCGAAGCAAGGCTCCGCATGACTCCGACTGCCCTCCGATTCTTGGTTCTCGGTTTGACGCTCAGTGCGTTGATGGCGACCGATCTTCGCGCCGAGTCTCCGTCCGATGCCGACGTCGCCTTCTTCGAGAAAGACGTGTTGCCGGTCCTCAAGGCGAACTGCTTCGCGTGTCATGGCTCGGAAAAGAAGCTGCAAGGCGGACTGAAGCTGACCAGCCGCGAAGAGATCCTCAAAGGGGGTGAGAGCGGCCCAGCCGTCGATTTGAAGAAGCCCGACGAGAGCCTGATTCTTCAAGCGATCAACTACGACGGCATCATGATGCCGCCGAAAGGAAAGTTGTCGAAGTCGCAGATCGACATCCTGACGAAGTGGGTCACGCGCGGCGTCGCGTGGTCCGAGAAAGCAGCAGCGGCAGCAACGAAAACTCACGATGTACCGGTCGTCGACGACGAGGCTCGCAACTTCTGGGCATTCCGGCCGGTCGTGAGGCACGACGCTCCGCAAGTCAAAGATGCGAGTTGGGTGCGAACACCGATCGACGCGTTCGTGCTCGCGAAGCTCGAAGCGAATGACGCTCATCCCGCGCCGTCGGCCTCGAAGGAGACTCTTTTGCGCCGGCTGTCGTACACGTTGACCGGTTTGCCACCGTCGCCGAAAGACGTCGCTGCATTTGTCGGCGATCAATCTTTGGACGCCTACGAGAAGGTCGTCGATCGCCTGCTCGAATCGCGGCACTACGGCGAGCATTGGGGGAGACACTGGCTCGATCTCGTGCGCTACGCCGAGTCGAACAGCTTTGAACGGGACAACCCGAAGCCGTTCGTCTGGCGGTATCGCGATTATGTGATCCGCGCGCTCAACGCCGACAAGCCGTACGACCAATTCCTCCGCGAGCAGTTGGCTGGCGACGAACTCGACGAGGTCACGCCCGATTCGATCATCGCCACCGGCTACTATCGGCTCGGCTTGTGGGACGACGAACCGGCCGATCGACCACTGGCATTTTACGACGGGCTGGATGACATCGTGGCGACCACTTCGCAGACGATGCTCGGACTGACGGCCAATTGTGCTCGCTGCCACGACCACAAAATCGATCCGTTCACACAGCGCGACTACTACTCGCTGTTGGCATTCTTTCACGGCATCAAGCCCTACGGCGGCGACAACGAAATCTTGCGGTTCATCGGCGATGCCACAGCTCGTGAACGGCAAGCGACCGCGACTGCCGACTGGGAAGCCAAGCTGGCCGAGGTGAAGAAACAGATCCTCGCCGTCGAAGACGCGATCAAGAACAAACTTCCCGGGGGAGAGATCGACGATTTCAAGTTCGACGGCAAACGCCGCGAGATTCTCCGCAAGCAACGCGGCAAGCTGATCTCAAAAGATGACCACGACCGCTACGAGTCGCTGCACAAAGATCGCAATGACCTCGAACGTCAGCGGCCACGCTCCCTCGAACAAGCGTTGTGCGTCAAAGAAGAGGGACAACCGCGCGACACGTTTCTCTTGCTGCGAGGCAACCCGCAGTCGCTCGGCGACCGCGTCGAACCGGCGTTCCCTTCCGTGCTGCAGGCGTCGAATGCCAAACCACCAGAGTTGCCCGCGCACCGCGAAGGATCGGAATCCTCCGGTCGCCGCCGAGTGCTCGCCGATTGGATCGCGAGTCCGACGAACCCGTTGACCGCGCGAGTGATGGTCAACCGCGTCTGGCAATTCCACTTCGGCCGCGGTCTCGTGCGTTCGTCGAGCAACTTCGGTTACATGGGGGCGCCGCCAACGCATCCCGAACTGCTCGACTGGCTCGCCAGTGAATTCGTCAACAACGGTTGGAAGCTGAAGCCGCTGCATCGGCTGATCGTCACGTCAAACTCATTTCGGATGTCGAACGCTGTGACCAAATCCGAAATTTCAAATTTGAAATCGAAAGACTCTGACCCGGAGAATGATCGGCTGTCGCATTTTGACCTGCGCCGACTTTCCGCCGAAGAAGTTCGCGATTCGATTCTCGCCGTCTGCGGGAATCTGAACCTCGACAAGACGGAAGGACCGAGCGTCTATCCGGTGATTCCGCGCGAAGTGCTCGCCGGCCAGTCCGTGCCCGGACGAAATTGGGAGAAGTCGTCTCCCGAAGAGGCGGCCTCGCGCAGCGTGTTCGTTCACATCAAGCGATCATTGGCAGTGCCGTTGTTGTCGGCGTTCGATGCCGCCGATCCCGACTCGCCCTGCCCCGTCCGATTCGCGACGACTCAACCTGCGCAGGCACTCGCACTCATCAACAGCACTTTCGCGAACGAGCAAGCCGCCCTCTTTGTCCGCAGCCTGCGCCGCGAAGTTGGCGACGACGCGACGGCTTGTGTGAAAGCTGGCCTGAGTCGCGTCTTGCAACGAGCACCGACCGAGCGCGAGATCATTCGCGGCGTGAAGTACCTGGAAGACAACGTCCAGCAGGAAAAGGTCTCGGCTGATGAAGCTCTGCGGAGATTCTGCCTGCTGGCGATCAACCTCAATGAGTTTGTGTATCTCGATTGATTTTCTCTGGATCCTCAGCGTCTTTGCGTTGCCTAAGATGCAGAGACGCCGCAGCGGAGATGAAAACATGACAGCGAATTTTTGCGGCCGAACTCGACGAGAATTCTTATGGCAAACCGGCGGCGGTTTCACCGGCGTCGCGCTCGCCGGGATGCTCGATCAGCCGTTCTTTGGCCAATCTGCTCTCTCGGCCGAAGGTGCGAAGAGAGTCTTTGCGAATCCGCTCGCACCGAAGAAGCCGCATTTCGATGCGCCGGCCAAGAGCGTCATTTTTCTCTACATGTATGGTGGTCCGAGTCAAATCGACACGTTTGATTATAAGCCGACGATGATCGGACGCGACAACGAGACCATCGCGGTCAAGACGTTTGGCCGCGGCGGAAAGAAGAACCAAGGGCGGATTGTCGAGCCGCGTTGGAAGTTTCAGCAGTACGGCCAGTGCGGTCATTGGGTCAGCGAGCTGTTTCCGAATCTTGCGAAGCATGTGGACGACATCGCGTTCCTGCACTCGATGACGGCTGACTCGCCCATTCACGGCTCAGCAATGTTGCAGATGAATACGGGCAAGGTGCAGAGCGGTTCGCCGTGCATCGGTTCGTGGGTGAATTACGGACTCGGCACCGAGAACGAGAATCTGCCCGGCTTCGTGGTGATGCTCGACCCGCGCGGCGGGCCGATCAGCGGGGCGAAGAATTGGAACAGCGGCTACATGCCGGCGCAGTACGAGGGGACGATTTTCCGTTCGCAGGGGACGCCGATCCTCGATCTGGCTCGCCCGGCCGAATTGAGCGAGGCCGGCCAGCGGCGATTGCTCGACACGCTGCGCGAGTTTAACGACGACCACGCCGTGCGACTGGGAAATGATTCGAAGCTGGCCGCGCGTGTCGCCAGCTACGAACTCGCCTTCAAGATGCAGGCGTCCGCTCCGGAGGCTGTCGATTTCGCGCAGGAACCGCAGCACATTCAGGAAATGTACGGGCTGAACGACAAGCGTTGCGGCACGGTCGCTCGGCAATGCTTGCTCGCGCGGCGACTTGTCGAACGGGGCGTGCGGTTCGTGCAGATTTACTCCGGCGGAGCACACAACGACGACAACTGGGACGCTCACGGAGATTTGAAACACAATCACGATCTGCACGCGGGCGAGACCGATCAACCCATCGCCGCGCTGCTGACCGACCTCAAGGCGCGTGGGCTGCTCGATTCCACGCTGATCGTCTGGGGTGGCGAGTTCGGCCGGCAACCGACCGCTGAATACGAAAAGGGAACTGGTCGCGATCACAACGCCTATGGCTTCACGATGTGGGCCGCCGGCGGCGGGATCAAAGGGGGCATCTCGGTCGGCACGACGGACGAACTGGGGAGCGCGGCGGTCGAGAAGCCGTTCCACGTCAAGCACCTGCACGCCACGATGCTGCATCAACTCGGACTCGATCCCGATCGCCTGACGTACTTCTACGGCGGCCTCGATCAGAAGCTAGTCGGCGTCGAAGGTGCCGAGCCGATCCGCGAAATCATGGTCTGAGTTTCAAAGTTTCAAAGTCGCAGGGTGGAACAAGCGTGCTTCGCACGCCGGTCCGCAGACTCCGGCGAAGCGGCTGCCGACCGACAATGTTCCTCGCAAAGCGCATTAGCACGACGCGCAAGCGAGTAGTTTCGTTGGCCACCACTCGCTGGCGCGTCGTGCTCGTTCCTTTCCAGGAATCATCGTGGCGTGCCCGACGCGGGCGGTTCGGGCGGCTTCTTTTTCGCCGCGCGCTTGCGGGGCGTGAGTTGCAGCCAGGAGTCGAGTTGTTTGGTCATCTCTTCCAGGCTGACGAGGCGGGGGGGGACGTTGAATTCGGCTTCGGCGGGGGAGTTGGCGGAGGCCGGAAAGTTGAGTCGCAGAACTTCCTTTTCAAGGTTCTGCATCCAGGCGGGAAGTTCGATGCCGGAGCCGGTGCTGTCGGCGAGGTAAGCGTCGATCTCGCGGCGCAGGCTGTCGAAGGAGGGTGACTCGGCGCGTTGAGCTTGCGCGTCGGCGACCACTTGCGGGAGGTGCGCGAGCATCCGGTTCACAGCCAGCGGCTTGATGAAGTGCTCGTTGAGGCGATCGCTGACGGCGGGGAGTCTCATGCCGTATTTGCGTTCGGCGGCGTTCAAGTGGCGAAGATGTCCGGTGGCGGATTCGCGGGCGCGTTTCTCGAAACTGCGTTCCCAGGCGGCGACGGCCTCTGGCAGGTTTCCATGACAGAGGACTTGATGGACCAGGTTCAGCGGCGTGAAGTTCCAGGCGTCGCGGTCGTAGTCCGCTTCGACACGCAGGAAGTCGAGCAGGAAGAAAAACTTCTCGCCGTAGTCGGACTGCGTCGTGGTCGTGTTGTATTCCAGGAAGCGGTCGAACTTGTCGACAACGGTCATGTAGATCAGTTCGAGCACATGCACGACGTGATCGGTTTCGATCGCGCCGCTGTCGAGAGCTTCCAGCAGCGGGCTGGGACGCAGCGGGTCTTGGGACTCGGCGAGGAAATTCAAGAACCACGGGATGCCGTTGTGCAGGATCGCGCGCACGTTGCCGAGCGTCAGCATTTTGGCGTGGAACAGTTCGGCTCCAAACTTGGTGATGAACTCGCGGACTTCGTCCCAGACGGCGTCGCGTTTCATGCTCTCGACGGCCGAAAGCCGCATGGTCCCACTGTGGCTGACCCATTCCTCAACGAAGGGTTTCATCAGACTGTGCAGCAGTTCGACCAGTTTCTCTTGCGGGAATGTCCCGTTGTCCCAGGTCGCGGCCGAACGGAGCAACGCTTCGGCCGAGGACCGCATGGCCGTGCGGAACAGGCGATCAAATTCGGTGACCGCCATCTCGCCAGGGCGCGACGACTTCTCCATGCGGTGCGCGGTTCGAAGCAGGTGCCACGTCTCCTTGAGCAGGCCGAATCGCGGAAGTTGCGTGAGCAGGAAGCGGATGTCGGATTGCAGCAACCGCGCGGCGAGCACTTGCTTGGGATGCCCGCCGACGTCGAGCGGCACATACAAGAGCGGCTTGCGGGCGAGCACCGTCAGCAGACTGGGGAGCGTCGCTTTGACCTCAGCCACGTCGCCGCGCAGGACCGCTCGGTACAGCACGGTCATGTGCAGGTCGTCATTCGCGGCCTTGGATTTCTTGCGTGTGTCGCCGCCGGGCAGGAAGCAGCCCAAGCCACGCTCGCCGATACGGCAGGCGAGTTGTGCGGCAATCACCGTCTGCACCATGTAGAGCTTCGTCTGCAATTGCAGGTCGTATTCGACGTTCGAGTCGTGCTCGCCCGACGGCGTGGCGATCTCGAAATCCCACAACGCGCCCATCAACTTGCGGAGGCCGTGCTGCATCTCGCCGAGATGTTTGACCCAGCCGCTGATCACAGCCTGCGGATCTTCGAGATCGGGCCGCCGAGCCTCTTGCGGATTACGTTGCAATCCAGCCGGCGGATTGCGCATCAAGCACGCGACCGCCATTTGCCACAACTGCGCCAGCGTGACCGAGAACTTCAGCCGCGGTTCGAGCGCCTTGCTGAGATATTCCATCTCGGTCGAACCCGGGGCAGCGCCGTCGTCCATCAGTTCGCCGGAGACGCCGTCGTCGGCACTGTCTTGGAACGAGACATCTTCATACGCATTGCGAAACGGATCGTCTTCGTCCTCCTCGTCGTCCGGGTCGAGCAGCCCGCCGTCATCGTCATCGAATTCGCCGAGATCCTCGTCCAGCGATTCCGGCTTCGGCTTCGGCTTTTTCTTGGGCCGATCATCGACCACTCCGTCGAGCACAGGGACTTCCCAGAACTCACCGGCGTTGACTTCGAGGTACGAGAAGAAGCGTCGGATCAGCGGCCAGCGATCGGGCTGCGGCGAGCCGTCGGTCGGCTCCGCAGTGACTTGCGTCATCCATTCGGTCAGCAGCGCGGGCAGCGAATAAGAGCCGGACTCGATGCCGACCACTTCATTCTGACTCAGCCACTGCATCAACAGCGCCATCGCCGCGACGTAGTCTGCCTTTTCGAGCAACGCCTTCACGACGAGCGCATACGACTTCGCCGTCGTAAAGCGGTCGATGTGCCGTCGCCAGAAGCTCACGTCGCCCGCCGCTTCGCCAGCCGCACGCCATTCGGAGAGCACGTCGGCAACGTGTGTCGCGGATTCCCAACTCTCACGGCCGGCGACGTGCGGCATGTCTTCGACGGTGACGCTCGCGAACTGATCCCAATACTCGGCAAACGTGCGGAAGCAGTCGGACAACCGGCGTGTGAGTTCGCGATCCCCCTGCGCGGCGGATTCGCCCAAGGCTCGCGAATAAACCGAGAGGTACTGCTCGACGATCGACAGCAGTTCTTCCAGCCGCTGATCGGGGATGCTGTCCTCACGCGACGAGAACAACGGAAACAACCCCTGAAAGCCGAGGATATTCCACGGGTCAGGGAACGCGCCGCACTCGATGCCCCGTTTGAAATAGTCCTCGATTTCCGCGATCAGCGACACCGCCGGCAGAAGCTGGCCGGAACTGAGATAACGATGCGCGGCGGTCATTCGCCAATGCACTTCGCAGGCGAAGCGTGCGGCGACCGACGGGATGATGGCGGCCGTTTCGCGTGCGGCCTGCGGCCGGCCCAGCATCGCGTACAACCCCGCCAGATGCCGGTACTGAATTTGTCTCGCCCCATAATTCGCGAGATACAAATTGAGCGACTGCCGCACATGTCCGAATGGCTGTTGCGTTTTCTTCGCGGCGGCCTTCAGGCGTTGGCCGCGTTCGCCTTTCGCATCGTCCAGCAGGCGTTCGTAGAAGGCATCACGCTGCCGAGCGACTCGCGGCAGCAACGATGTCAACGTGATCGTCGAGTCGTGCGTGTCCGGTCCCGATCCGCTGATCGCCGACGCCATCAGCATCGTGCCACACAACACCGAAGCCGCGTCGAACAGCGATTCCTCCGGCGGCTGCTCGGTCTGCTCGGCCATCCAATTCAGCAGCGAGTCGAGAATAATCTTCCGCAAGATGAACCGGCGAAAGTTCCCCTTGTTGTCGATGTGGTGCGGGTCCCATTCGCCAAACATGTAGTTCGTGCGTTTGTAAACCGGATGATTGTGATCGTGAGCCCGCACGTCGCAGGCGATCTCCTCCAAATTCCGCAGATCAAAGAATGCGTTCTGCGACAAATTCGCCGGCACCCCTTGCATCAACTCCATCGTCTTCGCGATGAGCTCTTGATACGGCCCGCGTCCCGCGCCGACTCCTTGAAAATAGATCGGCACCGGCCGGAAGCGTTCCCTGGGATACGGCTCCATCTTGCGATCGTTTTCGAGCACGGCCACCGGCCGGAAACCAATAAAGTCATTCAGCGATTCGAGCGTTCCGCTGACGACCCGCTCGGTCTCGTCCCACGGTGAGCCTTGAGCGAGCACCGCTTCAAATAACCGAGCGAGAAACAACGGCTGCTGGAAATCGGCGTCACTGAGATGAAACAGCAAGTCTCGATGATGCTGTCGGTACGCCGGCCAGAGATCATGGAACGTGAGCTTGAGGACCGCTCGCGCCTGCTCTGAATCTTTGAACGCCGCCGAATTCGTTTCGAGTTCACCAAGCCGCGCCAGCAGCGCTGCTTCAAACGAATCCCACGAATTCGGCCAGCCCCACTCTGAATGGCAGCGATTCAGCCGATCTTGAAACTTCACATCCGGCTTGCCGCCGGAGAAATTCAGATAGCCGAGAATGTCCTGAAACCCGCTGGCGAGTGCCGCATTCGGGACACTGGGGATGGGAGCGTTCTGCAAACTCTCCGGCTCAGGCGGAGTTGTCTCAGCAGAATCTCCGATTGGCTGGCTTCCCGACATAAACAATGCGATTCCCGGCAGGCTCAATAATCTTTCGAGCGGCAGTTTCGCAACCGACCGAAGGGTTGGGAAGGATCGACAGTCCCCTTGGGGTCACACGAGACCGGCGAACTTGAGCACGCCCATCACGCCCAGGAATGAGAAATACACGCCGCCGATCGCCATCAGCACGCGAATCGCCATGTGCGGGCGCAACTCGCGAGGCAGCAGCGTGGTGTTGAGGACAATCGTGTGCCAGCAACTGAAGGCAAACGCGAAATTGTAGCCGGTCGTCGCCAGCTTGAAGACAGTGCTCGGCTCGCTGCCAGCTAGCCAGATGATCGTCAGGCAACAAGTCGCGTAGCCGATCAGCACAAAAAAGTAGAGGTACTTGATGAACTTCGTGTCGAGTTCCCGCAAGCGCGGAACCGCAGTCCAGCAGACATCGACCCAGCGGCGCACGAAGCCGTCAATCGTCGAGATCATGCTGGTCATCAGCACCAGAAATCCACAAAACAGCGTCGCGATGCGGAGACTCTCGGCCCAGCCCGATCCGGTCAGCCAGGAAAACGCGGGGAGCGCGGCCAGTGTGCCGGAAGTCGGATTCATGACGGTCTTGGCGACACCTTCAGAGGTCATCGAGGCTACCACCGCGCCCGGCACTTCGGTGCCGCGCGGCATGAAGCCGACCGACAAGATGCTCGGCAGTGACACGCCGATCAGGCAAGCCATCATCCAGACGCAAATCTGATCGCGAGCCACATGCTTATACCACCGCTTCCAGCGCGGCAGCGATTCTTCCGTGACCTGAAACACACAGCCGACATGCGACAACTCAATGCCTTGCCCGCCGACGATGCTGGGGATCGCTCCGACATGATGACCCATGCCCCAGCCTTGATCGCGTGTGAAGTTGCTGATCGGCGTGTTCGTCAGCCCGCCGTTTCCGGCAATCGCTGCCAGCCCCGCGATGAACCCGATTAACGACCAGTCCACCTTCGGCCAGCGGCCTTCGCTCAAAAACGAAACGACGAAATTGTCGATGTTCGCCCCATCTTGCTTGCCGTCGCCGTCCTCGTCGAGAAATGTGACCGGCTTGCCTCGGCTATCCTTGTCCCAAGCATCGGGCTTGCCATCCCCGTTCGTGTCCACGGTCTTTGGCAGTGATTTTTCGACGACATCCAGATGGCCGTCGCTATCGAAGTCCTCGCCGGGATCGAGCGTTCCATTTCCATTGCGGTCCTCCCCTTGGACGATGGGAACGGTCCCCACCTTGAACAACCCAGACGCGATCTCGAACCAATGCGCCGGCCGCGAGTACACCGCCGACACAAACAACAAGAAGCCGATCACGATCACCAGCTTCGCCGACATGATGACCTTCAGCGAATTGAAGACCTTGCCTCCCACCAGCAGCGGTAGCACGCAGAACACGAAGATGCCGGTCGAGACCAGCTTGTGAATCCACCAATGTGTGGTCTCTGGATCGAAGTTGTCGCCGATGAACATTTTCTCGAGGGTGACCGCCGCGCCGACGACGAGATACGGGAAGATCGCGCCCCAATCGAGCAGCAGATAAAACACCAACCAAAACATCGGATGTGGTGGGATGCGAAACTTGCCCGTGAAGATCGGCTCGCCGGTGTAAAGCGCGTAACGGCTGATCTCGATGTTGTAGAGCACCTGCACCAGGATGCTGACCGTCGCGACCCACAAGAGGGCGGCTCCATACTTTGCCGTGACTGCCGGCCCCGACAGCCACTCGCCGCCGCCGATGGCCGAGGCTCCCATCACCAGCCCTGGCCCGATCATCGCCAGCAGGCTTTGCTTCGTGAACCGCGGAGCGTCAATCAATTCACCCGTGGTCCAGCGCGGCATGTTTTTTGAGCCGGGATGCGGAGCTTCGAAGGATGCGGCGACAGACGAGCGGCTTTGATCGGTCATGAGCACTCCCAGTCAGGCATTGGGCCAAGTAATCCAGTCGCGTGACGATAGCCCTGCCCTCACGCTCTTGCCAGCGTCCGCGCGGCGTTCGTTTCCTGGCGAAATCAGCGGCGGAACCGGCCGAAGGAAACTGACTTCCAAACAAGCCTCGGTTTGAGTTCAACCGGATGTGAATCTGCGCCGATGTTATGGGTCGTAGCGGTCACAGCGACGGCAGCGCCGCCGCATCGGCATTTGTTGCCGGCCGCCCAAGGGGGGATCATGGCACAGGCGAGAACAGCCTCGTCGTCGGCACACGACGACGTGCTTCGCGATCGTTGCGCGAAAATGTCCGAGCCGGGCGATCTCCTGCGAGTCAACCAACTCGACGGAGCACCATGAGTCGCCGACGCAGAGCCGACACCGGCAAGATGTCGCTGTTTCCGTTTCTCGACGTGCTGGTCTGCACGATGGGGTCGCTGATCTTATTGCTGTTGGTCGCGACCAGTCGCATCCGAGCCGCCGCCGTCGACAAGGCAAAACAAGCCGCGATGCAGCAACGGCTGAAATCCGAGGAGCCTCCCGTTGCGGCACCCGATCCAATCGTCCTCGCACCGGAGCCGGAAGCCGATCCCACCCCCGAATGGCAGACACGAGTCGAGCAACTGACCGAAGAGCGGGACGCTCTGCGGAACCAGCTTTCGCAGATGAAGAACCGGTTGGCAACGGCTGAGTCGGCCGTGATGCGCACCAAAGTCAAAGCCGCCTCGACTGAGGATCGGCTCAAGGCCATCCACACCCAGCAAGCAGAGGCGGCCTCCGAACGACAGCGATTGCAGACGGAGATCGACTCGCTGCAAAGCGACCTGTCGGACGCTGAATTGCGACTCGCGAAAGCCGTGGAGCGGCAGCAGACTGCGAAAAGCAAGTTCGCGTTTATGCCGTTCGACGGCCGCACCGGGACGACCAAACGGCCAATCCTCATCGAATGCACTCAGGACTGCATTCGCTTCCTGCCCGAAGACGTCCGGTTGTCGCCCGCCGATCTGAATGGATTCACGACCGGCTTCAACCCGCTGCTGATGGCGTCGCGTGAACTGTTCCACTACTGGAAAGCCTACGAACGAGTTCACTCGGCGGACGCCGATCCGACCAAAGATGCCGACTCCTTCGAGACCGACTTGGCCGCGCTCAACGACAAAGAGCGCGAGCCGTATGTGCTGTTGCTGATCCGGCCAAACGGAGCCCTCGCGTTTCACATCGCGAAAAGTCTTTTGACACAGCTCAAGGTGCCGCACGGTTACGAACTCATCACGGACGACATGGAGATCGACTCGTCCAGCCCCGATCCCGAAGCCAAGCGAATCTGCCAAGCCGCAGTCACACAAGTTTTGGGCGAGCGTGACAAGCTGATGCTGGCACTGGCTCGCCAGCGCGACCAGCAACGAGAGCAACTGCAACTCGATCTGACCGCTCAAACCTTTGTCCCGAAGGAGACCAGCGATTCACCGACGGGATTCAATCGTCCGAAAGCCGGCGCGTCGTCCAAGTCATCCACAACCAACGGGCCAGCCGGTGCATCGCAATCCGGCGGAGCAGCGGCACCGTCTCTACCGAACGGGCGAGCTGTGTCTGGGCCTCCGTCGAATCAGCGATCGCCAGGCGTTGGGTCAGCAGTAGCACCTGAGTCTGACGGCGGTCCACGCACCGGTGGGTTGACGCCCCCCGCTAGCCAACGACGCACGGATGGGAAACAAGTCGCACAAACTGGTCGCTCCCAATCTGGTGACAAACCGCCGGAAGAACAACTGCCGCAGCCGAACGCTCGACGCTACGAGAACGACGATTCAAAACCATTTCCATTCAGCGGCGAGCGCACGAAGGCCGCATCCTCGAAGGACGGAGTTCCCGGAGCACCTGCGAACAAGCCCAGCGCGTCGCAGCCCAACTCACGACCGAGCAACGATCCTCGCGCCGCGAACAACTCGACGAACGGCTCCGCGAGCAGCGGCAACCTCGCACGCATGAAGCGGCGATACTTGATGCCTCGTTCGGGCATCGGACTCGAAAAGGCAATCACGATCCGCATCTCGTCTCGACGAGTAATGGTTGCTGGCCAATTTGAAATTCCTGTCGAAGCGGGCGTGAAGACGCAAAGTCTGGTCGACCGCGTTTTGATCGCGATGGACCGTGCGCAATCCGACTGGCCGAATGCCAGTGAAGGCTATCACTGGGTGCCGACGATCAAGTACGAAGTCGTCCCTGGTGGCGAGCAGGTTCATCAGCGATTGAACTCCGCACTGTTCGATCTCGGCCTCGTATCCAACGTCGAGTACCTCGATTCCGATCCCGATGCAGCCAAGCCGTCGCGCGAGACTTCCCGCTCTCGCGCGACAATTCCGGGCGGCGGAGGTGTGCGATGAGCCGCCGCAAGAAACCGCGCGAAGAAATGGAATTCGGCTCCGACTCGTTCCTCGACGTCGTCGCCAATGTCGTCGGCATTCTGATCATCTTGATGGTCCTCGCCGGTATCCGAGCCAAGACCGCGCCGGTCAATCTCGCCGAAGAGATTCCGGAAACGACACCCGTCAAAACACCTCCGCCGGTCGTCATCGCAGCGCCCGTAGACGAAGAGGCCAAGGCGGCTCGCCAACACGAACTCGCCGCGCTGCAATCGCAGTCCGATTCGTTGCAGCAAGAACTCGACCGACTGTGCCAAGCGGCCAAGGCCGACGCAACTCAACTAACGGAACTGCAATCGCAAGACGCCGTGCAGAAGAATCGTTTCACCGCGCTGACCTCGAACCTCGAAGGTGAATTCGCGGCGTTGCGCGACAACCAACAGGAATCGGAACTCTTGGAGGCCGCTCTTCACGCCGTGCGTGTGCGACTGAAGAAGCGGCAAGCGGAAGTCGTTGCCGCCGAGAAGCAGCCGAATCGAGTCGAAAAACTGGAACACCGCATCACACCGGTCAGCCGAGTCATCAGCGAGAACGAAAACGAATTGCACTTTCGCTGTCAGGGCGGTGCCGTCACGGTCGTGCCGATCGAAGAATTGGTCGAACGCATGAAAGGCCAAATCGATCGGCAGCGAGATGTCATCTTGCGACTGAAAAAGTACTCCGGCTCCGTGGGGCCTGTGCGCGGCTGGAATCTCAACTACGTCATCGAGACACAGCAGCAACTCGGCATGGTCCGAGCCAGCGTGTCGCAGTTTGAACTCCTGCCCGAAGCCGACCTCGCAGGAGAACGCAGCGACGTCGCGTTACGTCCCGATTCCGCATTCCGCAACGAACTCCGGAAAGCCGAGCCAGGTAGCACGATCACGTTTTGGGTCTATCCCGACAGCTTCGTTTTGTTCCGCAAACTTCAGGCCCTCGCTCATCGCGAAGGCTTCACCGTCGCCGCTCGACCTCTGCCCGAAGGGACACCCATCATGGGTTCTCCCAACGGCAGCCGGTCCGCAGCGCAATGACCGAATCGACTTCAGAAGGACAAACTCATGTCGTCACAACCGCAAATCGCTCGTCGTCAGGGGATGGGCTTTTCGTTTCTGCTGGGAGTCGCCGCGACGGCCGGCTTCTACGCGCTCGTCTTCTTCACTCCGCTGCGGGACACGATGCTGTACACCTACACGACGGAGCACGCCGTCGAGTACGTCATCGTCGCGCTCTTCTGCTGGGGGCTGGTGGACGTGTTGTTGAAGGTGGTCGCTTTCCCAAAAGAGAGCCTCGCGTTGCGGCACGACTGGTTGCCTGCGCGAAACGGTCGCGAGCCGGTGGCGAATGCTCAGGCATTGCTCGACCGGATTCGTTCGCAGCCGCAGTGGTTGCAAGAATCGAAAGTCGGCAAGCGGCTGACGTCGGCGTTGGGCTTCGTCACCGAGAAAGGTTCGGCGGATGATTACCGCGAGCACCTGCAGTACCTCGCCGATCTCGATGACGAGAACTCGCATTCCAGCTATGGCTTGATTCGCTTCGTGGCCGGCGTGTCGCCGGTGCTGGGCTTTCTGGGGACCGTGATTCACTTTGGTACGGCACTCAGCGGCATCTCGTTCGACGATCTCGTTGAACGTCTGCCGGGCGTCGTCAGTGAGATGGGCTCGGCGTTCAACACGACGACGTGTGCCCTCGCGGCGGCGATGACGATGATGTTCTCGTTGTTCGTTTGCGAACGGATCGAACGCGGCATCGTCCACGCGATCGACCGACTGATCGAACGTGAATTGCTCAACCGCTTCGAGATCAAAGACCCCAGCATTCTGCCGTTCTTGTCGGTCGTGCAGTCGGCCAATCAGGAGGCGTTGACTGCGATTCACGCGACGCTCAGCGGCCAGGTCGAACTGTGGAGCCGCACGCTCGAAAGCCTGTTCCAACGCTTCGACCAACGCCAGCAGCAGGAATTGACCGCGTGGCAATCCTCGCTCGACGTGTTGCAGCAGCGGCATCACGTCTTCGACGGCCAACTCGCCGAGCGTCTGCAGCAGTCGCTCGTGCTGGTCGACACGAAGCAGGAGCAGCACTTGTCGTTCATTCAGACCAGCGTCGAAAAGGCGGTCGCCGTCCGTGACGACTTTGTGGGATTGGCCCAGTCATTGGCGACGATCGCGCGCGGCGAAGGGAAGCTGGCCGAGACTCAAGCCGTGTTGGCGGACAATCTGCGCGTGCTCCGCGAGACGCAGCAGATCGACGAAGCCTTGCACGGCCTCACGGCAGCCATCCACTTGATGACCGCTCGCCAAAACCTGCCGGGAATTCGCGGAGCTGCTGCGGCCTGATCGCACTTGGCAGACCGGACGCCGACATCTGGTCTGCCAACCGTTCGGACGGAGACGTCCGAACTACGATTGAGCCAACAATTTCGTTGCCGCCTCTTTGATCGCGGGACGATCGGCGGCACTCACCTCCGACAACAACGGGATGATCGGCCCCATTTCGGCGATGCCAGCAAGTCCCACCGCCGTGTGCAGCACACGAATCGGATTGATCGCATTCCGCAGGTCTTCGAGCGGGCGAAAGACTGCCTGGATGCGTTCGGCGGTGGCGAAGTCGCCGGCCTTGATCGCTCGTAGCATCTGCATCGACAACCGCGGTGCCACGCAAACGCAACCGGAGGTGTAGCCGGCTAAACCGAACTCGCGCAGATGCGGAAGCGCCGGTTGCTCACCGATGCCGCTGACGATCAGCGACGCTCCGACCGTGTCCACCAATTGTCGCAGGTACGGATCGTTGACCGGATTGTCCCGAACCGTCGCGTACTTGATCCACGACAACAGGCCGTCCTTCGCAAGTCGCTGGACGGCGTCGATCTCGATGAAGCCGTCGTTCTTGATGTAAAGCACCGCCGGCCGCTGCATCACTTCGACAAACCGGCGCAGCGCGGACGCGACGCCATCGGAGGTCACGACATCGCGGCTCGGCAGCATCATCGCGGTCGGAAACGCGAACTCGCGGAGGATTTTCGCCTGATCCATCATCATGCCGAAGCCGGGACCGACGGACGGGATGACCAGCGTTTGCTCCGCCGCCAACTCCGAAAGCAGTGTCAGCATCTCGGCGTATTCGCTGATCGAGACGTGAGCCAAGATCGCGTTGCCGCCGTACAACAGAGTCGTCACCCCGCCCGCTTCGAGATGCCGAATCAGCTTTCGGTTCTCCTCGCGATTGAACGATCCGTCCGCATGGCGTGCCAGCGGCGGAACGGAAATGACAGAAGACGCCAACGTGGCGGAGGTGATCGGTTGCGTGTTCATGGTTGTTCTTTCGAGCGCGCAGTGAATCAACTACGCGTATTCGGGCAGGAACCGTTTCCAGTTCTCGTAAATGATGTTGTGAATCACCTCGGCGGAGACCTTCGGGAAATTCGTTCCGGCGACGATGTCGTTGACTTTGTGCTGTCCGGCAATCACCTGAGCCGCCGTCGCCGAGGGAAAGTCCGATCCGAAGATCAGCTTGTGCTCGACGCCGTATTCGATCGCGGTGATAAAGGCTTGATAGTGCCGCCACGGCCGATAGTGCAGCGCCGAAATATTCGCGAACAAGTTCGGATGTTTGCGAATCAGCACGATGCACTCGGTCTCCCACGGGTGTCCCATGTGAGCAATCACGATGCGCAGATTCGGGCAAGCAATCGCGATGTCTTCGAGCTGAATCGGGTTCGCGTACTTCAACGGCCCCGGCCGGACGAACGAGGTTCCTTGATGGATGTTGACCGGAATGCCGAGCGATTCCGCCTTCTTGAACAACGGCAGATGCTTGGGGTCTTGCGGATCCCAGTTCTGGTAAATCGGCGAGCACTTCAGGCCGCGCAGCCCCAGACCGTTGACGTAGTATTCGAGTTGCTCGATGCAGTCTGCATCATTCGGGTCCACCGAGCACCAGCCGATGAACCGATCGGAATGCTCTTGGACGAACTTCGCGATCAGCTCCTGATCGGCATTGATCCCCGTGAACGGAGCCTTGATGCCGAAGACGATCACCTTGTCGGCGTCGGCGGTCGCGGCGAGCAGTTGTTCGGGTCGCGAGTCGAAGGCGTTCTGTTCTTGCACGCTGCTGCCGGCAAAGTAGACGTCCTTCGACAGCCGCATCTTGGCCTGCTTGGCCTCCCAAGCGAACTGCACGAACTCGTCGGAGAGATGGTCGGGATACCACATCAAGTTCGTGTGCGTGTCGAACAGCATGACTCGTTTCCTTGCGGCCGCATCCAGATTCGCCTGTCAGCTTATCGCTGTGACCAACGGGATGGCAGCGAACAAGGCACGGCTGGCAGCCGTGTTGGCGGACAATCTGCGAGTGCTCCGCGAGACGCAGCAGATCGACGAAGCCTTGCACGGCCTGACGGCGGCGATCCACCTCATGACCGCGCGCCACAACCTGCCGAGCACGCGCGGAACCGCCGCCGCGTGACCGTGGTTTGTGCGTGACTCGACCTGAAGCAGGCTGCGCCGCTCGCAGTCATCAATCGTTCACGGACTCTGAGTTTTGCCCCGCCAGTCGCTTGATGTCCCGAGACACCTGGCTGAGATCCTGGGCGATGTCAAAGAGGACTGCAACGGTTTCAAGTCCAACACGAAAGCTCCAATACAGGCACACAAAATACAGATTTATCACGACCAAACCTAAGATGCCCATCAACAGCATCACACCGAGATACAGAAAGTCGTTTACTCCCCCAGGAATGTCGGTTACTAAGCGAATGAGATTGACAATAAAGTAAGCATTGCCGACTGCTGCAAAGACCGTCAACAAAATACGGCCAATGCGCCATGACAAGCGTAGGTATTTCACCGCCTGATAAGATTCGAATACGCGGCCGGTCTCGGTTGTCTCGGCCCATTCGCGAGCCCGATTGAACATTGAGTTGAGATCCGTCGAAGTCGGCTTTTTCTTGTTCGCTTGAGGACCACCCTGCCAATCGTCGGCGTCGCGAGGGGCTTTCCGTGTTCCCGATGATGCTGCGGCCTTCGGTTCGTCATGCTCGAACGAGTTAAACTCGAAGGTCGTTGGTTCGACCGGCGACTCGCCGGAATTCGATTTGTGTTGCTGAATCGTGCGATGTTGGCCGCACTGCGGACACTTGGCAGACTTCCCGATGTTCGCGTCGGGAACACTTCGGTGAAGATCACAGGGAGAACAATTAAACCATGCCATCGTGGAATCTCCAAAAATGAAGGTGGGGTTTCTGGAACTCACAAACAGAACGGGCGAGGAACCGCAGATCGCTCGCGGTTGCCAGCGGTGGTTCAGGGGACGGTGATTTGTTGGGGATCGCTGGGGAGGCTTTCGTCGCCATCGGCGTTGACGGACAGGACGTGGACGATCAGGGTGGCTCCGCTGGGGAGTCCGGTGAGCGTGGCGTCGCTGTCTTGGACGCTGGCGGCCAGCACGAACTGCGGATCGCTGCCGACCACCTGACGGTAGACGCGGTAATACGCGGCACGCGGGGCATTGGCCCAATCGACCAGCACGGACCCGGGCACTCCGGCGGTCAGCAGCAGGCCTTCGGGAATCCCCGGCTGATCGGTGTCGGCGGGAGCGACCAAACCAAAACCCGGCCAGCGCGGGTCATTGGGATCCAGCAGTTGCGTCAGTTCTTCGATCAGTCCCCGCATCCGCAGACGGAGTTGGTTTTCGGCGTCGTCGCGGAGCAGTTTCGTTTGCCCGCAGTTCACGAGGCCCACCGCCACG
Organism: Candidatus Kuenenia stuttgartensis; assembly: GCA_945861865.1. Classification (GTDB taxonomy): domain Bacteria; phylum Planctomycetota; class Planctomycetia; order Planctomycetales; family Planctomycetaceae; genus SXKJ01. The sequence goes on along the minus strand of CAMAWN010000035.1, from coordinate 862 downwards.
GCGCTGCGGGCATCCGACAGCGCGGTGTAGAGCAGTCCGGCCCGCGCGGCGGTGACGAACAGCGGCGCATTCTCCAGATTGGGATGGGCGGTCAGATAACTCTGCCAAGCGGCCAGCAAGGCTTGGCGTTCTTCCATTTTGAAGGGGATCGCCAGCGAGCCAGTCGCGAAACCGGTGGCGATCCAGGCCGGCGACCACTGCGAACCGAGCGTCACGGCCAGCACATCGCGGGTGATGCCGATCCAGGCGCGGGTGTTGGAATCCGCCACGGTCTGGGCCGTGGTCAACGCCGCTTTCGCCGTGCGAGCGGCCAGGCAATTCGTCTGGGTCGTCTGAGCCGCCAGCAAATCGGCACGCACTTTGAGTTCGGTGTTGTGCAGCACACCGACCGCCCCCTGATAAACCGTCAGCCCATCCGCCAGGTCCTCGGCCAACGTGAACAGCAAATCCAGATTCGCGGGTAACGCATTGCTCGCCATGCTCAACTCCTGGGGGGAAAGGGAGAAAAACGGATGCCTGACGCAGGGACCGTCGCCCGGATCGGCCCGTCAGCGCCTATTGGGCACAGCTCCTGACTGGATGTTGCCCTCTTCGATCAAAAAAACGGGCACGGGTTCGGCATTGCCCAGATTCGTTTTTTTGTCGGCGGTCCCGCTCCAAGTGTTCAACGGCTTGGTTTCGTCCTCGATGTGATGCTTCAGAGAAAATCGAGCTCTTGAGAGGCGGTTCCGTAATGCCCCGCGAGACGCAGCAATCTCGTCAAGGAGGGTGAGCATTAATTCTTTGCGACGAGGCCACGCGTCGACAACTTGCACCTGATCCCGTTCCCACTGCGCTTGGATTGCCGCGACTACCCGGTTCC
>CAMAWN010000034.1 GCA_945861865.1 Candidatus Kuenenia stuttgartensis | reverse complement strand
TGATGTCAGATTGGCCGCTCCTCCGGTGGAATCACACCTTTACACCCAAGTATTCAAACTCAGGAGATCATCGGGTATTACCCATAGTTTCCCATGGCTATCCCCGTCCGAAGGGTACGTCACCAATCCTTCCTACCCCGTTTGCCGCTCTCCCCGTATTGCTACGGTTCGCGCTCGACTTGCATGCCTAATCCACGCCGCCAACGTTCATTCTGAGCCAGGATCAAACCCTTCGTGTAATTTGCTTGCGACGACCGAAGTCGCCGATTGCGATTAACAGAAAGCTTGTCCCAATGTACATCGTCGCAAAATGATGTACGTGCTTCTAACTTGGCTAACTCTTTTATCGACCACCAACCAAATTTCCAAAGAACAGCGTCGCGACCACCAAGAGGCGTCCGCGACGGGGAGACGAATGATAGCCAGGCCTTATCGAGAGTCAATCAACCCGGTGCGATTTTTTTCTGAGGCCGAAAGTGGCTATTCTCTTGTGACCGAAATTGATTCGGCGGCTCGTTTCCCAGACTTCAATTCTTTTCGGAATCTCCACCATGGCAGCAAGTTACATTGGTCACCCCAAGTTTGAGCTTGATACCCCCACCCTCTGCATTGATCTCGACTTGATGGAAAGCAACATCCGGCGAATGGCCGAGTTTCTTTGCGGTCATGGCAAACATTGGCGTCCGCACGCCAAATGCCACAAGACTCCGGCAATTGCTTTGAAGGAGATCGCCGCCGGAGCCATTGGTGTCACGGTTGCGAAAGTTTCTGAGGCCGAAGTCATGGCAGCCGCAGGGATTCGGGACATTTTGATTGCTAACATGATTGTTGGTCAACCGAAGTGGGAACGGCTTGCGGCGTTGTGTTCTTGGGCCGACCCGATTGTGGCTTGCGATCACTTCGCCCAAGTCGAACCGCTGGCTGCGATCTGTGCTCGGAACGGAGTGACTTGCCGAGTCATCCTCGAGATGAACATCGGCCTGGATCGCGTGGGGACTCGGCCGGGAAGAGACACGTTCGATCTCGCGTTGGCCGTTTCCAAGCTCAACGGGATCGAGTTCGTGGGCATCATGGGCTACGAGGGGCACCTGTTGCGAATTGAGAACGCCGACGAAAAACGGAAGCAGATTTGTGACGCGATGGCGGTGCTCGCCGAGTGTGCCGACAAACTGCGGCGAGACGGATTGCGATGCGACATTGTCAGCGCCGGAGGAACAGGATCGTACCAGATTTCCGCGGAATGCCCCGGCATCACCGAACTGCAATGCGGTGGCGGCATCTTCGCGGACCCGTTCTATCTTCAAGGTTGCAATGTGAGTGGCCTCGATTCGGCGCTGACTGTTCTCGCGACGGTCGTCAGCCGCCCGACGCTTGATCGAGCGGTTCTCGACAGCGGGCGCAAGACACTGAATCCGGACGTTCAATTGCCGATTGTCAAAGGCTGGCCCGACGCGACCGTCAAGCGACTCAGTGCGGAGCACTGTGAACTGACGCTTGGCCCGCAGTCGCAGAATCGGAAGATTGGCGACAAGGTCGAGTTGATCGTCGGTTACGCCGATTTCACGACACCGCTCCACGATCACTTTTATGGCTTTCGTGGCGAGCGGCTCGAAGTTGTCTGGCCGATTTTGGGTCGAGGGAAATTGCAGTGAGGCGTTCTCACTTCACCAAATCTTTCGTCAACACAATCGCCTCGGCGGGGATGCCAGCTTGGACGAGTTCTGATTGCAACTTCTGCCATGCGGTGACTCGCGCGGATTCGCTGCGGAGGATGCGAACGCGAAGCCCATCGTCACTTGGCTTCGCGTCGAGGGCAAGTTGCACGAGTTCGTCCAACTCGGCAGGGAAATAACCGTTGCCTTTGCTCGTCTTTCGCCAAACGGCGTAGTGCCGATCCTCGACCAGAATCGTCAGCACATCATCGAGCGGCTCGGCGTCGGTCCGTTTTGGCTCCGAGTGACGATCATTCGCGTTCTGGGCCGTATCCGATTTGATTGAGCCATCGCCGGCCTGAACAGAGGCATTGCTCGCACCTGGCTTGCCGAGAACTCCGTCACCGCCGGAACCTAGTCCGAAGCCGCTTCCCAGATGCGGCAGCATGTCGGAAAGCCAAATTCCGGCGACCAAGCCGATCGCCAATGTTCCACCCAGAATTGTCCGCTTGCGGGGAAGCCAATGCGCCATCGGAAAGTCCTTTCGCCTGGAGGCCGATGGATTCTGGTCGGTCCGCAGAATTTTGCCACACCGGTGTCGCCAATCCGCAGCGAAATTCTCGAAAGCGGCGCGGTCTCCGAAAGCCACGGGGTCACGGCTCTGGGAACAGATTGCTGACGCTCGTGCGGTCGTGGATCGAGCGGATCGCTTCGGCGAAGAACGGGGCCACGGAGATGACCGAGATGTTTGGCGGCAGCGGGTCCGTCGCCGTCTCGACGGTGTTGGTGATCAGCATTTGCTTGATCGAACTCTCGCCGATGCGCGGAGCCGCTCCCTTCGAGAGGACGGCGTGCGTGACTGCGGCGTAGATGTCTTTCGCACCGCGCTGCTTCAAGGCGTCGGCCATGCTGATCAGCGTGCGGCCGGTGATCGTGAAGTCGTCCACAAGCACGACGTTTTTGCCCGCGACATCGCCGATGACTTCCAGGATTTCGGCGTTCTCGTTGTGATCGGCACGGTGCTTGTTGCCGATGACGACTGGGACACCGAGGATTTTCGCGTACTGCGAGGCACTCTTCGCGAAACCAACGTCGGGGCTGCACACGACTAGATCGGGGATATTCAGCTTGGTGATCGCGTCGCAGAGAACATGCCGGCCATAGAGGTGATCGACCGGGATGCGAAAAAAACCTTGAATCTGCGGGCTGTGCAGGTCCATCGTCAAAACGCGGTCGCAGCCGGCGGCTTCGAGGCAATCCGCGCAGACGCGAGCGCGGATGCTGACTCGCGGCTCGTCCTTTTTGTCCGCTTTGGCGTAGCTAAAGAACGGGATGACTGCGGTCACTTGCGAAACGCTGGCACGCTTGAGTGCGTCGATCCAGAACAGCAACTCCATGAAGTTGTCGTTGACCGGCTGATGCACTCCTTGGATGACAAACACATCGCGACCGCGGACGTTCTCACGGACACGGACGAAAACATTCCCTTCGCTGAAGACGTGTGCTCGCCCCGGCACCAACGGAACACCGAGATGATTCGCGATCGACTGAGCCAGCACCGGATTTGCCGATCCGGCAAGCAGCGCCAAATCCCCCTGCGGCGGCTGAAACGGGATGGCTCGCGGGCCGGAAAGCTCGGGACGTGACGACGCGGGTGACATGCAGGCCTCGGTGCGGAGAAAATCGAGCCACATGATATCGGTGCAAGGGTTGAACTCAAGGAATGACGAACGAGGACTGGAGAATGACAACTGGGGAACGCAATCGCACGGCTCATTCTTCCATTCTCTGTTCCTCGTTCCCTTGTTCCGAACCGCTCGAATCTGTCTGCTACCCCGGCCGTTTTGCAACTGACCAAGGACCGATGACAAGGGACCATTCCATGAATTACCGCCTGCTGGGCACTACCGGCGTTCGCGTTTCCCCGCTTTGCCTCGGCACGATGATGTTCGGCGGAGCGACCGACGAAGAGACGTCGATCCGCATCATCCACAAGGCGATCGACCAGGGGATCAACTTCATCGACACGGCCGACATGTACGCCGGCGGCAAGTCGGAAGAGATCGTCGGCAAAGCGCTTGTCGGCAAGTGGGATCAGGTGGTGCTGGCGACCAAAGGCCGGCAAGTCATGGGCACCGGGCCGAACGACAAGGGTGGGAGCCGCTATCACATGATGCGAGCGCTCGAAGCCAGCTTGCGGCGGCTGAAGTGCGAGCGGATTGACCTCTACTATTACCACGCTCCCGACTACGACACCACGATCGACGAGACGTTGCGAGCGCTCGACGACATGGTGCGGCAGGGCAAGGTCTTGAGCATCGCTTGCTCGAACTTCCGAGCTTGGCGGCTGTGCGAAGCGCTCTGGACCAGCGACCGATTGAAGCTCAACAAGTTCTGCTGTGTGCAACCGCTGTACAACATCGTGAACCGTGACATCGAGGTCGAGTTGCTGCCGCTGTGCCAAGAGCACAAGATCGGCGTGGTCAGTTACAGCCCACTGGCTCGCGGCGTCCTCTCAGGCAAGTACAAGCCGGGCGAGTCGTTCCCCGAAGGGAGCCGAGCGGCTCGCGGGGACAAGCGGATGAAGGAAGCTGAACTCCGCGACTCCAGTTTTGAGATCTCGCAAAAGATCGCCGCGTATTGCCAGAAGCGAGGCGTGGCGATGACTCAGTTCGCGCTGGCGTGGTGCATCGCGAATCCGATCCTGACTGCGGCGATCCTCGGCCCGCGCACGATGGAGCAGTTCGACGACAACTTCGGAGCGATTAACGTCACGATCTCCCCCGACGACGAAGCCTTCATCGACAGCATCAATCCGCTCGGCGAACACAGCGGCAAAGGCTTCCAAGACGTCGCGTATCCGGTGACAGGACGGCCCCAGCAATGCTGAATCCACCTGCCCTCACCCTCTCCCAAAGGGAGAGGGGCTTGTTTGATGACGGATGGCGATGATGACGTTTCCTCCGCCGGTGAGTTACGGGGCCTTGCGATTGCGTTCGCGGTATCTGCTCTCGCCGCTGGCGGGTTTCACGAACATGCCGTTTCGACGGATCGTTTACGAGATCGGCGGAGTGGGGCTGACAACCACCGATTTGGTCAATGCCCGCGCGTTGCTGTTTCAAAGTCCGAAGACGCTCGAACTGATCGAGACGTGCGAGGTCGAGTCTCCGTTCGCGGTGCAGATCTTCGGCAGCGACGTTGCGATAATGCGTGACGCGGCACGATTGCTCGAAGCGCGCGGAGTCGATTCGATCGACATCAACATGGGCTGTCCGGTGCGGCGGATCGTCGCGAATGGTTCGGGAGCCAGCATGATGTGCCGCCCGGACGAGACGCTGTCGCTCGTTCGAGCAGTTGTCGAGGCGGTACGAATTCCGGTCACGGTCAAGATGCGGCTCGGCTGGGACGCGACGCAACTCACCGCTCCATTTTTCGCGCGCGAGTTCGAACAAGCTGGCATCGCAGCAGTCGCGATTCACGGACGGACGCGGGAGCAAGGATTCTCCGGTTTCGTGGACCGCGACGGCATTCGGCAGGTCGTCGAGGCGGTCGAGCGAATCCCGGTGATCGGCAACGGCGACGTCCGCACCGTCGCCGATGCGGAGGTCATGTTGCGTGAGACCGGCTGTCACGGTGTCTCGATCGGGCGTGGAGCACTCGCCAATCCGTGGATCTTTCGGCAACTGGCCGAGTGGGAAACGACCGGCTCGTTCGACCCGGCGGGAACCTTCGATGATCGGCTCACGTTGATGCAGCGGCAGTTCCGGTATCTCGTCGAGCGTCGCGGCGTCGAGTCGGCAATCATCGGCTTTCGAAAAATGGCTCACTGGTATTTGAAGGCCATGCATGTGCGAGCGAAGTTACGACACGAGTTCCAGCTCATTCGCGATCCCGACGGGTTGGACCGCTACTTCGAGAAGCTCGCGACCGAAGGCCCGGTGAACGGCAATCGCACCGGCGAGTTGCCAGAGATGCACATTCCGGTTCCGAGCGGTCCGGTCGAACGCTGGTGATTTCGTGGCGGATGCGTCTCGTATCCGACCGACGCGAGACGCGTCGTCTACGTTCACGCGGCCTTGCGTGCGGCGCGGCGTTGTTGCGGAACGCTCTTCCAGCGGCGGTGGACCCAGAAGTATTGCTCGGGGGCGCGGCGGATCAGGCGTTCGAGTGCGGCGGTGTAGCGGCGAGTGATCTCTCCCACTGGATCGGGGCTGTCGATCGTTTCGGGGTCGATGATCTCTTCGCAGACGAGTTGAAACTTGGACCAGCCGGGGCTGATCGCATCGTCACGCCGGGAATTGTCCGGAAGGCGAATGGCTCCGCCGACGCAGATCAACGCACGATGTTCGAGTGCCAGCAGCGCGATCGATTTGAATGTCGATGCCGGCTTGCCGAAGAAATCCACGAACAGTCCGCGCGGACCGGCGTCCTGATCGCACAGCAGCGCGACATGCCCGCGCTGCGCCAACTGCGGTTGCATCTGTTGAGACGCCCCCTCTTTCGAGAACAGCCGGTGTCCGGTGTGCTCCCGAAAATGTTTGAACCAAGCATGCAGATAGGGGTTGTCCAAATCGCGAGCAACAACTCCCATCGGATAGCCGAACAAGCCGAACGCGGTGTTGGCGACCTCCCAATTGCCGAAGTGGCCGCTGACGAGCATCACGGGACGGCCGGTGTTGAACGCTCGCCAGCACGCCTGCCGGCCGGGGCCATACTCGACGTAGTTCAGGCAATTTTCGCTGCGAACTTTGCGCGGGAGTTGGACGATTTCGATGACGACTCGAAAGAGATGCACCCACATGCCACGGATGTGCCTATCGATGACCGCGTCCGGCACGTCCGGACCCAACGCTTGCCGAAGATTCTTTTGGGCGACGTCGTAGCGAGTCAGCCGATGCGGCAGCATTCCCAGAACGACGGAGGCCAATGCCTCGGCCAATTCACGTCCGCGAGCGGGGGACAGCATCAGCACGACGCATTCGATCGAGCGAAACGCGAGATACTCCAGCCGATGTCGCCAACGCAACCAATTCATGCGGCACTCCGTTGCCTCGCGTGGGGAAGGTTTCCAACCTGCCCGTTCGGTTCGGCAGGTCAAAAACCTGCCCCACGAAAAGCGACGGGAGTCTGAAGCGGATGCCAAACACCGTCAATGCGAGTGCCTGAGCAACCTCAACCACCCAGCGATTGCAGCAGGAATTGAAGCTGATCCAGAGTCAGATCGCTCTGGTTCCGCTGACCTCACAAGTTCAGCGAACCGCTCGTCGAACTGGACGAACCGGACAGGTTCGCTTGGCTGACCGGATCGTCTCCGCCGTCTGAGATAACGATGTCGAACGAATCGCTGATGATGTCGTCGTCGCCCGAGCCTCCGACCACACTGTCTCGTCCAAAACCAGACTCGAGATGGTCATCGCCGCCGCCGCCGAAGAGCGTGTCGTTGCCGTCTTCGCCCAGCAGTGTGTCGCTTTCCGATCCGCCTTGGATGCTGTCGTTGCCCGTGCCGCCGTCGAGTTCATTGCTCCCTTCGTTGCCGGTCAACGTGTCGTTGCCGGTGCCGCCAATCAACGTGTCGTCACCGTCGTCGGATGAGAGCGAGTCGAAGCCAAAGTTATCGGCGTCGCCGTAAAGAACGTCGTTGCCAGTGCCGCCATCGAGGCTGTCGCTGCCCGACTCGCCAGACAACGAGTCGTTGCCGTCGCCACCCAGAGCGATGTCATCACCGGCTCCGAGATCAATCGAGTCGTTGCCTCCACCGGCGTCCACCGAATCGCTGCCGTCGCCGGCGAAGATCGTGTCCGCGCCGCTGCCCGTGAGGATCGTGTCCGAATTGGCTCCGCCAAACACCGAATCGTTTCCATCACCCGCATCGAGCGAGTCCGCTCCAGCCGCCGATGTCAGTGTGTCGTTGCCCGCTCCGCCTAGTAGGGTGTTGTTGGCGGTGTCCGTGCCGGCCGTCAGCCGATCATTACCGGCCTCGCCTTGCAACGTGTCGGAACCCGCGCCGCCATCCACGACGTCGTTGCCATCACCGGCCGAGAGGTTGTCGTCTCCGGCACCGCCCGACAGCACGTCATTCCCCTGGCCACCGGTCGCGGTGTCGTTGCCATCGCCGCCGACCAATTGATCGTTGCCGTTGTCGCCGATGAGCTGATCGTCCCCCACGCCTCCCGACAGGACATCCACGCCGATGCCTCCCATCAGCGAGTCATTTCCGGCATCACCCGTGAGCACATTGTTGCCAGAGCCTCCGCTGAGCGTGTCATTCTGATTTCCACCGACGAGCGTGTCGTTGCCGGTACCTCCGTCGATCGAATCGGCTCCGTCGCCACCTTGAACGTTGTCGTTGCCGTTGCCCGCAACGACGGTGTCGTTGCCCAGCCCCGCCAGAATCGTGTCGTTGCCGTTGCCTCCCTTGAGGCTCTCCGCGAATTCGCTGCCGGTGATGCGATCATTCCCAGCAGCACCATCGACTTGAACGTCTCTCAGACGTGTGAAGACCGCGGCGGTGACGCCCGTCAGATCGATCCGATTGTTGCCGGTGCCGCCGATGACGATCAGCTTGGACACGTCGGCAGCGGCCACCGGAGCACCCACTAACGCACCATTGATCGTGACCTGACTTGTCGCATTCACCCCAACGGTAATCGCCTCGGCGGCGGTCGCCGTGATCGTCAGCGTGCGGTCGGTCGTCGAGCCGGCGGATGTGCTCACGAGCGTCGAGATGCTCAACAGGCACCGCCCCTCGAAACGCTCAACTTGAACAGCCGCGCGATCGTCGGCTCGTCCTGAAGTCCGACGGCGTGAAACCGATTGACCCGAACGCCATTTCTTCCAAAAGCTCAACATGATCTCGCTCCGTTTGATCGCCGCGCAAAGGCCCTGCAGCGCGATCGTGGTGATCTGCTCGAAAAAACAGGGCGAGCGGTTCGCGCACCGAGTCCTTCTCGATTCCTTCCACGAATCGTCGAGAGCCGGGTCGGCCCTCCAGTTTTCCTAATCGGAATAACCAGAATCACCGGAAACTCTAAGCCGGTTCGGCGGCAAGAATTGCCGGACTTTGCATTCCCTCGAATCAACGTTCGGCCACCGAGCCGCTTTGATCTTTGTGGGTTTGCGAGAATCCGCCAGACTGCTGGCCTGTTCGTCGATCGCATCGCTCTTCGAGAAATGCCGCCATGCAACTCAACGACAAAGTCATCCTTGTGACGGGCGGAGGTCACGGCATTGGCCGAGCACTTTGCCATCGGTTCGCTCAGGAACGACCGCGCGGCTTGATTGTCGCCGATCTCGATGCCGAGGCCGCCGAGTCGGTCGCTCAGGAAGTCGCGGGCCTCGCGATTCCGGGCGACGTCTGTGACGAGGCTCACATTCAGCAATTGGTCGCGGAAGCCGAAGCTCGTTGGGGTCGTGTCGATCTGTTTTGCTCGAACGCCGGATCGACGATCAAAGGGGGCGTTGAAACTCCTGATGCCGACTGGCAGCGGATGTGGGAGTTGCATGTTCTTTCCAACGTCTACGCCGCACGAGCCGCATTGCCCGGCATGTTGGCTCGCGGTCACGGATACTTTCTGCAAACGTCCTCGGCAGCCGGACTGCTGACAGAGATTGGTTCGGCCGCGTACTCGGTGACGAAGCATGCGACCGTGTCGTTCGCCGAATGGCTGTCGATCAACTATCGCCGCGCGGGAATTCGCGTCTCGTGCCTGTGTCCTTCGGGCGTGCAGACGGACATGCTCAATCTGAACGATCCGATCCATCAATTCTTGCAGTCGCACGCACTCAGCCCGGACGACGTCGCCGAATGCGTGGTCCGAGGGATCGACGACGAAGAATTTCTGATTCTGCCGCACCCCGAAGTGGGGGAGTTCTTCGCCTCAAAGCCGCGAGACTACGACCGCTGGCTGCATCAGTTTTCGCGCATGAAAGAAAAGTGGGAACGCCCGCGCAAACTCCGCCCCGCGGCGTGACTGGCCTCTTGAACTGAAAACTGCCAACCAATCACTTGGTTTGATTACGTCGCGTTCACCCACGACGGCAGCGGTTTGATCGCGAAGCCTTCCACGCGATCGGCGATGTCGATGAAGACATCCGCGCCTCCATCGCCACTGAGCTTGTCAGTTCCGCCTTGGCCATTGATCGTGTCGTCGCCGATTCCGCCGAGACAGGTGTCGTTGCCTGCTCCGCCCAGCAAGTTGTCGTTGCCGTCGCCGCCGTACAGCGTGTCGGCACCGGCTCCGCCATTCAGCGTGTCATTGCCGGCGTAGCCCGAGAGCGCGTCGTTGCCGATACCTCCCAGCAGCAGATCATTGCCATTGCCACCGTTGAGCGTGTCATTGTCGGTTCCGGTGGTCAACGTGTCGTTGCCGCCGTTGAGTACGTCGTTGCCGTCGCGGCCCTTGAGCGAGTCGCTGCCGACATCGCCTCGCAACGAATCGTTGCCCGATCCGCCGATGAGCGTGTCGTTGCCCGCATCGCCAATGAGCGTGACGTTGCCTGAAAATCCGCTGGCATCCAGTTTGTTGGCGCTGGCACCGCCAGTGATCTGTGCGACTTCAATGCTGACCACCACATCCGTGCCGTTGCCAGTCAGCAACGAATTCGTGAGCGTGAAGTTGACGTTGCCGCCGTCCACAACGAGATCGATGTCGTCAATCCGGTTTCCGCCGTCGAGCGTGTCGCTGGCGGTGCCTCCCAGCAACGTGTCGTTGCCATCTTCGCCAAAGAGCTTGTCGGCGTCAGCCATGCCCGATAGTGAATCGTTACCGGCTCCGCCGAACAGCGTGTCTTTGAGACTGCCTCCTCTCAACGAGTCGTCCCCTTCGCCGCCGTTGAGAACATTGACGCGCGACGACGCTCCAAGCAGCGTGTCGTTGCCGCCGTCGCCGTTGAGCGTCACCGCTCCCGTACCGGTAAATGTCGTCGCAGTGAGCGCGTTGTTGCCAGACCCACCGGTGAGGTTTACGGACTCGAATCCCGCCAACGTGTCGGTGCCGATTCCCACAAGCTGCGTATTGGTCAACGTCAAATTCGCGTCCGCAGACTCGACCAGCAAATCACCGGTGCCGATGCCACCATCCAACAGGTCGTTGCCGAGACCGCCTGTGATCGTGTCGTTGCCCGCTTGCCCCAATATCGTGTCGAGGCCCGCCGCACCGACCAGCACGTCGTTGCCAATTCCGCCCTGAATCGAGTCGTTGCCGGCTCCGCCGTCGATCGCATCGTCTTCCGAGTTGCCATTCAAATCGTCGTTGTCGGAACCGCCCTTCAACGTGTCCGCTCCGACATTCCCTTGCAGAGAAACCTTGATCTCGAACGCCGAGGCGTCGAGCAAATCATTCCCGTCGTCGCCAGTCACCGACATCGAGGCCGCGAATAGCGAATCGACGGCCGACAGCGTCAGCGTGTCATCGCCATCCTTGGTCAGGATCGTCAGCGACGCCGACGGAGAGGAGAATTCGACGGGCGTGCTCGTCGAGACACTCGATATTTTCGACACACCATCGCTGACCATCGCATTGTCCGCCAGCGTGGCGTTGTCCGATGTGGTTCCGAACTGGTACGTGCGGTTCGTGACGGTCAGCAAGTCGATAATAGCCAACGTCACCGCTTGATAATTCAGGACAGAAATCGTCGTACCGATCTGAAATGTGATCTTGCCACTGGACGAGTCGAAGAACACATGCGTCACGCTGTCGAAGGTACCATTGGTCAGCACCAGTTGATCGCCGGAGCCGCCACCGCCGTTGAAGGTCGCTCCGCCATCCGAAATCGGATTGCCGTTGGAAAAGTCGATCGTCACGGTATCGTCCCCAGACGTCCCGGTGATCACGACCGGAGTGCCCGGATTGAGCGGTACCGTCAGGATGATCGTGCCATCGTCGTCGGTGACGATGATGTCAGGCTCGCCGAGCGTGATTGTCACATCGGTCGGACTGGGAGGCAGCGTGACGACTGTCGGCTGAACTTCGAAAGCTCCGATGTCCGCGCTCGTGCCGACCGGTCGTGACATCAGCCGCTGATCGTCTGTGGTCGAGGTCGTCGGCGTATTTCCGTCAATCGCCGGGCTTCCGGAAAGCAACGCGTGCGTGAATGTCGGACCACCGTTGTTCTGCAACGGACCCAGATGCGGATCCAGGTTCTGAAGGTCATCCGTCTGAAATCCGGAACCACCCAATGTCGAACCAATCAAGTTGTTTCCGAGGCTGCTGATGAGGCCGTACAGATCAGCACCGAACGTTCCCGTTGAATTCATCGCAAGGATCGAGCCACCCATCGTGACCTGCACCTGCGTCTGACGGAAAATCCCGCCCCCTTCCGTCACCGCCGAATTCTTCGTGATGGTGCTGTCCGTGATCAACATCGACGTTCCCGAACCACTGTAGATTCCACCTCCTTGATTCGTGACGTTGTTGCTCGACAAAGTTGCCAACAGCATTGACACGGTCGTCGTGCCGGAGAAATTCACGTTCGCGATGCCGCCGCCATCCGCCGCCCTGTTGTTGGAAATCGTGCTGTAATTCACGGAGAGCGTCGCATTGTTGTAGATGCCGCCCCCTTTGGCCGTGGAACCGGCGTCGTTGAACTTGATCGTCGATTGATTCAGGCTCAGCGAACCGCCACCCGCGTTGACAATCGCGCCGCCGTTGGACGATGAAGTGTTGTACTTCAGCATTCCGCGAGTGATCGTCGTCAGGCTGCCGTTGAAAATCGCTCCGCCGCCGAGTGAGCCGATTGAGTTATTGGAATCGAACACCGTATCGGTGATCGTCAACGTGCTGTTGGTTCCGGTGCTAGCGATCGCTCCGCCGCCACCCGAAGCAAAGTTGCCAATGAAGACGACATTTTCCAGAGTCAACGTGCCGGAGTTGCGAATGCCACCTCCGTTCTCGAGCGAGAGCGATGCTCCTCCCGCGATCTTCACACCGGAGATTGATGCGATGACTCCGCTCAAAATGTCAAAGACACGATCCTGATTCAATCCATCGATGATCGTGTCGGCAGCTCCCGCACCGATCAGTGTCACACCGTCAAGAATGTCTAGGTCTCCAGACACGGCAAAGTTCTCGCCCGATCCGCCATTCACCAAATACAACGAGAAAATTCCGGCTGGCAATGTGATCGTGTCGCCCCCCGCCAGCGCATTGGCCTGTTGAACGGCAGCTCGCAAGGTGACTTTTCCGTCTGCATCGGCAGCGATGCCGTCAACAAGATTCACGTCAGCGGTGTCGGCCGTGCTGTCCACGACGAACGCGGCGAGCATCGCACGGTCTTCCAAGCGTTGAATGGGGCCGGTCAGTAGCGACCCCCTTCGCCGAATTTTGCGACACCGGATTCTCATCCGGGCGAGCCAATCAAAGCGCATAGCAACTCCTCATTACCGGAGGATGCCCAGCCAGCGATCCACCTCGAATGCACCGGCCCGCTGGTGACAATTCGAAGTCCAGAGTTGGTCAGGACTCGCTCGCTTGCTCCCGCCGTCAGGCGGCAGACGTCATATTCGAGGGCAAATGCTACCGGTGCTGCACCCAGACAGCCAGTCTTATTTTTCAGTGGAAATTCGACGAAACCTCCGGGGGATTCAAGGGGTTCATCTCGTCGTTGTTGGTCGGCCGATGGTGATGATAGAGTTGAAACGACTTCCGACGGTGACGGCAAAACCCCTTCAGGCAGAAAGGCCTTTCCGATGCGAACGATTCTGACGCGATTCGGTTGGCAACGCGGATTATGGACGGTTCTTTGCGCAGCTCTCGTGGCCGGAAGCATTTCGGCAACGTCTTGGTCGAACGCCGAAGAACCCGCCGCCAAGGGAAACGAAGCTGACAAGCCAGCCGCCAAGATCGCTTCGGCTGAATCGAAACCGATCGAACCAAAAGTCACCCGGCTGATCTCGAACGGAAGTCCTGCCGACGCGAAAACCGCCGCCGCCGAAGTGGACCGCCTCATCGACGAGCAACTCGCAGCGTCGAAAATCACGCCGGCCGGTCTCGTCAACGACGAAGATTTCCTCCGCCGAGTTCACTTCGACATCGCCGGCATGATCCCGACCGCAAAGGAAGTCACGCTCTTCGGACTCGATCCCGATCAAAACAAGCGGACCAAAGTCGTCGAGCAACTGCTCGGCACGAACGATTACGCGTTGAATTGGGCACGCTACTGGCGCGACGTGCTGTTCCTGCGAGCCACCAACGAACGAGCCCGCGTCATGGCTCCGACGTTTGAAGATTGGATGGTCAAGCAACTTCAAGCCGACGCCGGCTGGGATGACATCACTCGCTCGCTGATCGCCGGCAAAGGGGACATCACCGAGCACGGCGAGACAGCGTTGATCTTCATCCATGAAGGCAACCCCGAAGAGATCGCTGGCGAAGTCTCTCGCATTTTCCTCGGCATCCAAATGCAGTGCGCGAACTGCCACGATCACCCGACCGACAAATGGACTCGCGACCAATTCCATTCGCTCGCCGCGTTCTTCCCGCGCATCACGTTGCAGCGCGAGCCAAACAATCCAGCCGGCTTCACGATCGCGTCCTTCGATGGTCGCGGCCCTGGCGGACGATTCGGAGCGGGACCGTTCCAGGAAAATCCCGAACGGACCTTCTCGTTCATGGACCGCAACCAGGACGGCAAGTTGACCAAGGAAGAAGTCGGTGACTCTCCGATCAGCCGCCTCTTCGACCGCCTGCTGGAGAACGCCGACAAGAACCGGGACGGCGCGCTGACTCTGCCGGAAATCAAAGACATGCCTCCCCCGCCGATGCCCCCCGGCCGAGGCAAGTCCGAGCATCACATGCCGGATCTCAAACAACCCAACGCCGAAGGCCAGTTGATGACGCCGGCACTGTTCACGACCAACGTCAAAGGCCGAATCGGTATGGAAGACGAAGACCGCCGCGAATTGCTTGGCAAGTGGATCACGTCGCCGAACAACACTTGGTTCGCGAAGTCGCTGGTTAATCGCCTCTGGGGCGAGTTGCTCGGCGAAGGGTTCTACATGCCCATCGACGATCTTGGCCCAGAACGCAAGCCGCGCATGGTCGCCGCACTCGACTACCTCGCCGCCGAATTCGTCAAGCACGACCACGACCTGAAATGGCTGCTGCGAACGATCACGACCACGAACGCCTACCAACGTCAGATCCGCTACAACGAACCGACCGAGAATCCCGTTCCGTTTGCTTCGGCAATTCCCGTGCGGCTGCGGTCCGATCAAGTCTTCAATGCAGTCGTCAAAGTGCTTGGCATGGACGAAGGGCCGCAGCGTGTTCAAGGCCCAGGACTCCGCTTTGGCCCACGCAGCCCGCGCGGCATGGCCGAAAGTTTGTTTGGGTATGACCCGTCCACGCCGCAGGACGAATTGCTCGGCAACGTCCCACAAGCTCTGTACCTGATGAACCTGCCGGCGATCAGCAACGCCGTGCGTGCCGACGGTAACACACGCCTCGGCCAAATCCTGGCCAACAACAAAGACGATAAGGACGCGGTCGCCGAACTGTACCTGTCCTTCCTCGCCCGCGATCCGTCGAAGAAGGAACTGACCATCGCGACCGAGTACCTCACGAAAGTCGGCAACCGCCGCGAAGCCTTTGAAGACCTCGCCTGGAGCCTGTTGAATTCGAGCGAGTTTCTTTCCAAGCGTTAACCACAAACTTCACGGCGTCTGCCACCGTCACGAATGTTTTGAATTCGGGAGCCCGTCATGCTCAGTCATCACGAACAGATTCGTATCACGTCGCGCGGTCTCAGCCGTCGCGGGTTCTTGCACACCGTCACGGCCAGCGCGGCCGCAGCCGGCACGCTCAACTTGCGGGACTTGATGAGCCTACAAGCGGCCGAACTCCAGAAGCAGGGCAAGTCGATGATCCTGCTCTGGATGAACGGAGCACCCAGCCAGTTCGAGACGTTCGACCCCAAGCCCGACAACGCCGAAGTCACCGGCGAAACGAAAGCCATCGACACCAACGTCCCCGGAATTCAAATCGCCAACGGCTGGGACAACGTCGCCAAAGTGATGAACGAGATCGCCCTCATCCGCTCGCTGACCAACAAGGAGGGCCAGCATCAACGAGCGACCTTCCAGATGCACACCGGCTACATCCCGTCGAGCAGCGTGAAATACCCGTCGCTCGGCTGCAACATCGCCAAGATGCTCGGTGATCTCGATCGCGATCTGCCGACCGTTGTCTCCGTTGGTCCGACCGAAGGAGCCGGATTCCTCGGCGTCGATTATGAGCCGTTCGTGGTTGATCGCCCTGGCGAGTTGCCGCAAAACGTCGCCGCTTCCACCAATGCCGACCGCTTCAATCGCCGAGTCGGGTTGCTCGACCAGATCGAAAAAGAATTCTCCGACCGAGGCGGCCAAGTCGTCGCCACGAACCACAAGCAGCTTTACTCGAAGGCCTCGAAGTTGGTGCTCAGCCCGGAAGTCAAACGCTTCCAGTTCGATGACGAGTCGCCAACGACGCGCGACCGCTACGGCAGTTCCGAATTCGGCAAGGGCTGTCTGCTCGCGCGCCGCATGGTGGAGTCCGGCGTGCCGTTCGTCGAAATCGCCTCACGCGGCCAAGGCGGAGGCGGCGGAAATTGGGACACGCACCAAGACGTCTTCAGCCGCACCGCGACCTTGATCGGCTCCGTCGATCCCGGCATGGCCGCGCTCATCAGCGATCTGAAAGAGCGCGGCCTGCTCGACAAAACACTCGTCGTCTGGATGGGCGAATTCGGACGCACCCCGCGCATCAACCCGCGCGGCGGCCGAGACCACTACCCGCGCGTCTTCAACGCCGCGATGGCCGGCTGCGGAATCAAGGGTGGTCAAGTCATCGGAGCCTCCACGAAGGACGGCAGCGCGGTCGCTCACGATCCGGTCACGGTTCACGATCTGTTCGCGTCGATCTGCCAAGCCCTCGACGTGAACCCGGCTCACGAAAACATCAGCCCGCTCGGCCGCCCGATCAAGATCGTGGACGGCGGCAAGCCGGTCGCAAAGCTGTTCGCATAGTTTGAACGCTCACGCTCGAACACTGGCCGGACCGGACGTCGGCGTTCGGGCCACATCGTTGCGTGCCCCAATCAGCCCGACTGCCTCACCGCAGCCGGGCTGCTTCGTTTTGAACGAGTCCGTTTCTACACTCCCGCCTCGTTTTGGATTTGAGATTTGAAATCTGCAATTTGAGATCGCTCATGCCTCGCTACGACGCCAAACGCCTCGAACCCAAGTGGCAAGCCTTTTGGGAAGAACATCAAACTTTCGCGACCGGCCCGTTCGATCCCAACAAAGAGAAGATGTATGTGCTCGACATGTTTCCGTATCCGTCGGGAGCCGGTCTGCATGTCGGGCATCCCGAAGGCTACACGGCGACCGATATCGTCTGCCGCTACAACCGCATGAAGGGGAAGCAAGTCCTGCATCCGATGGGCTGGGATGCCTTCGGACTCCCCGCGGAAGAATACGCGATCAAGACCGGCACGCATCCGGCCATCACGACGGCGAAGAACATCGAGACGTTCAAGCGGCAACTCAAATCGCTCGGCTTCAGCTACGACTGGAACCGCGAGCTGGCCACGACCGACCCCGACTATTTTCGCTGGACGCAGTGGATCTTTTTGACGCTCTTCGACACTTGGTACGACGCCACTTGTGAGTGGACCGGCCCGGACGGCGTCCAACGCATCGGCCGAGGACGGCCCATTTCCGAACTGCCGATCCCGGCGGATGTCGCCTCGCAAGGTGACGTGGCCGTGCGTCGGTATCAGGACAAGCAGCGGCTGGCGTACCAGCATGAGGCTCCGGTCAACTGGTGCCCCGCGCTCGGCACGGTGCTGGCGAACGAAGAGGTCATCGACGGCAAGAGCGAACGCGGCGGCCACCCCGTCGAACGCATCCCGCTCCGTCAGTGGCTGCTCCGCATCACGGCGTACGGCGACCGGCTCGCGACCGAGTTGGACAACCTCAACTGGCCCGAGTCGATCAAGCTGATGCAACGCAATTGGATTGGCCGGAGCGAAGGCGCCGAAGTCGATTTCTTTTTGGGTCACGAGTTTGACGAGTGGCAAGCGGCACGAGCGAAGTCTGGATTTCCGCGTGAACCAGCCGACGACGTGCTCCGTGTCTACACGACGCGACCCGACACGTTGTTCGGTGCGACGTACATGGTGCTCGCACCGGAGCATCCGGCGGTCGATCGACTGACGACTCCGGAGCAACGCGCGGCGGTCGATGAATACCGCCAGCAAGCCTCGTTCAAGAGCGACCTCGACCGTACGGAACTCGCCAAAACGAAAAGCGGCGTCTTTACCGGCGGCTACGCGATCAACCCGATCAACGGCGAAAAAGTTCCCGTCTGGATCGCCGACTACGTCCTCATCAGCTACGGCACCGGAGCCATCATGGCCGTGCCGGCGCATGACGAAAGGGACTTCGAGTTCGCAACCAAATACGAATTGCCAATCAAGGCCGTCGTGCAGGCTTCTGACGAATGGCTTGGAAGTCATTGCAGTCAAAGTGCCGTCGAGTTTGAGGCTGATCTCCTGAATTCGCTGACACAATCACAAGCACTTGGACAAATTTCTGATTTGCTCGACGAAAACGGAAATCTGAAAGATGGTCATCTGAAAGCGACCGTCTTAAGGATGCTTTACATTCTCCATCCAGAGAATTTTGATTCAGCCTTTCCTGAAATGGGATTCTCAATCAATTCGGGAGACTACTCTGGATTGAAGTCAAAGATCTTTGCGACCCGCATCACAGGGGATCTCGCACTTCAGGGGTTCGGCCGCAAGGCGGTCAACTATCGCTTGCGAGACTGGCTCTTCAGCCGGCAGCGGTATTGGGGGGAGCCGTTTCCGCTTTGGCATGAACTGGATGCCGACGGTCAGCCCACGGGACTGCTGCGAGTCGATGCCGAGTCGGCGTTGCCGATCACGTTGCCGGAGATGGCCGACTTCAAACCGACCGGCACGCCGGAACCGATGCTCTCGAAAGCTCCGGAGTCGTGGCTGTTCAAGACTGCGAGCGACGGCACGAAGCTGAAACGCGAGACCAACACGATGCCGCAATGGGCCGGCTCGTGCTGGTACTACTTGCGGTTCGTGGACAACAAGAATTCGTCCGCCTTCATCGACCCACAGGTGGAACAGCAGTGGCTCCCGGTCGACCTGTACGTCGGCGGGGCCGAGCACGCCGTGCTGCATCTGTTGTACTCGCGGTTCTGGCACAAAGTGCTCTTCGACCGCGGCCACGTCCACACCGCCGAGCCGTTTCAGCGGCTGGTCAACCAAGGCATGATCCTCGGCGAGGTCGAATTCACGGGATACGAGAAGTCGGCTGGCGAATGGGTCAGCTCCGCCGAAGTCACCGATGACGAAGACGGGAATGCGATCCTCAAGTCGACCAGTGAAAAGCTTGCGACGGTGAAGCTGTCACCCGACGCGGTCAAGAAATCCGGCGACTCGTTCGTGCTGACCGACTATCCCGATATCCGCATCGAATCGCGAGCGTTCAAGATGTCAAAATCGCGTGGCAACGTCATCAACCCGGACACGGTGGTGGAGAACTACGGAGCCGATTCGCTGCGGCTGTACGAGATGTTCATGGGGCCGCTCGAACAAGTGAAGCCGTGGTCGATGCAAGGGGTCGAGGGAGTCTTCCGCTTCCTGTCTCGCGTGTGGCGGACGATCACCGACGATCGAGCCGACGATGTGCGATTGAATCCCGCCATGCAAGACACAACGCCCGCCGAACCGCAATTGCGTCTGCTGCACAAGACGATCAAGGCCGTGACGCACGACATTGAAACGCTGGGCTTCAACACGTCGATCAGCCGGCTGATGGAATTCATGAACGAAGTCGCGAATTGGAACGTCCGCCCTGTCTCGATCCTGCGACCGTTCGTGCTGCTGCTCAGCCCGCTGGCTCCGCATCTCGCCGAAGAGTTGTGGCAACTGCTCGGCGGCACTACGACGCTGGCCTACGAACCGTGGCCGAAGTTCGATCCGAAGCTGGTCGAGGACTCGGTGATCGACGTCCCCGTCCAAATCAACGGCAAGCTGCGAGCAAAAATCACCGTCGCCGCGAAGGCCGATCAAGGCACGATCGAAGCGGCGGCTCGGCGCGAAGACACCGTCGTTGCGCAATTGGAAGGCAAGACGGTCGTGAAAGTCGTTTACGTTCCCGGCCGCATGTTGAACTTTGTTGTGAAGTAGGTGGATCGTGACCAGCCGCATTGAACGAGTACACGCCCGCGAAGTCTTCGACAGCCGAGGCAAGCCGACGGTCGAAGTGGAAGTGACCTGCGCGGGTGCTCGGCCGGGGCGAGCGATGGTCCCCAGCGGCGCGAGCACCGGACGGTTCGAGGCGGTCGAGTTGCGGGATCGCAGTGACTCGCGACTGGACGGCTTGGGAGTTCGGCAAGCGGTGCGAAATGTCTGCACGGAAATCGCGTCAGCGATCATCGGCCTCGATGCGGACGACCAAGCGGAGATTGATCGACGGCTGATTGAACTCGACGGCACGCCACAGAAGTCACGACTCGGAGCGAACGCGATTCTCGGCACGTCGTTGGCCGTGGCATACGCGTCGGCGGAGGCGCGCGGGGTGTCGCCGGTCATCCGGTTTCGAGAGATTTGGGACGCCATCGTGGGGCACGTTGAAATCGTGCTCGACAAACTTGGCATGCGAATGCTGCTGCCGTTACCGATGGTCAACATGATTTCCGGCGGCTTGCATGCGGGGCGTCAGTTGGAGTTTCAAGACTTTCTGATCCTGCCGGTCGGAGCGACATCGTACTCGCAAGCGTTCGAGTGGATCGTCACGGTCTACCGGCGGCTTGGCCGAGTGCTGATCGAGCGCGGACACGAAGGCATTCTGGTCGGCGATGAAGGCGGCTACGGGCCGAAGCTGCGCACGAACGAAGAGGCGATTGAACTCGTCGTCGCTGCAATTGAGGTGGCCGGCTTGAATCCGGGCGATGATGTCGCGATCGGGCTGGACGTCGCCAGCACGCACTTCTTCGAGGATGGCCGCTATCGTTTGCCGAGCGTGTCGTCGTCACCGCTGACCGCCGAACAAATGGTCGATCTGCTCGAGGGTTGGGTCGCGCGGTATCCGATCATCAGCCTCGAAGACCCGCTGGCCGAAGACGACTGGACTGGCTGGCGGCTCATCACCGAACGACTCGGCAAACGAGTGCAGCTCATCGGCGACGATCTGTTCGTGACGAATGTGGCTCGGCTGCGCGAGGGGATTGAGCGCGGCGTTGCGAACAGTGTGCTCATCAAGCCGAATCAGATCGGCACGCTCACCGAAACATTGGCGACGTTGAGACTGGCGATCGACAACGGCTATTGGCCGGTCGTGTCGGCTCGCAGCGGCGAGACCGAGGACACGACCATCGCCGACCTGGTCGTCGCGACTGGTGCGGGGCAGTTAAAGGTTGGCTCCGTCGCACGCAGTGAGCGGCTCGCGAAGTACAACCAGTTGCTGCGGCTGGAAGAGACACTCAGAACGGACGTTGGCTATCTCGGTGGCTCGATCTTTGAGTCGCTGCGCTCGTAACCCGACACGTCAGCGAGGGCGAAGTGTCACAACACCCTCACTGACGCGTTGGGTTCGAGAGGAGCGTGAATCATTCCGATTCACCAGCCGAGGCAGCACGGCATCTCGATCGACGACCAAAACAACCGTTGAGCCAGCGGGATCGGTTTGCGATCCGAACGCGAATGAACCAAGCGGCCATCGACGATGACGTGCGTCACATGCGTCGCGTACTCGAACGGATCGCCGTCGTAGAGCACGAGGTCGGCGACTTTGCCAACTTCGAGGCTGCCGTAGCGGTCGTCGATGTCCAAGACTTTCGCGGCGTCGAGACTGACCGAAGCGAGCCCTCTCTCGAAGCCCAGTCCATGCACCGCCGCGATCGCAGCCTCGAATCGCGCGACGCGCGTCTTCGGGACGTAGCCTTCCGCTCCGCTGGTGATTGCCAGCAGAATTTTGGCGTCAGCCAGCGCGGAGGCAGTGCCGAGGTGCGAGTGGTACGTCTCCAAGCTGCCGCCGGCGCGCTGCATCGTCGGGTGCAGGAAGACTGGTACTTTGGCGGCGGTGAGTTGCTCGCGGACCAGATAGCCTTCGGCCGCCAGAGCGATTGCGGCGTCGAGTTGGAATTCTTCGGCGAGCCGCAGACCCGTCAGAATGTCGTCCGCTTGCTGCGCGGCGAAGATAGTTTGCACCTTCTTTTCGAGAGCCAGCACGAGAGCCTCTTTCTTGAGGCTGCGGTCGGGTGGCTCCTTGTCCTTGCCGTTGATCTTGGCGGCGTCGGTCTTCTTCTTGAGATTAGCGGCCTCCGCGAATGCTTGCCGGATCAACGCGGCTGTGCCCATGCGTGTTTGCGGCAGACGCTCTTTGTACGTCTCCTTTGGAGCTTCACCCAGGTTGATGACGAGGGATTGTGGAAAGCGGACGGTCATTGCCTCGGCGCTGCGACCGTGAGTGCGAAAGACACCGCTCAGTCCGCCGATGACGTTGGCTCGACCGGGAATCGAATGCACGACCGTGATGCCTTGCTCCAGCAGGTAGCGCAGCAGTGGCTCGGAAGGATTGAAGGCATCGAGCACTCGTGCGTCGGCCTGATTCGGATCGCTGTTCTCATCGGCGTCTTGATCGGCGGGGATGTTGTACTCGCCGGAGAGCGGCACGATCGTCGCCGCGTCGATCAGGCCGGGAGTGACATTGGCCGCGGTCAACACCGGGACGCCTGCGGGGATCGCGAGGTCGATCTGCTTTCCAACGAAGATGATCTTGCCCTCTTTCACATGCACGACACCGTCGGTGATCGTCCCATTCGCGACCGTGTGAACTCGATTCGCGAGGACGATGAATTCGGTGCTGTCGGCGGTCGCGGCCTTCGTGAGTCCAGGTTGGGCGGGGGTCTTCCCCGGCGGAGGCGGAGCAAGCACCGGCTTGAACTCCGGCAGTTGCGATTTGTTGAGTGACGCGAACCCGCCCGTTTGAAAACTGCGGTCGCTGTCGTTGTCCAGCGAGAAGACTCGCTTGCCGTCGATGTACGTTTCGAGGACTCGCGAGTAAACCGAGAACGGTTCGCCGCTGAGCACCACGAAATCCGCATCCTTGCCATTCTCCAGTGAGCCGACACGCTCGTCGAGCTTCAGGGCTTGAGCCGGATTGATCGTGATCGTCTTCAACGCCTCGTCGGGCGAGAGTCCGCCGCGCACAGTGATCGCGGCGGTTCGCAGCAGGAAGCGGCTTTCGGTGACGGGGTCGTCGGTGTTGACGTGAACTTTGATGCCGGCCTTGGTCATCTCGGCGGCGCATTCTTCGATGAAGCCGACGACTTCCGCTTTGCCCCCGGGGCTGTCAGGAATCGTCAACGAGACCGGCACTCCCGCCTTCGCGATTTCATCGAGCACTTTGTACGCCTCGGTGCCGTGCTGGATGACGAGGTCGAAGCCGAACTCTTTTCGCAGCCGGAGGACCGTCAAAATGTCGTCGGCTCGGTGCGTGTGGAAATGGACGGTTCGTTTTTTCTGCAACACATCGACGAGCGGTTCGAGAGCGATGTTGCGTTCGGGCGGCGTCGGCGGATCATCTTTCTTCGTGTCAGCCTTCTTCGCGTCAAATTCGGTAGCCTTCTCGCGATATTGCTGCCACTTGGCGAGGTACTCTTGAGCTTTGATGAGCTCCGCACGTTGCAGCGCGGCGACCTTCATGCGAGTCGATGGCGCTTTGCCTTTGCCGCCGTAGGCCCGCTTTGGATTCTCGCCGTTGGCCATCTTCAGACCGCCGAGCACATGCGGCGTCTCGAACCACATTTGTTCTGGCGAGTAGCCGCGGAGCTTGACGTAGATCGTCTGGCCGCCGATCACATTCGCGCTGCCGGGCATGATGTTGGCCGTCGTGATCCCTCCGGCATTGGCCATGCGAATGCCAGGATCGAACGGATTTAGCGAATCGAGCGCTCGGACGATGCTGGTCACCGGATCGGTCGTTTCGTTGCCGTCTGAGTTGGCCTTCAATGCGGGTCGCGAATACACGCCGAGATGCGAGTGGCTATCGACCAATCCCGGAATGATGACCTTGCCGGTGACGTCGATAATCTTTGCATCGGGCGGCAAGATGATCCGGTCGCTCTCAATGACTTCCTCGATGCGGCCGTTTTGAATGATCAGCGTACCGTTCTCGATCACTGGTCCAGCGGCCGTGTGAACGCGAGCGCCGCGAAAAACCGTAGCCTCTGCGAAGACATGATGACTGACTGACAACCATTGCAGAACAGACAACATGACAAGCACTGCGGAGCGTGAGCAATTCATGGCAATCCTTTTTTGGACTGCGGCGACCAGAGTCGCCGCTTTTCAAAACGATCACAAGTACCTGGAACAGAACCGAAGTCGTCAGCGACATCTGCTGGAAAGTGTTGGCTCCGGCCGCCGCACTCCAAATCACGCGTGATACCGGACTTTGCCGGCGACGATGACGGTGTGCGCTCGGCCTTTGACTTCCCAGCCGGCGAAGGGGGTGTTGCGGCCCTTCGATTTGAACTTGGAAGGATCAATCCGCCAGGAGGTCACGGGGTCGATGATCGTGACGTCAGCGTCGTGGCCGGATTTCAGCGTTCCCTTTTGGATGCCCAGGATCGTGGCCGGATTGATCGTCAGTTTGGCGATCAGCTTCGACCAGGTGAGGTGTCCCGTTTCGATCAGCGTTTTGATGCAGATCGGCAGCAGCGTTTCGAGCCCCACGACCCCGGCCGGTGCGCTGTCGAGTTCGTTCTGCTTCTTCTCTTCAGCGAACGGCTGATGGTCCGAGGTGATGACGGCGATTGTGCCGTCCCGCAGCCCTTCAATCAGAGCGTCAATGTGCTCTTTGGTTCGCAGCGGCGGATCGACCTTGAAATTGGTCTCGTAGTTTTGCAAAGCGGCGTCGGTCAGAGCGAGATGATGCGGAGTGACTTCGCAGGTGACTCGGATGCCCTTGGCCTTCGCGCGGCGAATTTGCTCGACGGCTCCGGCGGTCGAGAGCGTCATCAGATGGACGTGCCCGCCAGTCATCTCGGCGAGCACGATGTCGCGAGCGACCATGATGACCTCGGCTCCGGCCGGAATGCCGCGGAGGCCCAACTGCATCGAGTAGTAGCCCTCGTGCATGATCCCCTTGGCCGCGAGCTCCGGCACTTGCGGATGATTGAAGATCGGCCGGCCGAACATCCGCGTGTATTCGAGCGCTCGCCGCATGATCTCGGAATTCGCGACCGGGTTTTTCGCGTCGGTGAAGCCGACCGCACCTCCTTCGACGAGCTGACCAATCTCGGCAAGTTCCTGCCCGTCGTGATTCTTCGTGACGGCTCCCAGCGGAAAGACGTTGCAGTGGCCGGCTCGCGCGCATTGAAGCTGGACGAACTCCGCCGCCGCGCGGTTATCGACGACGGGCGAGGTATCCGGCATGCACGCGACCGAGGTCATGCCCCCCGCGAGCGCCGCCGCCGTTCCCGATTCGATGGTCTCATCCTTCTCGTCGCCTGGCTCGCGCAGCGAGACATGCAAGTCGATCAGTCCAGGGCAGACGATCATGCCTGCCGCGTCGATGATGTGATCGGCAACGGCGGCTCCCGTGTCGATTCCCTCGATGCGGTCATTGCGCAAAAACAGATTGCCGATCCGGTCAATGTTTTGACTGGGATCAACGATACGTCCGCCGCGAATCAGTGTGGTGCTCATGGGTTACTTACGACGTTTCAATGCAAAGTACGAAAATGCACTTATTCCGGTGATTCCGCTCGCGCCGATCACCGCAAGCGAAACAAAGCCTACCTCGAACACGCCACTGAGCTTGCTCTCCGGTCGGTGATACATTTCGAAAATAATAGGGTCCAGAAAACGCATTCCGATAATTCCAATCACAACTCCCAAGACCCCGCCGGTCAACGCAAACAAACAACCTACTGCTTTTTCGAGTCGATCAGGTTTTGGATCACGCGAGTCCGGCATAATTCAAAACACTCTCTCAATCTCACTCGTTCGACGTCTCTTCCTGCCGCCGATTGTGCAGCAGGTACAGGCAAGCCATGCGGATCACGAGACCGTTGGTGACTTGATCGAGGATGACCGAATGCGGGCCGTCGGCGACTTCGGGAGTGATCTCGACACCGCGGTTGATTGGGCCGGGGGCGAGGATCAGCACGTCGGACTTCGCTCGGCGGATGCGGTCGCCGTTCATCCCAAAGAAGTGCGCGTACTCGCGGATCGACGGGAAGAACGCGGATCGTTGCCGCTCGAATTGAATTCGCAGCAGGTTGATGCAGTCGCATTCGCCGAGAATCTCGTCGAGGTTGTTCGAGACCTCGACGCCGAGCCGCTCAACGTGTGCCGGGATCAGAGTCGAGGGACCGCAGACGATGACTCGTGCGCCGAGCTTCTTCAGCCCCCAGATGTTCGACCGAGCGACGCGGCTATGCAGGATGTCACCGACCAGCGCGACCGTGAGGCCGGCAAGTTTTTGGCGATGCTGGCGGATCGTGAAGATGTCGAGCAGTCCTTGCGTCGGATGCTCGTGCGTGCCGTCGCCTGCGTTGAGGACGCTGGCCTTCAGCAGCTTCGACAAGAGATGCGGAGCTCCAGACGTGCTGTGCCGAACGACGACCTGATCGACTCCCATTGCCTCAATGTTCTGAGCCGTATCGTAGAACGTCTCCCCTTTCGAGAGGCTGCTGCTGGACGCCGTGAAGTCCACGGTGTCCGCGCTCAGCCGCTTGGCGGCGAGGCTGAAGCTAGTTCGGGTCCGCGTGGATGGCTCGAAGAAGAGGTTCGCGACGACCGTCCCTTTGAGGGCTGCCAGCTTGGTCTCGCCCTCTGCGGCAAGCCGTTTGAATTCAGCGGCCTGATCCAAAATTAACGAGATTTCGTCGGCCGAAAGTTCTTCCAAGCCAAGCAAATGTTTCTTGGTCCAACGCACTCCGGAAACCGAAGCGGTCGCGGTGGTCATGGGCAAGCGTATCCGGCGAAAAGGCAAAGATCGAAGTTCGGGCGGATCGTACCAACGTGGGGCAGGTTTTCAACCTGCCCGCCTCGCCGAGCGATTGATCACTGGCAGGTTGCAAATCTACCCCACGTCCATCACGGAAATTCCACACCGACCCACTCACGGCGAAAAAGACTCCCCACGGCAACACCAACTCCTACGGAGTTCCTGATCATGTCACCCTGTCTGTTACAGACCTGACCCAGCGCCCACCAAACGCGGGGAATCTCACTCCTTCAATCCACTCACGAAGTCTTGGTAGGCGGTCTGCGCGTCAAACGGTTGGTCGGCGGGAGTGCCATGCACGAGCACTCCGAATCGCAAGCGGAAGGACTCGCCCTGTTTGATCTCGACGCGGCTGAGCTCTCCGCGAGTGAATGCTTTTCGGCCGAATGGGTTCGCGGCGACGAAGCCATAATCTCTCGCGTGAAACCAACACGGTCGGAAGTTGGCGGGATCCGGCATCAGCAAGAGACCGACTCGCTGGCGATCCACGTCGCCGCGGTAGTCGCACCAGTCGGCGATCTGGCCCCAGACGTTTTTCTCGTTGCGCTGGCTGCGGCTGTTGAGGATTTCGCCCTTCCCCTCTTTGACTCGCAGCGGCGTGGCGACACGGATGCCCAAGCCCATTTCTTCCTGGTCTCCGAAGGTGAATAACCGCTCGCCCGTGAAGGTCGATTCGTAAGTCAGCAGCCAGCCGGTAGGACGACGTACCAGTCGATGCCGACAGACCTCCGTGCAGAGAATTTCGTCTCCAGACCGATAGCGATTGCGAACGGTGAAAGACGCTCGCGAGCCGTCGGCGCGAGGCGATTCGACGAAGCCATCGTGCTCCACACGAGCCTTGTTCCGCCAGAAGTCGGCTCCGTTGAGATCACCAAAGGCGAGCCAAATGCCGGGGTGCATCGTCGCGTGGTCGGTCGCATCGACTCTTTCGCGAGGCGGATGGTTTCGCGTCACCGGAGTTCCATCGAGCGTGCGCACGTCTCGAAAGTAGGGCCGGCCAACAACGCGATCGTCAAAAACATACGTCGCGAGCGGTTGCTGCCCCCAACTCAATTGAAGTTTGCCGGGTGAAGACTCGATACGAAACGCGGGTTCGTCGGCGAACACCGGGCGGATGCCGAGCACGCTCAACCCACTCACAACGATCAGGCAGTGACAAAGTCGTAACATCAGCGGAATTCCCGGAGCAGGTTGCAAAGGAGGACTGCGAGCGTTTTATTCTCCGACCAGCCGGACCGCGAGTGAGTCCGCTGCAACCTGTCACAGGACTGACCGATGTCGCGCGTGTACGCCGTGGCCACGATGGACACCAAGGGAACCGAGATCGCGTTCATCGCGGAACGGATTCGCGCGTGCGGCGTTGAGGTTGTGACGGTCAATGTCGGAACGCGGGACGCGTCGGTTGTTGCTCCGGATATCTCTCGCGAGCAAGTTGCGGCCTGTTGCTCGACATCGAATCCGCTCACGAAAACCGACCGAGGCGAATCGGTCACGGCGATGTCGGCGGCTCTGGTCGAGTTTCTAAAAACCGAGCACGCCGCTGTGCGACTGGCAGGAGTGATCGGCATCGGTGGCGGCAGCGGAACCGCGCTCATCGCTCCTGCGATGCGAGCGTTGCCGGTCGGTGTGCCGAAGGTGATGGTCAGCACGATGGCCAGCGGCAACGTCGGGCCGTACGTCGAGTGTTCCGATCTGACGATGATGTATTCGGTGGTCGATGTGGCCGGGATCAATTCGGTCTCACGCCGAGTGTTCGCGAACGCCGCGCACGCGATTGCCGGCATGGTGACGCGCTCGTTGCCGAGTGTGACCGAGAAGCCGACGCTGGGCATGACGATGTTTGGAGTCACGACTCCGTGCGTCGATGCCGTGCGGAAATCACTGGAAGGCTGCGGCTATGACTGTCTCGTGTTTCATGCGACCGGATCGGGCGATCGCGCGATGGAGAATCTCGTGCGCAGCGGGTTGATTCAAGGAGTCATTGACGTCACGACGACGGCAGTTGCCGACGAATTGGTCGGCGGTGTGCTCGCGTGTGGGCCGCATCGGTTCGAGGCGATTCTCGCCGCGGGTGTCCCGTATGTCCTGAGCGTCGGCGCGCTCGACATGGTCAACTTCGGTGCGAAGGAAACCGTCCCGCCACGCTTCGCCGGAAGGAAACTGCACGTCCACAACGCTCAGGTCACGCTGATGCGCACGACGCCGGATGAAAACCGGCAGTTCGCTCGATGGATCGCGAACAAGTTGAATCGTTCAACTGCGCCGCTGACGCTGCTGATTCCCGAACTCGGCGTCTCGACGATTGACGCTGTCGGCCAACCGTTTCACGATCCCGACGCCGACGCGGCGCTGTTCGACGAACTCGAACGAGTGGTGCAACAGTCATCGCAGCGACAAGTCATACGCCTGCCGTTGCACATCAACGACCCGGCGTTCGCGGCGGCACTGGTGGAAGAGTTCTTGTCGCTCGTTGATCGTCCTCACAATGGAAAGTCCCCACAGAGTCAATCAGCCGGAACGCGCTAGCGTCCGGTTCTGCAACCTAAAAACCGGACGCTAGCGCGTTCCGGCTGATGAGATCACCCACATGCCGGAATCACGCAGTTCAATTCTGTCCCGTTTTCGTCAGCAAGTCGCGACTGGCCAGCCGATCGTTGGCGGCGGAGCCGGCACCGGCATCAGCGCGAAGTGCGAGGAAGCGGGCGGGATCGACTTGATCGTGATTTACAACTCTGGCCGGTTTCGCATGGCGGGTCGCGGGTCGTTGTCCGGGATGATGCCGTACGGCAATGCGAATCAGATCGTTAAAGAGATGGCGTTCGAGGTGCTGACGGCGGTGACTCACACACCGGTGTTGGCGGGAGTCTGCGGCACCGATCCGTTCATGATCCGCGACTGCTTCTTGCGCGAGTTGCAAGCGTTGGGTTTTGCCGGCATTCAGAACTTTCCCACGGTCGGGCTGATTGACGGCACGTTTCGTCAAGGGCTGGAAGAGACCGGCATGGGCTTCGATTTGGAAGTCGATCTGGTCCAAGCGGCTCACGATCTCGACTTGCTGACCACGCCGTATGCCTTCACTCCGGGAGAGTCCGCCGCGATGGCGAAAGCCGGTGCAGATATCGTGGTGGCTCACATGGGACTGACCACGCACGGCACGATCGGAGCACGCACCGCGAAGTCACTGGACGACAGCGTGCGCGAGGTGTCGGCCATCGCCGAGGCGGCCAAGTCCGTGAGACCGGACGTCCTTGTGCTGTGCCACGGCGGGCCGATCGCGATGCCGGCGGATGCTCAATTCGTCTTGGACCGAGTCCCGGCGTGCGACGGCTTCTACGGAGCCAGTTCGATGGAACGCCTGCCGGCCGAGATCGCGATCACTCAGCAGACCCGCGAGTTCAAGGCGTTGCGACGCGGCCGCTGACCCTGAGCGGCAGCGCGTGTCATCTCCGTTGCCGAGGATCAACGTCCTCTTCGAAACTGCAAGCTGCGCGGTTTGACCGCTCTGTTCGCCAGGAGTCTTGGGGGCAGGCGCCGAAACGTTTTGAGACGCCGTCTAACAGGACTCACAACGCGGCGGCTCAGACTTGCTCGATTCGGAAAGTATCGCGCCGCATTCCGAGCACGTTTGCCGAATGTTTTCTGCCATGCGTTTTCCAAAACCTCAATTCACCGCGAGCACTGACCTGCGTTGGAGCGTAAACATCAACGACCAATGAATCCACTGTCCGATGAATCCACCGTTGCGAACGTGTCAGACTTCCGGATGCACCCAAGGTCCGCGATACGGCCGCCGCAGCAATTTATTCGCGGCGGGATCGTTGGCAATGAGTCCCTTCGCCGCGTCCCACGTCAGTGACCGGCCGAGTTGCATCGACAAGTTGGCGAGGATGCAGCTCACCGTCGAGGTGTGTCCCTCTTCGATGTCCGCGACCGGCTTGCCGCGCGTGGCGATGCAGTCGAGAAGATTCTGCATGTGCCGGCGGATCGCCGGAGCCACATGCTTTTCGAGATCCTTCTCGGTCTTGTCTTCCGGGTACTGCTCCAACTCCATCGTCACGTCCTTGTGAATCGCCTCGCCATTGTTCGGGAGGAAATCGTAGCTGTTGACGCTCGCCTTGAGCGTTCCCTTCTCGCCATAGAACGTCGCGCCCCACGGATACTTCGGATCGGGCGACGAACCCCAGGTGCGATGCTGCCAGACGACGTTGACGTTGTCGAATTCGAACGTCGCCGTTTGCGTGTCGGAGATGTTCGCCTTGCTGGTCTTGTCGATCAGGATGCCGCCCGTCGAACTGACCGTCTTCGGCCAGCCGAGACTCGCCATCCAACGGACCATGTCGAGCATGTGGATGCACATGTCGCCGATGATGCCGTTGCCGTACTCCATGAAGGCTCGCCAGCGACGCGGATGCACGAGCGGATTGTACGGCCGCATCGGAGCCGGCCCGGTCCACATCTCGTAGTCGAGGTAATCCGGCGGCGGCGCGTCGGGCGGATTCTCGCGCGCACGCATGTGGTAGTAGCAGTAAATCTCAATCAGCCCGATCTTGCCGAGCTTCCCTTCCTGAATCAGTTCGCGAGCTTCCGCCAAATGCGGCGTGCTGCGTCGCTGAGTCCCAACCTGCACGACTCGCCCATGCTTCCGAGCCGCCGCCAGCATCGCCTGACTCTCGACGATGTCCACGCTGGTCGGCTTCTGGACGTAGATGTCGGCTCCGGCTTTCACCGCCTCGATCATCGGCAGCGCGTGCCAGTGATCCGGCGTCGCGATTTCGACAATGTCGAGATCCTTTTCCGCGAGCATCTTCCGATAGTCGCCGTACAGCCTCGGCGTTTTCTTCGACACTTGCCGCGAGGCCACGATCTCACCAGCTTCGGCCAGCATTTTCTGATCGACATCGCACAGCGACACGACTTCAACCGGAGAAATCTGAATCAACCGCAGCAAGTCCGACTTTCCGTACCAACCGGTGCCGATCAAGCCGACGCGTTTCGGCTTCGGCTCGGCGGCAAATGCAGCGGGAAGCACAGGCAGAAACGAATTCAACGCAACGCTGCCGGCACTGGCTTTCAAAAATGAGCGACGATCCATGAGGTGTCCTCTCTGAAGTGCGGCGTGCCAGCACCGCTTAGAGAATTTGAAATTTGAAATCCAAAGCGGTGCTGACACACCGCACTCCAAAATGTCACGGCACCAAATCCGGCAGCTTCGGCTTCGCGTTCTTGCCGTGGTCCCGCAATGACACACGGAGGGTGACTTTTTCCTCTCGGCCGCCGAACGAAGCTTTGACGTCTTGCTGCATTCCCGCGATCCCAAACGGCACGTCACGATGCCGAAAGACTCGATGAGTCACGTTGAGTTTCACGATTCCGAACTCCGATTCGTTCTGCCCCGAGATGACTGAGCACTCCAGATCGCCGCGCTGCCAATTGATTTTTTCTTTCGCATCCTCAGTCTTCAAGTTGTTCTTCGGGCCTTGAAAGAGAATCGCGAAGATCGGCTCTTTGAGTTCGATCGACTCGACCGCTTCCGGCTCCTGCTTGTCGTACTTGATCCAGATTTTGCTCGCCTTGCTGATCGGATTCTTGCCCTCGCCGAATTCTTCTTCGGGCACGAGCATTCGCCACGTCAGATTGCCGAGCTGCGGAATGTTTTCCGAGGGCGGATTGTCGTTGGTCTGTTCAAACTCCAGGAACCGGCACTGCTTCCCACTGTGAAACGCTTGCCCGACCGACCGCACCGTCTCGACCAGGACAAACTCCTGGCCATTCAGCTTCACATTCACATCGAAGGTCGCCCACGCTCCATCCGTCGGCAAGGTCTGCAACAATGCTCCCGACTTTGGCTCGTCGGCGACAGCGGACAGGAACGAACTCAGCGTGAGGCAGCCGACAACGGCTTGAATGAACTGGCGACGATCCATGACGTGACCTCTCGCGAATGGAGAAGGAAGTACGATTCCGCGAGACAGCGTAAACAATTCCGTACCGCGACCGTGAGGGAGCGGCCCAGCTTTGTGTTCGATTACACTGAGCAGCGTTG
This sequence comes from Candidatus Kuenenia stuttgartensis, assembly GCA_945861865.1. GTDB lineage: Bacteria > Planctomycetota > Planctomycetia > Planctomycetales > Planctomycetaceae > SXKJ01. Next base: position 6,571 of record CAMAWN010000034.1, on the reverse strand, counting down.
ATCGGACGTCGGGGTCCGGGCTACGACCTCAAGAGGACGAATCATGCTGCCAGTCAACATTTCACGCCGCGACTTTCTCAAAGAGACCGTTCTCACCACCGCCGCCGGTTGGTCGTTGTCGGTCAGCCAGGCACTCAACGCCGCCGAGACCAGTGCCGGCGGATTGCAGATCGCTCCGTTCAAGTTCGACGTCACGCCGCCGCTGGGTCATTCGTGCTGCGGCGGTTGGATCAAACCGATCGAGGTCGTGGACGATGCGCTCGAAGCAATTGGGATCGTGTTGCTCGGCGCAGGCCAGCCGATCGTGTTGTGTGCCGTCGATTGGACCGGGCTGCTGAATGAGGCGCATGTCGAATGGCGGACGGCGTTGGCTCAGGCCGCGGGGACGACGGCCGACCGAGTCGCCGTGCATTGCGTGCATCAGCACAACGCGCCGTTCGCGTGCCTCGAAGCCGAACGGATCGTGCTCGCCGAGGGCGATCTGCCGCATGTCGTGGATCTCGACTTCTTCAAACGCTGCCTCGACGCCGGCCGAACGGCGGTCGAGAAGGCGATTCGGCAAGCGACACCAGTGACGCACATCGGCTGGGGACAAGGGAAGATCGAAGGAGTCGCCTCCAACCGCCGAGTCCATCGCGACGAAACTGGCAAGGTTCTCGCGATGCGCGGCAGTGCGTGTACCGATCCGAAACTGATCGCGTTGCCGGACGGGCTGATCGACCCGTTCTTGAAGACGGTTGCGTTCTTCAACGGCGAGAAAAAGATCGCCTCGCTGCATTACTACGCGACGCACCCGATGAGCTACTACGCCGACGGCCGAGCCACCAGCGACTTCGCCGGGCTGGCTCGCAAGCAACGGCAGCAGGACGAACCGGATTGCCTGCACGTCTACTTCACCGGCTGCGCGGGGAACGTCTCGGCGGGCAAATACAACGACGGCTCGAAAGCCGTGCGGCCGATTCTGACGAAGCGCGTGTACGACGGCATCGTCGCGTCGGAAGCGAAACTCGAACGAGCGGAGATCAAAACGATCGCCTGGAAGACGGCCGAGATTCTGCCGCCGCCACGCTCATCACTGCACGCCGAGATGATCGCTCAACAAATCTCGACGAAGTCCAACGCCGTCGTGAACCGCAACCGTCCGTCGTTCATGCTCTCGTGGCTGCGCCGCGTCGAAAAACGCATCCCGATCGTGCTCAGCTCGCTGCATCTGGGAGGCGTGAAACTGCTGCATCTCCCCGCCGAGTCGTTCATCGAATACCAACTCCGCGCCCAGAACCTCGCGAAAAACGATTTCGTCTGCACGTCGGCCTACGGCGACGGCGGCCCGTGGTACATCCCGGTCAAAGAGGAATACCCCCACGGCGGCTACGAAGTCAGCGTCGCGTTTTGCGAGCCAGAGATCGACGACGTGCTGACCGAAGGCATGAAGCGGATCCTGCCGGGGTGAGTTACGATGCTGTTTGCTCCAGTACGCTGAAGTTAGCTTTCCGAATCCGTCCGACCGACAAAGAATTCTTTGCCGGTCTGGAGATCCAAATAGACATCAAGGCCGCCATCCCTCTCTTTGATCGACGACAACAAAATCAATTGCTCGCCCGTCAACGACGAATTGGAGTCCATTCGCTAATAGCCGCTCGACATACTTCTTCACATCTACTGGTGACATGAAGCCGACTCGGACAACGTCGCGGGTGGCCGGCCCAGCGGACTCGCGATATCGTGGTTATGGTTCGCCATCGCGACGATGACTTTCGGAATTCCATTCAATCTTCAACTCTGGTCACGCCATGCGTTCTGACAGACAGCGCGTTCAAAGAAACTGGCATCGCGTCAGCTTGTTCGCCGCATTTGGGTGGCTGCTGTTGGCGGGTCGCGTTGGGTCCGAAGAAATCCACGGCCGCGTCGGACATTCGATTGCGCTGGTTTCGCCGTTTGGCGTGGACGCTTACGTTCCGAACAAATGGGGCAGTTTGAACGTGCAATTGGTCAATCCCACCAGCGAACCGCTGGAGTTGTTTTCCACGACCTATTTTGAGGAGGAGCCGACGCTGCAGTTCGGTCGGCGCGTTTGGATTCCACCGAGATCGCGAATCGAAGTTTGGCATCCAATTTTGGTGCCGGACGTATCCGCAGACGTAACGCAGTTCAATCTGCGGTCGCTGGTGATGGATGCTAGGCAGGCTCGCGAAGTGCTGATTCGCAGCGATTCTGGATTTTTGCAGCACGAAGCCATCTTGCGGCGAACCGTCGTCACACCGGTGACCGGTTTGATCGACACGCCCGATGACTCTCAATCCGAAGAGTCCAAGGCCGCCTACGAGTTGTTGGTCGCAGCGCGATTGCAGGCCGACTTAAATCGGCAGATCAAACTGTTGTCGGATCGGATGTTGCCCACGGGTGAAGAAAGTTTGCAGGCTCTCGATCAACTGGTCATCGCGGACAGCCGGATCGTGAATGACGGCGCGGGCCTCTCGGCGATTCGGCGGTGGCTGTTTGGGGGCGGGCGAGTGTGGGTCATGCTCGATCGCGTCGATCCACGAGTGCTGGAGTCGTTGTTGGGGGACGAGTTCACCGGTGAAGTCGTCGGCCGCGTCGGACTGACAACGGTTCGCATGGAATCCGCAGACGCTCTGGGCAGCGAGCGGTGGACTGCGGAGTACGAGCAGCCGGTGGAATTCGTCCGCATGGTCGTCTCGGATGTGGACGTGGCTTATTCGATCGACGGCTGGCCCGCCGCGTTCTGGAAAAACTGCGGCGAAGGCCGGCTGCTGGTGACCACCTTGGGACCACAAGGTTGGATGCGTCGGCAAACGGCGTCGGAAATCAACTCTCAGGCTTCGGGAAAATACGCGCTCTTGGCTCCGATGCAGAATCTGGTTCCGGATTTCTTCCCTCCGCGTTCCGCGCCGTTGTTGTCGGAGGAAATGCTGGAACCGCAGGTACGCGAGTACGTCGGCTATTCGATTCCATCGCGGTGGTTGATCGGTAGTTTGCTGATCGGTCTGAGCGTGCTGCTGGCAGGGCTTGGAGTTTGCTTGTGGCGGGTAAATCGGTTGGAACTGATGGGCATGATCGGTCCCAGCTTGGGCCTGGCCGTGAGTCTCGTGTTGGTGTTGTTGGGTCAGCATCAGCGAAACGCGGTTCCAGCATCGGTGGCGAGCGTGCAGTTCGTACAGGCGGTGTCGGGGACGGATGACGTTCGCGTGCAGGGAGTCGCCGGACTGTTTGCTCCGGAGGCGGGGACCGCCACCATGTCGGGGCAACAGGGTGGCTGGCTGATGCCCGAAATGACCGGACTGAAAGGGACCACACGGCGAATGATTTGGACGGATTTGGGAACTTGGCATTGGGAGAACCTTCCCGAATCTGCGGGCCTGCGCAGCGCCACGTTTCGACAATCGGGACCGACGACTGAGCGCATCGAAGCCCGCGCGACCTTTGGTCCGGCGGGCGTGATCGGTCACTTGCGCGGCGGCGCGGAACATTCACCGTCCGACGTGGTGCTGGCGACGCGCGATGGCCGCATCGGCGTGGAAGTCCATGACGACCGAACTTTTGTCGCGAGCGCCAACGACGTCTTCACCTCGGAACAATTTCTGTCTGCGGGCCTTTTGTCCGACGAGCAAAATCGCCGGCGGCAAACACTGCAACATCTGCTGACCAATCCGCAGCGCCGCGAGTATCCCGCCTCGGCTCAATTGTTCTATTGGTCCGATCCGTGGGATCTCGGATTTCGATTTGGCGAACGCCCGAAGTCCTTCGGCGCGGCCTTGGTCGCCGTGCCGGTGCAATGGGAACGTCCGCCCGTGGGAACCGAAGTGGCGATCGCCGCCCCGTTGCTGCCGTATCGAGCCACAATCGGTCCGGATGGCGCGCTCCCCCCCGCGCTGTGGGATCACAAACAACACACCTGGCAGGAAAAGGCCGTGCCGTCTTCGACGTGGTTGCGATTCCAAGTTCCAGCAGTGTTGCTGCCGCTGCAAGTTCAGCGAGCACGCCTGATGGTCCACGTCGTTGGACCGGTCGGCAAGCTGGAGATCGCGGCGCATCGCGCGCCGGACATCGTGGCTTTGAAAACTTGGATCGATCCGGTGGGGACTCTCACGTTGGACATCATCGACACCGAACTCATGAACGTGTCGGCCGACGGAGGTTTGCTGTTGCGAGTTTCCGGCGGCGACCCAGATCGTCCCGAACTGACGAATGCCGATCTGCAACACGGTGAGAAACGGAGTTATTGGCAGATTGAATCGCTGACGCTGGACCTGCGTGGCAAGACCATTGATTCCCCAGGATCGGAGTGAGGCATGCGTTTCGCAGTTTATCTGTGGCTGACTTTGGGACTCTCGCTGACGGCGTGCGCGGCGGGGGAGATTCGTCCCGACTTCGCGATGGAATCCGATCCCGAATTGAAGATTCCGGAACCGGTCATCGGATTTCAAAAAAAGTCCAAGCCACTGTGGCTGGCCGCGCTGGCTCGACCGGAAGCGGACCTACAACGTCTTGCGGCCGAGACGATCGCTCAGGCGCACCTCTTCGGCGTTCCGGAATTGATCGAGGCCGCACCGACGCTGAAAAAGATCGTGACTACCGAGGCCACGCATCCCGTCGCTCGATTCGCGGCCGCGCGAGCGTTGATCGCGCTGGACGCGACGGAGACCGCGCCGGATCTGTTCGAAGTCTCGCAACGGCATGGTGCCGATCTGCGGCAACTGATCGAACCGGCGTTGGCAAAGTGGAAGTTCGAGCCGATTCGCAGAGTGTGGCGGCAGCGGCTGAGTGCCAAAGACACACGACATCGCGAACTGCTCTTGGCGATTCACGGTTTGGGAGAATCTGGCGACGGCTCGGCCGTGCCGCTGTTGTTGTCGCTCACACACGACTCGCAGCGAACGTCAGCCGTCCGGTTGGCGGCGGCTCGGCTGACCGGTCGGTTGCGAGATGCGGAACTGGAAGTGGCGGCCGAACGACTGACGCAACTGACATCCGCGACGATCGTGGATCGACTCTGCGCCGTGGCTCTGTTGCACCAACACTCTTCCGAGACGGCGCAGTCGGCGTTGTTGCGGTTGGCGCGTGACCGCGAACCGAGTGTCGCCGCTGCTGCTCTGACACGACTGAACGCCATCAATCACGATTTGGTGCTGCCGCTCGCCGAACAAGCGATGCAGAACGACGACGCGCCGGTTCGGCAACAGGGAGCTGACGCATTTGTGGCTCGTCCCACGCCGGAACGAATCGCGGTCCTCGCCAAACTGCTCGACGATCCGCATCCCGATCTGCGCGGTCGCGTGCGTGACGCGCTGTTTGTCTTGGCGAAGTCGCCAGAATTGGATGCCGCCGTCCGTCAGTCGGCGACCAACCTGCTGGCCGGTGACCGTTGGCGTGGACAGGAACAGGCCGCGCTGTTGCTCGCAGCGCTCGATCACAAGCCGGCGGCTCCTCGGTTCGTGGAACTGCTCGAATCCACTCGCGGTGAAGTGATGATCGCCTCGGCTTGGGGGCTGCGGAAACTCGCGCTCCCCGAAACCTTGCCAGCGATCTTCAGCAAGGCCTCGCGACAAACGGAGATTCGGCTCAAACAACCATCTCTTCCAGAGCTTGATGCGCAAGTGGCTCACTTGTTCGAGGCCCTGGGCCTGATGCAGCACGCGCCCGCCGATCCGCTGCTTCGCAGTTACTTCCCGAAAAATGGCAGCCTCGGCGAACTCTCGCGCAGCGCGGCGATCTGGGGACTGGGACACCTGCACGCGGGACAGTCCGACGAACCCTTGGCAGTGCAGATGGTCGGACGGCTGACAGAATCTTCGGCGGCGGTTCCGTTTGAATCGCCGCGAGTCCGCTGGGCCAGCGCCGTGTCGCTCGGTCGGATGCTCGCGAAATCGCAAGTGCCGCTGATGCGCGCGTATCTGGGACCGAAAGTGATGCCGGATTCCACTTCGCTCGCCATCCGTTGGGCGATCCACGAACTCACCGGGGAACTCTTGCCCGATGCCGAACCGTCGATTGTCTCAAAGTCCGGTTGGTTTCTGGAACCGCTGGACGAAGACGAATAACTCTGACGACCAACGCCTGGGAATCTTCCGTGAGCACGGAGACGAAGCCCCGATCGAACCCCGACGCTACCGGCGATGCCGCGCCCGATTCGTTGCCTTCCCGGACATCATCGGCGGAAAGCGGCGTGCTGTGGACGCTGTGGCTGACCTACGGAGCGTTCTACTTCTGTCGCACAAATCTCTCGGCGGCCGTGCCGGGAATGAAGTCGCCAGTCAACGTCGGCGGATTGGGACTCAGCAGCGATGAGGTCGGCTGGATTCTGGCGTCGCTGAAAATCGCCTACGGATTGGGGCAATTGCTGAACGGGCAATTGTCCGAACGGATTAGCGCAAGCTTGAACTTTTCTGATTGACGTCGCCGTTTTCTAAGAGCGTCTATCAAAATGAACTCAGGTCACGAGGGATCGAAAACAAATCACGATGCAGCCGAGCGTCAGGAAGGCTTGGTGAATGTCGGCGCGTCGTTCGTAGCGGACGCGAAGGCGGCGGAATTGATGCAGCCAACTGTTGGT
>CAMAWN010000033.1 GCA_945861865.1 Candidatus Kuenenia stuttgartensis | reverse complement strand
CTCGTCGCCGAGAAACGAGACTGGGTGCGCCGCGAAATTCTTGCGTTGCTGATTCGCTGCGGCTTGAGAACCGGAGATCGTGCCTCGGCCGGAACCCGATTTCTGCAACTACTGAAAAGTGACCCCACGACCCGACAGTTTGGTTTGATTCCGCTGGTCTGGGCCGCTGAATCCGTCTCCGGCTCGGCCAAATCGCAGGCGCGTGAGTGGCTGAAACAAGATTCCGATGCGGTCCGATTACTCGGTGTCAGCCTGTTGCTCGCCGACGCGGCGGTTGGCGACACGGCCACACAAGAACTGCAAGCCTTGCAGCGCAGCACCGACGAACGAGTGCGGCAGCTCGCACAGGCTCAGTCCTGGCGACTCAAACTACGAGCCTTGGAAATTGGGGATCTTGAACTCAATCGTTGGGACGCTCGCATTCACGAGATGCCCGCCAAGCTGCGCGGCGGCCCGTCGTACTTGCTCGGCCGAGGCTGGGCGATGCGTCGCGAACATGACCGCGCGGCAACCACTCTTTTGTGGACGGCACTCATGGACGACAGCGACGCACGTCTCGCCGCTCGCGCCGGTGTCGAAGCGGCCGAATCCCTCAAACGCCTCGGCCAACCCGACGACGCTCGTCGCTTGCTGCAAGAAATCGCCGCTCGCTTCCCCGACACCGAGTTCGGCGAAGTTGCCAAGTGACGCTACTTGCCGATGCAGAATTTGCTGAAGACGCGATCCAAGATGTCGTCCGTGTAAACCGCGCCGACGATGTGGCCGAGATGTTCGAGCACTTCGCGCAATTCGACGATCACCAAGTCGTCGCTCAAGCCCAATCTCGCCGCCTCGGCCGTGCGGTCGAGCGCATCACGTCCCGCCAGCAAGCTGTTCTGGCACCGAGCGGCTGTCATGCCGATCCACTGCCGTCGTCCGTGCGATTCCGCCGCCAGCAGTTCGGCCAACTGAGCGCACAACTCGTCGAGTCCGCGACCATCGCGAGCGCTGACCGTCGTCCGAACGCCGGCATGCGGGTGCTCGGACGTCGGAGTTTGAGTAACGGACACGCAATCCGCCTTCGTCCCCACACAAATGACCGGCCGCTGCTCGTTCTGCAACTCCGCGATCAACGGCTCGTCCAACCCGGCGTCCGCCGACAAATCGCGGCACCACACGATCAAGTCCGCTTGCTGCCATTGCTCATGCCGCCGCTGTTGAGCAACTGCCTCGATGCCGCTCGTCTCGGAATCCCAACCGGCCGTGTCAATCAGATCGACGTGCAACCCGTCCCGATCCAACGGCACGCACAGATAATCGCGCGTCGTGCCACTGACTTCAGAGACCAGCGCCGCCGATCGCCCGGTCAGCGCGTTGAGCAACGTGCTTTTGCCGGCGTTCGGCAGTCCGGCGAGCACAACGCGCGGCCGAGACGAACTCTGCAACCGACGTGACGCCTGATCGCACAGTTCCATGATTGATCGCTGAGCTGACGTGACTCGAGACAGCAGTTGTTCGCGCGAGACGAATTCGATGTCCTCGTCCACGAAGTCCAGTCCCGCTTCCAAGTCCGCCAGCAGATCGAGCAGATCGGCTCGCAGCGTTCCCATCTGTTGCGAGATGCCGCCAGCCAACTGCTGCAACGCCTGCTCCAACTCGACATGATCCGCCGCGTCGATGACGCCGAGCACCGCCTCGGCTTGCAACAAATCGAGCCGCCCCGCCAGAAACGCTCGCAGCGTGAATTCCCCCGGCCGAGCCGCTCGGCAACCACTGCGGCACAACTGGGTCAGCACCGCCTCGAGCAACGGCGGCGAGCCGATTAAATGCAACTCGGCCAGCGACTGCCCCGTGTAACTCCGCTTCGTCGGCCACAAGCCAACCTCAACCGGCAGCCGCAGCCCGTCCCGAAACGGCGCATCGTCCCACGGCACATCCACGGCCAATCGCCATTCGCCCACATGCCGCTCTGCGCGAGCCGCCTTCGCCCAACGCTCACCATCGCGCGGCGTGAAGTGCTGTTCGAGTACTTGCCGCACATGGCCACCACTCACGCGCACGATCCCACGCCCGCCCACTCCTGGAGCCGACGCCAACGCCGCAATCGTGTCATCCAATCGAAGCATCAGACGTCCAATTCAAAATCTTCAGTCTGGGATTCCGCCGAGTTGGCAAAGTTGAGAGTGGCCAATGCTGTCTGACGAATACAGCGGCTTGGGACGCAGAGATTACGATTGCAATTCGATTCGATTCCGAACAGGGACAGCGAAACCCAAGATGCTGAGGTAATACCGAGTACCCCATTCGCCACCAAGCGGGCCGACGACGTGCGAGTACTTCACTCGAACAATCCACGGCCAAGTAAACTCTGCCGGTTCATGTGAAGCGTGCTTGTGAACCCAAGTCGCATGCTCAATCTTTCCCTTCACCCAGCCATCAGTCGCAGATTCCGCGCTGGAGAGCGACATCACGTTTGAGAAGTAACCGAGCACGACGAACACAAAAACGCCAAGAAACGACGAAGCCAGCACTCGACGTCGCCGACGATTGACTGGGTTTGCTGAAGAATCCATGGCTAAGCTCTCTTGAAATCCTCAACTCGAATCCTTGTCTGCTGATTCAAGCCAAAACCTCGTGCACGACTCGCCCGTAAACATCGGTCAGGCGGAAGTCGCGACCGGCGTGGCGATACGTCAGGTGTTCGTGGTTGAAGCCGAGCAGGTGCAGGATCGTGGCGTGCAGGTCGTGGACGTGGACTTTGTCTTGGACCGCGCGAAACGCGAAGTCGTCGGTCGCTCCGTAGGTCATGCCGCCGCGAACGCCGCCGCCGGCCAGCCACGTCGTGAAGCCGAGATGATTGTGGTCGCGGCCGTTGCTCCCTTCGGTGGTGGACGTGCGGCCGAACTCGCCGCCCCAAATCACCAGCGTATCGTCGAGCAGTCCGCGCCGCTTGAGGTCGCGCAGCAGTGCGGCGGTCGGCTGGTCGATGTCGCGAGCCAGGCGTTTGACTTGCTCGTCGTGATTGCTGTGCGTATCCCACGGTTGCCCGTTGCCGTAGTAGACCTGCACGAACCGCACGCCCCGCTCGATCAGCCGTCGAGCCATCAAGCAGCCATGAGCGTAATGCGATTTGCCGTACTCCTCGCGGATCGGTTCCGGTTCGAGCCGGATGTCGAACGCTTCGGACGCCGCGAACTGCATCCGAAATGCGGTTTCCATCGAGCGGATGCGAGCCTCCAGCGCCGGCTCATCGGGATGCTGTTCGAGATGTTTTTCATTCATCCGCCGCAGCAGTTCGAGTTGCCGTCGTTGTTGTGCGAGCGACAGGCTTGCATCGGAACTCCGCAGGTTCGGCAGCAGCTTCGCCGGATCGAGATCGGTGTGATTGAGGTACGTCCCTTGATTCTCGCCGGGCAGAAACGCGCTGGACCACAACTCCGCAAACCGCACCGGCCGGCCGGGACAGAGCACGACGTAGCCGGGCAGATCGGCGTTCTCGCTGCCGAGTCCGTAGAGCATCCACGAACCCAGGCTCGGGCGAGTCGGCGTGATCGTGCCGTTGTTCATCTGAAACAACGCCGGCCCATGATTCGGATTGTCGCAGTGCAGCGAGCGGATCACGCAGATGTCGTCGATGCACTCGCCGATTTGCGGCAGCAAATCGCTGACCGGCAATCCCGATTCGCCGCGCGGCCGATATCCATACGGCACCGGCATCAGCCCGCCGGTTTTGTTCTCGGTACGAAACTCGACTTCCTTCGGCCTCTGCCCGGCAAACTGATTGATCGCTGGCTTCGGATCAAAGAAGTCCGCCTGAAACGGCCCGCCGTTCATGAAGAGCTGAATGACTCGCTTGGCTCGCGGCGCATGATGTGTGTTGGTGTTCTTCGCCGCAGAGCCTTCGCCGCGAGCTGCTTCTGTTGGGCCAACCAACGAAGCCAACGCAACACTTCCCAAGCCGCCGCCGAGCCGGCGGAACATCGCCCGTCGTGATTGTGGTGCGTCGAACATCGCCCAGCTTCCAAGGTTCTCGAACTGATCGGGACTAAGATAACCGGGAGCAACACCACCGACAAACCGTTTCACTCCAGCACCAGCCGTTTGAGCTTGGCGGTTCCGTCAGCGGTGATGGCGACTTCGGCGGAGAGGCGGCGTGAGCGGGCGGCGTCCTCGTATTCCTTGCCTTTGCTCTCTTGCAGGAAGAACTGGCCGATGCTGAATTCGTTGCGGAGATCGTTGCCAACTTGGCCTCGCAGGTAAGTGCCGATCGTCGGACGAGTCCAAGTCACCGTGATGCCTTGCCAATGCTTGCCATCCTCTTCCGGGGCGAGCGTGACGAAGATTTCGCGGCCGACGTGCGACTCGTTCCACTGCGTTTCGCCCTCCGGCCGCTTCATCGTGAAATCATAGCCGAGGATCACATAGTCGCCGCGAAAGAGGTCGCGTGGATCGACCGGGACGACACGCAGCAAGATCGTCTCGCCAGTGACCAGCGTCCAAGTGCTCTGAAAGACCATCGAACCGAGCACCAGCATTTGGAAAGCAATCGTTCCGAACAGGATCGCTCGTTGGTGCGAGCGGACCCATTCCCAAAGTCCGGGCCGAGGCAGTGTGTCCGAAGGCAGGTCGTCAGGAATCGCGCTCATGCGAGCACCTCTTTCTTTTTACGATGTTTCCAGAAGTAGGCCATGCCGAACAGGAACGCTCCGCAGGCGAAGAACAACCCCGCTCCGCCGAGCATCCCGCCGATGTTGCCAAACAGATCAACGTACCGCATCGTCGTCCAGCCGAGGAAATACAGCACACCCGCCGCGAACGGCCGCCCGCGATCTTCTCGCAGGCCGACCAGCATCAGCCAGATGCCGAAGATCAGCATCGCAATGTTCGCCAAAATCGTCGGAGTGATCGGTTCTCGCACCAGGCTGTACCACAGCGAGAAGAACGCCATCAGCAGCGTGATCCCCACGGGGACGTACTGGCGTTTGGCGGTCTCTTTCAGGGCGACGGCCAGTTCCTCTTTCGTCTTCCAGCGGCCGTGAATGCGAGCCATCACCGCCAAGGCCACGACGGTCAGCGACACAATCGCCACCGCTTGCAGCAACGCTCCGATGCGCGGATCGTCCGTGTGCCATCTTCCTCTTTTATGCACTTCCATGAAGCTGAGCGGAATCAGCATCGACCCGACCAGCAGCACGCCGTACATGCGATACGGGATCGCCAGCTTGCTGCCCGAAGCGTGAGCCTCGGCCGCGATCAGCAGCAGCCCGCCCACGCCGCCGATGAAGAACAGCGGGTTGTGATGCCAATGCCAAACGCCCTCCCACGCGAGACTTTGCAGAGACAGCCACCACGTCAGCAGCGGGACGTACAGCCACAGCATGCTCGCGAGTTGCCGCCGATACGCCAGCATGATTCCGGGAATCGCCAACAACGGCAGCGTGTAGGCTCCATTCGGAACCCACCGCCAGCGAAAGAAGAAGCTCATCCCCAGTTCGCCGAAGCCGAGCATCTCGACACCGCACCAAATCCCCAGCAGCGCGACCAACAGACCGTGCAGCAGCAGCGATTCCAGACACACCGCCAGCGGCAACGTACCCAGCGCCCACCACCACAGGGCATCCGGAGTGTGACCGCTCAGATGAAACATCTGTCCGATCAGCATGATGCCGCAGCCGTAAAAGAACGCTCCGAGAAAGAACAGCACGTTCGACAGCCCGATCATCTCGCGCTGCCGCAAACGGAATGCTCCGTAATACGTTCCCAGGATCGTGCCAAAGATCAGCACCAGCTTGGCCGCGACGTGCAGGTCTTCCCAATTGAACGAGATCAAGAGCAGCACACCCGCGCCGATCAGCAACGCGGCCGCCCCCATCAGCGCGTTGACCGCCCTCGAACTGTGCGACTCGGAGGCTTCCTCGACCGATTCGTACTGGTCGAGAATCGACTCGGACTGTCCTGCCGTCATGATCCCGGCATCACGCCACCATTCGAGTTCATCGCGCAGCCATTGCCGTTGATTTCGAGAGATCGAGCGTTTACTCATGTTCGGTTCCCAATTCGTGCAGCAGATTTTCAATCAGCCAATACCGAATAGCCCACAGCGCCAGTGAAGACAATGACCTGCTAATCCCCTCCGATGGGACGAGGTCAGCGCCAATTTATCACCTTGAAAATTCCTTCGCGATTTTTGATCCGCTCGGGCAGCGTGAGCAGGCGGTCGCGGAAGAACGCCAGCACCAGACCCGTGCCGAACAGTGTACTGCCGCCAACGAGGATCAGGATGGCGACCGTATCCAGTCGGCTCCAAGGCACGAACAACAGCAACGTACCGAAGTACAGCGTCGTCGAAAGGCTGCCGACCAGCGTTGTCGATTTCAGCTGGAAGACAAGTCCCGTGCCGAGCAGCAGCACGCTGACGAACAAAAAGCCCGCCTCGTTGAGGATCAGAAAGTGACCTTGGCCGCGATCAACCCACGTCGCGATCGCCAGCGGTACGGCGGCCAATAGGCTGCCGAAAAACAGGCTCGTGCTGACCAGATCGCTTTCGCGGTCCTGCTCGCGATACCAGCCGAAGTGCCCGACCGCCAACAGCAACAGGCCAACAATCACCGAGAATAATTCCACCTGCTGCCAGCCGCTGAGATTGCTCAATTCGTGCAGAGCCAGCAGCGTCAATGCTCCTTGAGCTACGACTTGTACGACGTACCAGCGCCGCCAACTGGCCACTTTCACAATCGCCACGGTCAGTGCCGCGATGACGAGCATCGTCACGCTGAACACCACGAAGCCCCATTGCACTTGGTGCGATGAACCGAAGGCATCCGAAGCTAACCTCGCCAACCCACGAAAGACCGAAGAGACAAACGCCAAGCTCAGCAGCGAATTCGCCGCCTTGAATGCCGACTCCGCCAACGGCGCGGCGGCGGTTTGTTCGAGTACCGAGAAGCGATACGCGATCAACAACGCCAGCCCAATACCGGCAAACGTCAGCAGGTACGCATCCGGCGAGAATCCGAAGTACGTCATCAATTGCCACAACGCGCCGCAGGTCATAACCGTTGCGAGATGCACGCAACGCGGCTCGCGCTGAAACGCAGTCGCAAGTCCGTAGAACACGGCGGCCTCGGCGAAGAACGCCGCCAGCGCGAGATTCAGAGTCTGCCCTTGAACGATGTGCGTGAACCCGGCGAACGCTGACGACATCGACGAGATCAACATTACGACCGTCGCCGCATGCGCCACCCAGTTGAGCGGCTCGGACGGCCCGCGATCACCGTACAACTTCGCGGCGACGAGATACGCAATTGGAATCAGCATCATGATTGGAGCGTGCTCTTGCCACGTCTCCAAACCAAACGCAGCCAGTGTCGCGACGGAGGCAACCATCGTGGCCGCGGCCGTCGCGAAGTGATACGCCGTCGGCAACCACCTCGTTGAGTTGCGGTAGATGAAGGCCCCTAGCCGCGACGCCACCGCCGTCAGCACCATCGCACCGACGTACGTCCAACGCGGCGGTTCGTCCATCCACACGGCGCGATGACCGAGGAATCGAAAGTACTCGACCATCCCCATCAGCACCGGCAGCAGGGCCAGCAACAAGCCAAACACGGGAAATGCTCGCGTCAGCTTTTGGTCGCGAGTCAACGTCGCCTGAGCCAGATTCACTGCCAGTGACGTCGCCGCCAGCACTGCGATGATCGCATCGACTCCCAGTTTCAAGTGCAACAACTGCACGACCAGCACTTCCGCCCACAGCAACAGCGCCGCCGCGAAGTGAATGTACGCCCCATGCTTCCGCACCACGATGTCCGAGTAGATGTAGGCGTACGTCCCGGCCAGCACCAACACGAGCGACAGCCAACGCAAATCGCCGCAGATTGGCGATGGCACCGCCTGGAACGACAGATAAACCGACTTGAACCAGGCGTCGTACAGCCAATCGCCCGCCAACTGTGCGCCGAACAGCATCAACAATCCCGACCCCAGCAGCACATGCCCGCTCGCGAAGAACGCCAGCCCGAATCGCTTCCGGCTGAACGGTCCATCGTTCTCGCCGAACGCTCGCTCGGCATGAATCCCCGCCAAGCCGAGCAACACCAGCAATGTCGCCGGGGCCGCGACTTCCACGAACTTGTGCATTTCGGCCAGCAACAGCAACCCGGTCATCGCCACGCCGGCGCTGAAGACGTACACGAACAGCTCATCCTTGAGAGTCCACGCCGCCGCCGCATACAGCGCGCTGATGATGACCGCGACGACCCACAAGTGCCCGTCGAGCGTCACCAAGCCGTGCGAGTGGTAGTACCACAGGTTGAGCGGCATCACGAGACACGCCAGCAGCGTCAGCCCTTTGCCAGCCGTCTGATATCGCGTCATCCGAATGATGCTCCAGCCACCACCCATCACGGCGATGTTGGTCAAGCCCATGACCAACGCCATCACCGGCGGCGTGAAGTAATTCTTCACCCACAGCAAGATCACCAAGCCCACGGCCATCAATGCGCCGCCAATCCCCATCAGCCACTGAATGCTGCGCGGGTCGAGCAACATTTCAAGGATGTTGCGTCGCGGTTGCTGTGGTTCTGATGCGACCTTCGCGATCGGCTCCATTGTGCTGGATGGCGTTTGATTCGACTCCGCCAGATTCTCCAGGAACCTCGCGATTTCCGATTCTTGCGATTTCACCGGCTTGACCTCAGGCGTAACCGGCCGCACTCCGGAACCCATTTCCAGCGTGATGCCATCCTGAGTCAATCGCCGTTTGAGCGACAGCATCCGCTCGTTGCATTCCTCTTCCAAAGCGTGGGCCTGCGCGAGCGTCAGCCGACCCGCTGCCTTGTGCAGCGAAACCTCCGCATTCAAAAAATGCCACAAACGATATGCTTGCACCGTCGGCAACTCGTCCGGTTGCAGCGGCAATATGCCGGGAATGTTCGGCGGATCAATGTTCTGCTCCGCGAGCATCATCGCCTGTTCCAGCCGTTCTCGCAGCAACGGCACCAAGGTATCGCGCTGAGCGGGCAAGATCTGCCCTTCCGTCGCCCAGCGTGTGAACCACTCTTCGGCCCGCTCGAATGTTGAGAGGATCACTTCCCAAGCGGCTGGTATTGGATTCGATGACATGAATTGTTCCCCGTAGCCGCACTCGCCAGAGTGCGGGCCTTCGCCCAAAGAATCCCGCGTTCTGGCGAACGTGGCTACGAACTATTTTTCTTGCGAGACGATCACATCCGCCACACAACCACGGCTCAGCACAATGCGATTCCGGCTCAACCGCAAGTCGCTCGATGACTCTTGCAACTCCAACGTGTATTCCCCAGACAACAGCCGAGCCGTTGTCGTTCCTGATTGTGGCTTGATCCGCCGCACCGGGTTTCCGTTCTGACTGAGCACGATCACGATTCCTTCGAAGTCCGATTGAATCCGCAAGTCCCCCTTGTCCGTCACGACTTGCACGATGACGGCCATCACCAAAACAAATCCCACTAACCCAACCGCCAGCAAAACACGTTTCACTCCCGCTGCGAGCGGTGCCTCGAGTCCGTGACGTGACCGTGAGAACGCGGCCCGCTCCGAGTTGAACACATCAACTTCCTGACGGTCGCGGATCGCTTGCGGCGTTGAGAACGACGCGAGTGCCGCCGCGACTTCAGCCGGCACTTGAAACCGATCTTCCGGACGCTTCGCGATCATGCGACTGAGCAGTTCTTGCAACCCGGCCGGCACTGTGCCGCGTAACTTCGCCAACGGTTCCGGTTCGCGTTCGAGATGCGCGACGATTTTCTCCATCGCCGAGCCGTCTCCGGGATGCGGCACCTCACCCGTCAACAGAAAATGCAGCGTGCAACCCAGGCTATAAATGTCGCTGCGAACATCCGCACCTCGCGCATTGCGAGCCTGCTCCGGAGCCATGAAATCTGGCGTTCCCAGCAACACGTTCGCCGAAGTGCCACCCGCATCGATCCCTTCGCTGGCAAACCGAGACAGGCCGAAGTCGAGAATCTTGACAGTCGTCGTTCCACCTTCAGACGGTGTTCGCCGATCGCCGGTGCTTCCGGGACCGCCTAAAGGCGGAACGACGAACGTCACCATCAAGTTCCCCGGCTTGATATCCCGATGCACCATGCCCTGTTCGTACGCAAGTTGCAGTCCCAACGCCGCCTGCCGAATGCACTCACACGCCATCTCGACCGGCAACGGACCACGCTGCGAAATCAACTCGGCAAGGTTCATACCGTCAACAAATTCCATCACCAGGAAATGCACATCGCCGGCCTGCTCGGCGTCGAACGCGGTGACGACGTGCGGATGCACCAACTTGGCCGCCGTTTGCATCTCGCGCCGAAAACGAGCGACCGCTTCCGAACTGCGCAGCCATTGCGGCTTGATGATCTTGATCGCAACTCGCCGCCGCATCAGCCGATGCTCGGCCTCAAAGACCACACCCATCCCGCCGCTGCCCAACGAACGGATCACACGGTAGCGCGGATGATCCACCAACGCGCTCGGCAGTCCCGCGATTGGTTCACGTGTCTCTTCTGATGAGCCTGACGAGGCGACTGTCAAACTCGCGGCATGCGGCACGTCGGTCTCGCTGCCAGCCAGCGCGGCCGTGGGTTGATTCGTCGAGTCGTCCCCTGTCACGTCGGCCGAGACGGCGTCTCGTAGTAACGCCACATAACTGTCGTTTCCCGGCGACTGCTGGAGCCACTGACAACAACCCGCACATGCCGCCAAGTGCTGCTCGACGACGGTCGAATCGTCATCGTCCAGCCGGCCGGTCGTAAACGCGGCAAGCTGATCGTGCGTCGGATGTGTCAACAATCCGTCCGTCATGCGGCACCTGGGAAGGACTCAAGTTGCGGAGGCGAATGCCGGCCAGCGAAGGGCGACAACACGCTAACAAGCAGAAGTGCGGACGGCAGCGAATTCTTGCAACGAATTCTCAAAGATTTGTGATTTTTGATTCAATCCAGCAACCCTTGTCCCAATCGCCGCAGTTCGCGCAACACTCGCGATTTGGCCGTGAAGATCGCGTTCAGCGACAACCCGGTTTCGGTCGCGACCGTGCCTGCGTCCGCTCCATCGAGAACCAGCCGACGAAACACCAGCCGAGTCGTCTCCGTGAACCGCGACTCGATCAACTCCAGCAGCTTCCGAGCGACCACAAGATTGTGCTCGCGATCCCAATGCTGACTGAGATGACTGCCGTCGTCTTCCAACTGCCGCAGTTGCTCTTCGAGCCGACTGTCATTCCCCGCCGCAATCATCCGCCCGCGCGAGCGCCAGAAGTTTCGCAACCGATGCACGACAATCTGCCGCAGCCAACTCCGAAAAGCCCCGCATCGCTGATTGTGCTGGAACGTCGGCAGCTCGCGATGCACGACCAGCAACACCTCCTGCACCAGGTCATCCGCGTCGGCCGCCTGCACTTCCGACCGCACCAGCCACGCTCGCAACAGCGGCGAGTACGCCTCCACCAGCCGCGACCAATCCGCGGCCTCCGGTGACATCCGCAAGCGGTCCAACAAGCTGAGCGACGTTTCCACAATCATCAATCCACGAATTGCAGTTCGTTGCTCGCCAGCAACGCTTGAGCGTACTGCCGCCACACGGCGTCGAGCGTCACGCCGTCTGACTGCGACAACTTCAAGAATTCAACACCAGTCGCAATCTCATCCAGTGTTGACTCGCGACTGAAGAGCCGCACATGAGCCAACGCCACCTGCGCCGCGAGATCACCCGGCCACTCCGCCTGAACGAACCGAGCCAACGCCGCCGCACGCGCCTGCATGTACGAACTGTTCAACACGAAGAGTTGCTGCAACGGAGTCGTGGTCGGCATCCGCGACCCGTTGTGCGACACCGGGTCCGGGAAATCATGCAGACGCAGCAAGTCCGACAGCTCGCGACGTTGAACTGTTCCGTAAATGGTTCGCCGCTGATGACCGACGTCACTCAACTCGCGCGGTTCCCCTCCCAATCGACGATCCATCTCCCCCGTCGCCACCAACATCGCATCCCGCCACGCTTCGACATCCAACTTCCGCACCGGCATCCGCGTTAGCCAGAGGTTCTCCGGATCGGCGTTCGTAGTCCCGCCTATAGGCGACTCGTTCTCCGAAATGCCCCGCCTAAAGGCGGAACTGCTAACCTGCCGAAATGTCGCCGACAGCACGATCTCGCGATGCAGCCACTTCAGCGACCAACCGTGCTCGATGAACCGAGCGGCGAGGTCATCCAACAGTTCGGGATGAGTCGGTTTCTCACCCTGCGTCCCGAAGTTGCTCGGCGTCGCAACCAAACCGCGTCCGAAGTGATGCCCCCAAACCCGATTGACGATCACTCGCGCCGCGAGCGGGGCCGCATCGGTGACGATCGCGTTCGCCAATTCCAATCGTCCACTGCCGTTCTTAAACGGAACTGGCTCGTTCGGCGAAAGCACCGACACGAAGCGCCGCAACACGACAGCACCGACGTTCGCCGCGTTGCCACGAATTTGCATCGCAACGTTCTGCGGTTCGCTCGGCTTGTATTCGATCTTCGTCCGATGCTCGCCGTCCGGCAGTACGATCATCGCGGCCTCGGTCACTCCGAATGCGACCGGCGTGCTGAATTGCGGCGTCTGTTGCAACACAACCATTTTGCTTCGCAGCGAATCGATTTGCTTCGCGACATCCGCAGCCTTCGCTTTCACTTCGTCGGTTGCGTTGTCAGCGGGCTTCGGCTCCTTGAGCAGTTTCTCCAACTGAGCCTGTGCCTCTTTGATCTGCGATCTCGCAGCAGCCGCCTGATCAGCGAGCGGCTTCTCGATGATCGGACAATCGTCAATCTTGATGCTCGCCAGCACTCCGGCCAAACCGTAGTAATCCTGTTGCGTGATCGGATCGAACTTGTGGTCGTGACACCGCGCGCACGCCAGCGTCAAGCCGAGGAATGTCCCGCCAATTGCCTCGATCCGTTCCTCCCATTCCTCAGCGACAACCTGCTTGATGACGTTGTGATCGAGCTTCAGTTCCTTCCAATACGTCGGGCTGAGTCCGAGAAATCCGAGCGCCGCCGCATCGGTCGTCTCAAAGTCTGGCAACAAATCGGCCGCCAGTTGTTTGCGAACGAATTCGTCATACGGCACATCGGCGTTCATCGCCCGGACGATCCAATCGCGATACAGCCACGGCTGTCCTTCGCCCGTGCGCCACGATTCCCCGATGTCGCAATACCGCGCGAGGTCCAGCCACGTCCGCGCCCAACGCTCACCGAATCGCGGATCAGCGAGCAATCGCTCAACGAGTTGCTCGTAAGCATCAGGCGACTCATCGGCGATGAACTCTTGGACTTCAGCAGATGTCGGCGGCAGGCCAATGAGATCAAACGACAAACGCCGAATCAGTGTTTCCTGCGAAGCTTCCGGCGACGGCGACAATCCCTGCTTAGATTGCACCGCGAGAACGAAGTCGTCGATGTGAGTTCGTCGTTCCGCCTTCAGGCGGTGCTCCTTCGGACCGCCTGAAGACAGAACGACGAACTTCTGAAACGCCCAATGCTTCTTGCCTTTGGCGATGTCGATGACGCGCCGGCCCGCCTTCGACGTGCTGGCCGTCGGAAAGGGCATCCCGCGCCGCACCCATTCGGTCACCACGGTAATTTCCGCCTCCGGCAACTTTCCCGCCGGTGGCATCTGCACGTTCTCATTGTCGTAACGAATCGCTTGAACGAGCAAACTCTTCTCGACATCGCCAACCACAGCTGCCGGCCCGCTGTCGCCACCAGCGAGAATCGCCTCGCGGCTGTCGAGCAACAGTCCGCCTTTCAATTTCTCCGCCTTCGCCGAATGACATTCAAAGCAACGTTGAACCAGCAGCGGCCGCACTCGCTTCTCGAAGAAGTCGAGATCGGCCGTTGAGTTTTCTTGAGCGATGAGCGTCGCCGAGCCTGACACGCAGACGACAAACGCGATGAACCAACGCTTCATGGGCTCGTTCCTAAGGCCGCGATTTCGTGACACAATAAAAAGACTTCCGAGGTTTTGAAAACCTCGGAAGTCTGAAAGAGCCAGCGTTGACTGCGACGCAACGTCAGACCTTCAACAACTCCATCGCCTCGTCGCAGCCGGCGGCGGGTGAACCGAATTCGCTGGCAGTGACGCGAGCCAACGCGGTGAGTTGTCGCCAGCGGAACGGTTGCCGCATGTTGGCGAATTCTTCGGTGGCGGTGCGGTAATACTTCTCGGCGTGCAGAGCACCGTCCTCGCTGATCGCGTACTTGATCAACAGATCCAGCACTGGTCGCGGCGAGTGTCGCAGTTCGCCAATCAGATGCACGATCGCCGCGGCGCGAGCTTGTTCGTTTGCTCGGATCGCGGCTTCGGCTTCTTGCAGCAGCTTGTTGGGATCGCGCGTTGCGATCTTTTCGAGATGCTCGGCATGCGGGCGCGGTTGCCAGTTGAGGAAGTCACCGCCGCGATTGACTCGGTCGTACGCGACTTGGAACGCACCGAGAATCGTGCAGGCAAACTGATTGCGAGCGTTGCTGAACTTGACCATGTTCCGCCACGCATTCGCCGAGTCGGAAGCATGCACACCGATCGAATCGCCATGCACGCTACCGAGCGGCTTGCCTGGTTGAACTTCACGTTCAGTTCGGCCCACGTCTCGCAGCACCAACTGATTCGCTGCGAGGCAGATCGCTTCGCAAATCGCATCGGGCGCGATTCCTTCGGCCAAAGCGGCTCCCGCGAAATCAGCGGCTTGATCGGGAGTCGCTTTGAACAACGTCTGGCAGAAGGATTCCACCCACGCATCATCCGGCACTCGCGTGCCCGGCGTTTTTCCGGCGAGCTTGTGCTGATCGAACACCTTCGGCAACAGCGTGCGCGGCCGATCGAACTCAGCGTTGCGGTTGTCTCGCCGTTCGCTCTTCACGCAGTACCGAACCGACTGCCGCAACATCGTCACGGCTTGCTCGGGGCCAACCAGATCGAGCAACGCATAAGCTCGGTACGGCAGCACGACGCGATGCACTTCGGTATTGTCATCCACGGCGTACATCACCGCGTTGAAAGCTTCCTCCGGCGAGGTCGCGGCCGCTGCGAAAGTCTTCTCGGCGTTATCGATGTCTTTGCTGTGAACGGCATCGCGCACCGCATCTCCCGGAACAACACCGGCCGCTAGTGTTCCCGCTGTGATCGGATGCAGCACTTCTTTCGAGCGTCCGCCAAAATCGTGGATGCGATTCGTATTTCGATACAGCACTTTCAAAACAGGCAGAGCCTTCTTCTCGGTCGGCAGTTCCTGAGACATCTGATAAGCCGGCATCATCGCCATCATGGTGTGGAAGCCGATGTAGTCTTCGCCACCGAAGGTTCTCGCATTGGCCAGCGCCGCAGCAGCAACGAGAGTCTTCAACTCCGTGCCGTTGTGCATCTTTTCGACCAGCACGGAGAGCAGCTTGTTGACTGGCGTGTCTTGCATCAGGCCGACGAGCGGTTCGAGACCGCCGAACACCAACGCGTTCGCATCTGAGCCTTCCGCGGCTCTGACCGTGGACAACCCCAGATCGAGGGCGGTGCTGTATCCGACGCCCGCGACCAGCATCCCGCTACCGACATCCGCCAAGAATTCACGACGAGAACGACGCATGATTGACCTCACAACTGGAGCGACAGACCAGAGGCTCGCACAGCGCGGGCGACATGCCGCGCAGTGTAACGTCGCGGGTGCGGATCGCCGCAAGAAATTTGGGAAATATTCGTGGCCGACGCGGTAGCCACGCTTGCCAAAACGTGGCATCGCAAGCGGCCATCGCACGTCCTGGCGAACGCGGCTACGGCTCAGAACGGCTACTTCTTCATCCGCGACAGCAGCCACTTCGAGTATTCGGCGTGGGCGTAGAAAACCACGTTGACGCCGAGTTGGTAGCAGAACTCGGTGATCTCCGGTTTGACGCCGGCGTGACCGTCGGCCCAGGCGTCGCCGATGTCGCCAGGGTGGTAGTACGCGACGAGACGACCATCGATGCGCCAGCCGAGTGCCTCTTTGCCGCCGTGTGGAGCGACGTAAGGCAGGAACGGGATCGGGTACGGAATGCGGTGGATCGTGTCGTCGAGCGGTACATGACTGGGCCGAATGTTGGGCAGCACTTGCTGCATCATCGACAGCACTTGGTTGTGAAAATGCCCGCTGCCGCCGTTGTCGATGAACACCATCCCGTGCTTGTCGGTTAGGTACTCACGCAGCGTCTTGGCCTCATTGGCTGAGATCGAAATGTTCCTTTCGCCGGTCAGGTAGACGAACGGCGGAGACTTCTCGGCCGGGAATGCCTTGAGCGCGGAGACGGTTCGTGTCTCCTCCTTGTCGCTCACTTTTTGCTTGGTGCGCAGGCCGTACTCGCGCAGCAAGTTGTCGCCGGAGTACACGCTCATGTCCTGATCCCAGTCGCCGCCGGAATACTCCAGCCGCAGGAATCGAACTTTGCCGGAACTGGTGCCGCCTGCGAAACCGGCTCCGGTTCCCTCGCCGTAGCCGACCGTGTAGGCGTGCTGCGTGATCTCTTGCAGTTGCAGTTTGATCTCGTCGATCGGCGGCACTTTGAAGCTGATCGCCGAGAACGGATTCACAACGAACTTCTTCTTGATGATCTTCTGAATCTTCACCGCTTGAGCGATCTGTGCCGGCTGCCCGCCGCCGGCCGGCATCTCGTAGATGTCGCTGCAACCGCCGATCTGCGTGAAGACCAGAAACGCGATCGAAAAGCAGAGCGAATAGACCGACATCCAAGTCAGCGACTGATTCAGCTTTCGCGCCCGTCGCCCGTAATACCAAGCGTGTGGATCGAGCGGATTATGGACTCGCTCGTCGTCCGCATCATCGTCGTGTGTCGCTCGGTGAGCGGACCGCGCGAACTCGATGGCGGCTGATTGCTCGCGGCGGCGACGTTCGTAACGCTGCTCTTCATAGAACCGTGACGCTCGCTCGACGAACCACACCACCCAGACCAAGCCGAGAAAGAACAGGCTCCACGTTCCCCACGTCGCTAATCCGACCCGCGCGTGTGGCAGGTCCAACGCATCCGAGAAGAAGACGCTCACCTGCCAAAGAAAGATGGCCGCGACGCTCCACACCAAATTACGCCGAATGAGGAACGCGGACTCGTCCGAAGGTTGTTCCGAAGTCGCGGGGCCAACATCTCCCGCGATGCGGCGCAGAGCGTTGAGGCTCGCGTTGTCACCATCTTCCATCCGGCACAACCAGCCCGCCCACGCAATCCAATAGGCCGACAGCGGTACGCTCAGCGCGAACCAAATTCCCTCTGGCCACGCTCGCCACCACGTCTCGATTGACCGGCCCCACATCCAATCCGTCAAGCACAACACCCAGACCGCCACATAAATGGCCGTCTGTTTGACGAGCTTCGCGGGAAAGGTGAGCCGTGGAAACATCACTCGACGTCCTTCGGAGACTCGCGGCTACTTCACCTTGTCCAACAGGTTGTCGAAGCTGTCGAGCGGATTCTTTTTGGGATCGGCCGTTTTGGTTTCGTCCAAGCCCATCGCCTTGCTGGCTTTCTTGATGTCCTCTTCCGAAGGCGTGTCGCCAGAATTCGTGGACTTCAACGAAGCGGCATCCGCCTTGGCCGGTTCGACATCGACGACAGCCGCTGGTTTCGTGGACTTGGCTTTCGCCGACTTGCCGAACGCGAACGGCACCGTCAGCACGGCCAGCAGCACGACCGTCGCGAGGGTCGAACCGATCACCGCCTGAGTCAGCGCGTTCGACGAGACGATCCCCATGACCTCCTGTGGACTGCGACCCTTCAAGCTACGGACGAAATCTCGCAACTCGGAAGTCGTCGTTGCTACGCCTGTCGAGAGTCGCTTGACCGCGCTCTGCGACGGTCGTCCGTCGTCAGTCAGATGTTCTCGCAATTGGTCCACAATACACCTCGGTTTGTAGTTCCGCCTTCAGGCGGTCTGTTGCCTCGAATTCCGCCTAAAGGCGGGACTACGAACTGCTATTTCTGTTTCTTGTCTTCCAAAATATGAACCAACTCGCCACCCGCTTGGCTGATGGCTTCGATGACCGGCTCGAACTTCGCGGCGGTACAGTCGCTGTGAACTTTCAGCATCACTTTGCGCTGTCCCGCCGGAGCGTCCCCCAAATGGCTTTCGATGCGCGATGCGAGCTGACCTTCGGAAAGCTCCAGCCCGTTGAGATAGACCTTCTGATCCTTGTCGATCGTGACGGTGACTCGTGTGTAACCGGCCCCTTTCAGATTGTCCGCCTTCGCCGGAGTCCACTGAATGTGGCTGTCATCCTGCGACTGAGCCAGAATCACGAAAAAGATCAGCAAATTGAAAGCAATATCCCCCATCGCCACGCTGGGGATGTCCACTTTCGGTTTTCCGCGTTTCATTTTCATCGAACAACTTCCACCCCACCGGGCTTGCCCCGGTGGTTTTCAGACTTCTGCACGACTCGTGTTCGTTGTGCCTTCCAGTAGTGCAAAAGCCCGCGAGCCACCGGGACAAGCTCGGTGGAGTTCGTTTCAAACTATTGTGGCACATCGACCGTGCGTTCTTCCTCAAGTTGTAGCGTGATGATCCCGCCGGCATCTTCGATTTGCGACGTGACTTCGATCCAAGCGTGATACGGCACGTCATCGGCGCTCTTCACGATCACGACCCGGTCGTCCGGCCGCGACTTGCCGGACAATTTCGCCTTCACGCGGGCTTTGATCTCCGACACCTTCACCGGATCGCCATTGACAAGCACCGCATTGCGTTTGAGTTCAACGGTGAGATGCTCGTCCTGCTGTTCCTTCTGCTGTTGAGTCTGTTCGCTTTTGGGAAGAATCTGCGAGCGCCCCGTGTCTGGCTGCGTCGAGGCACACACCAGAAAGAACACGATCAAATTGAACGCGATGTCCCCGCTGGCCACAGCCGGAACATCGACAAGTAATTTGGTGGAACGACGAAATTTCATGATCGAATGATTTTTGGTAACCGTACAATTAGGAACTGGCGGTCTCAGACTCACGTCTTTCAATCGCCAACTGCAACGTCACGGTCTCGATCAACTCGGTCGCGGTCTCTTCGACATCCAGTACGAACTGGTTGATGATCCCTGTGAAATAGTTGTAAGCCGTGAAGGCTGGAATGCCGACGATCAGTCCGAGAGCGGTCGTAAGCAATGCTTCCGCGATGCCGTCGGCGGCAGCCTTCACGATGTTCTGCTCGCCGAGCGTCGCCACGATGTGATCAAAGCCGTTGACCATGCCGCTGACCGTCCCCAGAAAGCCGAGCATCGGAGCCACGCTCGACACGGTCGCCAAGATCGACAGATGCTTTTCGAGTGCCGCAACGATGTGAACGCCATAGTCGTCCATCGCCTTGATGACCTGCTCCTCAACCTTTCCGGAGTCGTAACCCAGCCGCCTCAACACGACAAACTTCCGCAACCCCGCCGAGAGGATCGCTGCGACCGGCCCTTGCTCGGAGTCGCATCGCGCGAGTGCGTCCTCAACTTTGTCGTCGTGCAGCAATTCGGACACTTGATGTCGCAGCCCACTCGCATCGGTCGTCAGCATTTTCAACGTGCGATACCGCTCGATGATGACCCCCGTCATGAGAATCCCGCAAGCCAGAATCGGCCACATGAAAATCCCGCCGCGGATCATCAAACCCATCGCGCCGGTGTGCATCACCTTGTCGACCCAATCCCAGAAGCCGATGCCGGAATCGCTGACAGATTCCTCAACCGGCTTCTCGTCGGACTTGGTCTCGGCTGGCGGTGCTCCTTCAGGAGCCGGTTGTCCCGCCGCATCGGAAAACCCCGGAATACTCGGCTTGGCATCGTTCGCACCGGGCGGAGTCGGCTGAGCCGGAGCCGTCGCCGCTGGTGGTACGGCTTTCTTGATGCCCTGCTTGGCATCGAGCGCATCCAGCGGGTCTTGAGTCAACAACGCGAGTGCAAGAATCAAATGAGTCATGGTGGGCAAGTCTTCGGTGGGATGAAAAACTCTGTGTCCTCTGTGTCTCTGTGGTGAACGAGTTATTCACCACAGAGACACAGAGTTCACAGAGTGGAAACGCAGAATAGGCTACTGGTTCTCGATCGCGTTCGCCTCCGCCTCGAACTGCTGCAACATCTCCGGCAACGCCAACCGGCCGCGAGCGAACTTGGCGGCTTCGCTGGAGGGATGATTCCAGCGGCAATTGTTGTAGCGACGGAAGGCTTCATTGGTCGCTCCGCCCATGCGGAAGCTTTCGCCGGACCAGAACAGCGCATCAGGAGCGAGGGCATCGTCGGCGAAATTCTTGCCGAAGCGGTCGAATGCTTTGCCGGCGTCGGTGTACTTCTTGGCTTTGTAGAAGCACTGGCCGATGCGGAACGCCATCTTCGGAGAGTGCTGGTGACCTTCGAACTTCTCGATGAACTTCTCCCCGACTTGTGCCGCGATCGTGTACTCCTCGGCTTTGTAGAAGTGATCGCTGATGCGGATCATCACGCTGGAGATCAGCGGGCTCTTCGGATACGTCGCGGCCAGCGTGACGTAAGCCTCCAACGCCGCGTCGAAGTCGCCTTTCTCTTCGTAGCACTGAGCCAGCTTGTACTGCGCGTCCGGAGCCAGCAAGTGATCGGCGTAGTGGTTGATGATCTGCTCATAGGCATCGACCGCGTCGTCCCACTGCTCCAACTCCTGAGCGAACTGGCCGAGCAAGTATTGAATGCGCGGGACGTACTTCGGATCGGGGTAGTCTTCCATCACTTCTTGCAGGATGCGGCGGCCGGCTTCGAGATCGGCCAACTCCTCGTCTTTGCGTGCCAGAGCTTTGTGCGACTTGAACAGCTCGAAGAAACTCTCGGCGATGTGGAACTTGGTTTCGACTGCAAGCCGTTCGTCGTTGAACGCCTTCGAGAACGCGGCCACGAGTCCATCGGTACCGATCACGACCGGAATCGTCTTCTCGGATTCGAGCTTGCCGTCTTCGGAACTGGCCGCGAGATCGACGTACTTCACCTTGAGCGTGTCGCCGAAGTAGCACTCGATGATCGGCACATCGGCGTTCAGGTTACCGGCGGTCGGCTTCTCATTCGACTTCAATTGCAGCGAACCGGTGAAGACACCGCTGTGAGCCAGCGTTTCTTCCAACTGGACTGTTTCCTTCTCGCCGAACTCGGTGCTGATCTCAACCGCGACGCGATCGCGTTCGTCCGAGGCGTCTTGATCGGCGTCGGTGACTTGCAGGTACAGCTTCTCGCCGACGTGCAATTGAGTGATAGCCCGGTCGTAGTCACGATCGACGACTCCCAGCACGCCGTTGCTGATCAAGCGAGCTTGTGCGGCGACAGTCGGAATCTCCGGCTTGGGCGGCGCAGCGGGTTGAGCCGGAGCCGCCGTCTTCGCAGTGCCGGTTCCCGTCTTGGCGGTGGCAGACTTGGTCGTGTCATTCTTGGTCATGGCCGGCTTCGTGGCCGGAGTGGCCGCAGCCGTTTTGGTCGTGCCATTGGCTGCTGGTGCTGAGTCGGCTGACGCGGCCGTGGCAGCCGTGGCACGCGGCTTCGCGTCGGGCCGCTTTTCGTCAGCGTAGATCGCGATGATCTTGTCTTTGCCCGTGAGGTTCAGCACTCGTGTGACCAAGCTGCGGTCCTTGCCTGAGTTGGATTGCGAATCGTCGAGCTTGCCGCCGCCAATCAAATTGCGAGGCATCTCGGACGTGAGCGGAATCACATCCGCGCTCGCCTTGCTGCCGAGTTGCAAAATCACCTGGCCAAGGAAGCGGCCCTCTTCGAGTGCCCAGCGTTCCGAATCGACTGTCTGATAATTGCCAAAGTGAGCGTGTTGGCCGCTGATGACGCAGCGAGCTTCGATCTTTGCGCCATCGGTCGTCGTCAGCGTGACGAGCACTTCCGACTTGCTGTCCTTGGCCATGTCCGGGTCGATGACTTCGATGGTCAACGGAGCCTCGAACGCGACGTGTGTGACTTCTTTGCGATCCTTGGCATCGGCTTCCTTGAGGTACACCGCCTGCGGTGCGGTGTTCTGCTTCGGGTTGCCGGGGACGACGCGCGTTTCGACGATCCGAATCTGCGCTGCCGACGGCTTGTTGGCGTACACGACGGATTCCCGCTTGACCGAGTGGCCGGGGAATGTGTTCTGGGCATCGAGATACCGGATGACAATGCGGTCGCCCGGTTTGACCTTCAGCTTGCCTTCGGTGTTGTCGGCCTCGGCGGCAGACGAGCCCGCCAGAACTGTGTCGATTTCTTTCGTGAACGTGCCGCTAAAAGTCAGCTCGCGTTCGATGGCTGACAGCTTGATCGGTTCGCCGTCGTTCACGGAGACTTCAAATTCCAGCGTGTCTTGACCGATGGTCGTATCCAAGTCGTAATCGGTGATCGAGACCACAAAGCGTTCGCCGGGATCGGCGCGGACGACGATCTTCTCGATGTTCTGCACCTGCCCATTGTCGAGCCGCTGGAAGTCGTAGTTGATCGCTCCGACGCTCGCGTTGAAGTACGTCGCGAACAGTTTCTCGCTGAGCAACACCGAACTCGAATTCTCGTTCTGCGTGAACTCGTCGGTGTAGCCCGCTGTGACGACGTCGCCACCGGCAATCTCCAGCGTGTTGTTGTTCGAGAGTTCGAGCACGTCCGACTCGGTCGGGATGTAGAGTCGCTCGACATCGTCGGCCGCTTTGCCCGCTTCAACTTTCGAGTGCGCGATCCCTCGGCCGCCAATCTCGACATGATTCACGGCAATGGCGTCTCCGAGGTATTCGTTGACTTTGAAGCGGACGTATCGCAGGTCGTTGGACGGGAAGCGGAACTCCCACGCACCGGGCGTTTGCACGACGCGGGCGTCGATCGCGGGGACGAGCTTCGCAGATCGCAGTTCCATCAGGCCACCGCCGGCAATCGCAGTCGGCTTGATCGACAGCGTTTGCTTGCCCGCTTTGTCGATGACGATCGTGCCGAAACGAGTGAGCTGCGCGACGGTCCAGTTGCCGGTGTTCGGAACAACGCCTTTCAACTTTGTTCCGGCGCACTCAAGATCGAAAGTCGAACCACCTCCGCCACCGTGAGCACATTCGAGAAAGACGTCGTAGACACCTGGCTGAGCACCGTCGAATTCCCACACAGCGGAATCTTCCAGCGCGGCCCAATTGCCGATTTGTGCCGGATTCCGTTCTTTGACGACGCCAAAGAGTTCCGTCTTCTTCGTGAGCTTGAGCGACTCGATCCCCAGCACAATTTCCGTGGCGGCTGGCTTCGTGGACTGAACGACTTCACGAGCTTCGGCCAGCGCGAGATCAAAATCGGACTTCAGGAACGGGCCAAGTTGAACCTGCTGACGATTGATATCGGCTCGTGCCCAGATCGCTTGCGAGATCTGCGTCGCTTGATTGACGGCGGCGAAGATTGTCACGTCGTGCAATCCTTTATCGAGCCACACATCGACCGTGCGGTTGCCGGGGCCAAGCGGCATTTCGAGTACGCCGTCAATCGCTAGAGCGGTCGTCACGCCTTGAATTTGCAGGCGCGCGGCTCCGGCCTTTGGCTGCACGAGCTTGCCGTACCAGATGACTCCGTATGGCCTTTTCGAGTCTTCGGCGTCTTCCGCTCGCGACCACAGTAGGCCATTGGCGACATCTTCCTCTTCGGATGGCTTGTTGCTCTTCGCGAGTTGCTTGACCTGATCCCACGTCGTGTAGCCGGTAAAACTGCCGGCATAAACGCGGCGACGCATCGCGGCGTATTCGTCGAACAATTTGTCGCCCTTCATCGGTTCCGGATGCGACGCGAGGCGGAACCAAAATTCGCCGTCGTTGCTGCCGAACAGCTCTCCGCGAATCGGAATCTGAGTCTCCGGCTTCGGCGACCAGATCTTCACGCGATCGACCGGGTTGAGGTCTTTCATGTCGATGGTCAGCAACTTGGGCACGGCACCATCCGGTTCGCTGAGCCAAAACGATTCCTTCTTCTTGTCGATCGACATGAGCGGGCTGTGATCAATCGACGTGTCGCTAGCGAGCGCGCCTGCCGGCAGCTCGCCGGTCTGTGCGGTCCCTTCGAAGATGCCGGTGTGCGGGCCGGTTTCCTTGACCGCCACTTGCACTTGATCACCGCTGTCGGCGGTCAATTTAACGAAGACCGTATCCGGTTCGTCGGTCAGGTCGCGATCCGGATCGGTCACTTTGAGAAAGACTTGATTGCCCGGCTTGACCTGATTCTTTGGCCGCACCTGCGTCCGGCGATTGCGTTCGTTGTCCTGCTCCTGCTCCTCGCGAGCCAGCTTCTGCGAGAACGTTTCTTCTTTTTCATCAACGATCTTCTGGCTGGCGATTTCAAATCGCGCGTTCGACGCGATTTTGATCTCGACGTCGGAAAGTGGAACGCTCTTGAACTCTTTCTTGAACTCGTCCGGGTAGTCGCACTTGATCTGATCCTTGCCGGTGAGCTGCAACACTTTGTCACGCTTCTTGACTTGACCGAGCGCCGTTTCGAGATCGGTGCGGAACAACCCCTTGCCCGCGCCGCCGCTGGTCAGATAGACAACCTCCTCGTCGCCTCCGGGAATCGTCCTGACGATGACCGGAATTTTGTTGTGCCCACGGCTGATGCCCAGATCGCTGTCCTGTACGACGATCGACAATGCCTGCCCCGGCGAGTGAAACCGCTTGCTGGATCGACCCAGTCGTCCGACCGTGCGGAGCAGGTTGAGTTGATCCATGTACCGCTCTTCCGAGCCGTAAACTTCGGCGAGATTGAACAATGCCTGATTGGCGAGTTCGATGTTCGGCACACGATCAAGCACGTTGCGAAAGATGAGCCGTGCCTCGTCCTGATCGCCACGGCGATGCGCAAGCACGCCACGCAGGAATTCCGCTCGCACAACGACTTCAGCCTCGCGACTGGTCGCCAGTTTTTCAAAGACCGCTTCGGCCTGGTCGTAGACTTTTTGAGCCATGAACGTCTCGCCGATGCCGAATTCCGCCTCGGTCGAATACGGCGTGTTCGGGAAGCGATTGATGACCGTCGTGTATTCCGAGCGGGCGACGTCGTAGCGCTGCGCATTGTAAAAATTCTTGGCCAGCAGCAGTTGCACGCCAGCCTTCGTCGCCGCATCAAACGTCGTGCTCATGTCGTGCTTGATGAGCCACGAGCGCAAGGTGTCTTCGACCTTTTCCAAGTTTTCGTTACCTCCCGCCGCCATCAAGTTCTGGCAGACGAATAGGACCAGATCGACCGGGACTTCGTCACGGTAATCGTCGAATAACTTTTTGTTGGCCGTGTAGGCCTCGATCGCCAGCCGCTCATCGCCGAGCCGCAGATACATCGCCGCTTGCAGCAGCGGAGCGATCGGCGATTTCTCGTCGATGGTCAGGCCGACTGCGCCGATGCGTGTGTAGCACTGGCTGACGAGGTTGCGGCCCGTCGCCTTGCGAGGCTCATCGACGTTCGGAATGTTCGTGAGCAATCCCGTCAGCAGCGTCGCTGCACTGATGTAGTCCTTGGTCGCCATCTGCTGTTGTGCGACGACCATCAACATGTCCCAGCGATGCGCGTCCGCGTACAGCTTGCGAGTCGCATCAGCGATAATCAGCAACCGCTTGATCGGCGGCACTTGCAGAAGCTCGGCCGGAGTCAGCCCTTCCAGGTGGTAAATCTGAGCCTGCGAGGAACCCCAATCGAAGTTGATATCGCGAACCAAGGCGTAAACCCGCTGCTTCGAGGCGGGGGGCAATTCCTTCATCTTGTCCGGCTGGACTCGCACGCCGTAGACCAAGTTGTACCACTGCGTCGCGTCCCAAATGGCCGGCTGGAAAGTCTTCTCCAGTTGCTTGGTCAGCGCGTCGCGAGTGACCCGCTCGACGCTGTCGAGGTCAGCCTTTTCCATGTACGCGTTTACCGCCCACTGTGCGAATCGCGTGTTGTACGGTGTGTTGGTTTGCAGCATCTCGTTCGCGAATGCAATTCGTTCGTCCGGAGTCTTCAACGGCGTGAAGAGCCGCGAAGCACATTCGGCCGACTCGCTCGACTGCCGGTCGTGCGTGCGGCCGAATTGCCAATAGGCCGTCGCTTCCGCCAGCAATTGATGCCGCGTCAAAGCGTCGCCAATGCCGGAGGCGTAACCACTGTCTTTGCCGAACTTCGCCTGGGATTTCTGAGCGTATTCGAGCGTTCGCTTGGCAAGACTCTGATCCTTGTGCTGGTCCGCGATCATGAACAGCCGCCGCCACTGATCTGAGTTGTTTTGCAACGGCTCCTGTGCGACGAACAAGTCGAAGATCTGTTTGCTGATGTCGATCGGCCCGTAATCGCTCACTGAGACCAACGCCTCGTCGAGATAGGACCGGTTCTTAGGGAACCGCTTCGCCAGTTCCAAATACGTGCGAGCGGAGTCCTCACGCTGTTTGACCTGTGGCGGGATATGCCGGAAGTAATAAGCCTCCTCGGCCATGAGCTGTTCCCACATCGGCTCCGGCAAAGTGGCGAGATGGTTCGCTCGCAAGTTCGCTCGGATCGGGGCATCCGGGCCGTGATAAATGTTGTGCGTCCACTTCAGCCACAACGCGACAACCGGGTCGTCGTTCTGCTTCTTGAGTTCCGCCACCGCGTACGCAACGCGGGCAGTCAAGTCTTTGTTCGGCTTCGCCTGATCGATGTACGACTGCAAGTATTGGATGAACGTCGCCATGTGCAGGTTTTTCCGCCGAGCGGCCAAATAGCGCTGCACGTCCTGCTGAAACTCGGCGTCGTTCGTCGCTTGAAACAACAGATGCGAAAGAATGTTCCACGAATGCCCATCGTTGCCGGGGACTTGGTCGAGAAACTCACGACACATCGCCTTGCACTTGGCGTCGTCCTTGAGCCGGTCGCGGCAGATCGTCAACGCCAACTCGTGCCGCAGGTAGTACGCGTTGTACTTCGGGTTCTTCGCCAGAGCGTCTCGCAACACTGCCTCAGCCGCCTGGAACTGAGCCGGCTCAGTCCCGGCGTTCTGCACGAAGAGGCTGGCGACGCTGCTCAGCATCGGGTTGAACGCCAGCAGCGGCTTGATCATCTCCAGCCCGCGAGCTTTGTCGCCGTCGCGAATCAACGCGGTCACGAGCAACGATCGCTTCTCGAACCGCTCCTCGCGATCCGGGTACTTCGCGTCGAACTCATTCACGAGCGGCTCGAACTCGGCCCCCTTCGCTTGCGAGTAGTACATCGAGTAAATGAGCTGATTGAGCGCCGACCAGTCATCGCGGATCGCTCGCGCCTGCCGATAATGATTCGCCGCGTTCGCGTATTGGCCGAGGTAGTTGAATTGCTCACCCTGCATCCGCTGCAACTCGCGGGTTTCTTCTGGCGAGTACGGCAACCCCTTCGCCAGCATCTTGGCTCCGAGCGTGTTGGCCTTCGCCCACTGCCCGTACTGCCGCCACCGATAATGCGCGTTGCCCGCCAGCAGCTTCGTGAATTCACCCGCCGGCAGCTTGTCGAGCATGTCCTCGGCGAGCACGTTGCCATCGAAGATTTCCTGCTGCGACCCTTGATTGAATCGTAAAACTGCCGCCTCACCGAACTTTCGCCCGTTCACATTTGGCTGCCGCTGCCACATCGCGCGGTAAGTCTCCGCCGCTTTCGCACGATCACCCAGTTTGTCGAGCGCCTTCGCCAATCGCTCTTCCAACTCCACGTTCTGCGGAGCCGTCGGATACTTCTGAATGAACTGCCGGATCGAAACCGTCAGCTCCTTGTGCCGCGACATCGCCTCCAACCCGTCGATCAACTTGAGCATCACCGCCTGATTTCGCGGATCGCCCGGATGCGCCGCCGAAAACCGCTGCCCCGCGCGGATCAACCCGAACACTCGACCATGCAGGTGATAGAGGTCAGTCAACTTGACCAACAACTCACCGGCCTCCGGCGAAGTGTCCTTGAACTTATTGAGGTCCGCCTCCAGCTTCGCCGCCTCCTGCGAGACGGCATCCAACTGCTTGGAGTCCTCCGCCGCCGCTTTTACTGGCGCATTCGCCGGCTGAGCGAAGGCCGCATGTCCGGATGCCAACACCAACGCAATTCCGAAGGCGTAAGAAATCAATCGTGGCATGTCAGTCGTCCTATCAAAGTAGGGTGGGTCGAACATCGCGAGACCCACCAATCAGGAACCGTAATTAGTAGAAACGAGGAATGGGTATCGATGACTCGACCCACCTGACGGATCAATTTCCCTTCGGAGCTGCGGTTCGTTCCGCCTTGTTGAGCGCTTCCGAAATCTTCTTCGCATCTCCGGCGAGCGGGCTTTCCGGATAGTCGCCGATGAGCTGATCGAAGCGCTTGCGAGCCTCGGCCTTGCGGTCCATGCGATACAGGCAGCGGCCGTAGTTGAACAGGATCACGTCCAGGAACTTCGCGTCCGGATGGTTTTCGAGCACCGTCTCGAAGATGTCCACGGCGCGAGCGTAGTCCTTCTGGCGGTAGTAGTAGTTGGCCATCTGAGCGACTGCCTCGCCGACTCGGCCGCTTTCCGGGAAGTTGTCGAAGACCTTTTTGTATTCCTGAAACGCTCGGTCAAAGAGTTGTGCTTTCGCCGCTTCGTTCGGCTGTTGGTCGGCCATCTTGTCGTAGCACTGAGCGATGCCGAACTGAGCCTCACCGCGGAGTTGGCTGGTTGGCATGTTGACCAGCCGCTGATAGACGCCGATCGCACGGTTGAAGTTGCTCTGCTTGAGAGCGACGTCGGCCAGTTGCAGAAGCGCGTCATCCACGAAACCGCTGTTGGGAAAATCGCGTTGCAATCGCTCGGCCATCGCGGCGGCGAGTTCCAGCTTGTCCATCTCGTAGTAGATCTTCCAGAGTTGCACATAGGTTTCTTCGAGCAACTTACCGCCCAGCTTCGTGGCCTCGGACATGATCTCATCGCACAGATCGAGAGCCTGCTCGTACTTGGCGTCGGCGTTTTTCTTCAGGCCGAATTCTTTGTACCGATTACCAATGTTGGTCAGCGCGTGAGCCGTTTTGAGTTGCGTCTGCACTCGCAATTCGCGGTCAGAGATCAACGCCTTGGTGACACGCACGCCGCCGAGATTTCCTTCAATCGCCTTCGCATCGAACGTGACCGTCCGAGCCTCCGCCGTCGTGTTCTTGTCGTCCTTGTACGTCAGCCGCACGAAATCTCCCGGCAACGCCTGCAAGGCATCGTCGGTGGAAACAACGTCCTCAGCCTTCGCCAACGCAATCGTCACACGGAACACGCCCGAGTGAATCGAATTATCCTCGACCGGCTTCACCGCAGGTTGAGCCGCCGAGCCGGCTGGTTTCGTCTCGCTCTTCGTCGGCGGAGCGCCTTCCGTCGTATTTGGTTGAACCGTTGTATTCGCAGCCGTTGTCTTGGGAGCTTCGGTTGCATCGTCACCAGCCGGCTTCTTCTCGAATTGATTCTCGACCTTCACCTCCGTCAGCGTGATTTCGACGCGATCCACCTTTTTGAACTTCTCGATCTTCGGCTCTCCTTCGTCGTCGGTCGCGACCGCCTTGCCGGACTTCTTGAGTTCGACCAATTCGTTCTCGATCTCCTCATCGGTCTTCGGCCGGATGACCTCGACGGTTGCCTTAATGGTGTCTGCGACATCAGTCAGGTCGCGGTCCGCGTCGATGATTTGCAGGTTGATCGTCTTGCCAAGCACCACGCCGCGCAGCGTCTCCTTGAACGCTCCATCGGTGATCGACAGCAGTCCGTTGCCGACCACCGTGACTTTATGCAGCAGCTTGCGATTGAATTGCTTGTCGGCCGTTTGCTCGTCGATGTACGAGACCTCGACGGTGTCGTCCCCCTTCAGTTCGAGTGTCCCGTTTCCCGACTGCGGCTTGCCGAGCTTCGTCAGCAAACTTCCCAGCGCGATCCGCACGTTGCGACCGACTGAGAAGCATTCGACGATTTCCTTGTCGCCGCTGGTCGCGATGCACTCAATCTTGATGGATTGACCCGGCTCGAGCGCCGACAGGTCCGCGTCTTCGATCTTCACGAAGAGTCGCTTGCCCGCTTCCAGCTTCTCGACTTTGCCCTCTTCGCTGACCAGCGTCGTGCCGACTTTCTCCAGCGCTGAGATTGCTCGGCTGTAGTGGCCGAGTTGGAAGTGACCGAGGCCGATGTAGTAGTACGCCTCGTTGACCTGTTTGCTGACGGGATACTTCTCGATCACGTCACGCATCACCTGAAAGCACTTGCCGAAGTTGCGAGCCTCGTAAAAACAAATCCCCGCTTTGAGAGTTGCCTCGGCCCGCTGCTCTTCGTCCTTGTTTTCTTCCGAGGCAACCGCCTCAAACTGCGCGCGAGCTTTGTCGTATTGTCGATCTCGCTGGAGAAAGAAATTCCCCAACCGCATGTAGGCTTCGTAGCGCACCTTGCTCTTGGGGTATCGCTCAATCACTGACTGCCAAATCTCGACGGCCTTCGAGACTTCATCCGCCTCGTACCGAGCGTCTCCAGCCTCGACCAGCTTCTTGGCGGCCCGGTCCTCGACGATCGAACCTTTGAGCGCGGGCACCTCTTTGGTCTTAGCTGCGTCCTGGCTCCACGCCGAACTGCTCAGCCAAAACGAAACCACCCCGCAAACCACGACCACACCGATTCGAGACGCTCGCATGTGAGTAATCCATGATCGCGCACGTCCCTGTGCTGCTGTGAGATCGCAAGCATCCCAGCTCGCGTTTCAATCTGTCGAATGCGGGGACAAGCCACCGCACACTAAGGTCTCATTTCACCGCGTTGCTCACCAGTCCCAGAGAGCCCGCTTATCAAAATCGAGGCACTTGTTGGACCGATTGCACGGTCATGTTGTCGAGCGGCAACATCGCCTCATCGTGAGCAATCAACGACTTTTCGCTGACGCACCGACTCCTTTCAAAACGCCGTGAGGCAGGCTCTACACCTGCCTCACGAATTTCTGGCGTCACTCAAGGTCGTTCGCAATTAGGCGAACAA
Source organism: Candidatus Kuenenia stuttgartensis (assembly GCA_945861865.1). Classification (GTDB taxonomy): domain Bacteria; phylum Planctomycetota; class Planctomycetia; order Planctomycetales; family Planctomycetaceae; genus SXKJ01. The sequence continues at coordinate 8,464 of CAMAWN010000033.1, read as the reverse complement.
TTCCTTGATGGGCGCGCCGTCCTCGACCAGTTTGAACGGGCGTTGGAGCGGCGTCATGATCTTCTTGTCCGGGTCGATACCCAGAGCGTGGCAGAAGCTGGCATGCAGGTTCGAGACCTTCACCGGGTTGTCCTTCGGTTCGTAGCCGTCTTCGTCGGACGTGCCGACAACTGTGCCGCCCTTGATGCCGCCACCGGCCATGAAGCAGGTGAAGACGTTCGGCCAGTGATCGCGGCCGGAATCTTTGTTGATCTTCGGTGTGCGGCCGAATTCGCTGAGCATGACGATCAGCGTCTTCTTGAGCATGCCGCTCTCGGCAAGGTCGGTGATCAGTGAGGCCAAGGCCGGGTCCATGATCTCGCCATGAGCTTCCATCGCGGGGAAGTTGTTCATGTGCGTGTCGAAACCGCCTCGGTTGACTTGAACGAACCGCACGCCTGTCTCGACCAATTGCTTCGCCACGAGACAGCCGCGACCGAACGGCGTGTCGCCGTAACGGTTCAACTGCGACGTCGGCACCTTGTCCAACTCGAACGCAGCGAGCGCCGGGCTGCGCATCAGCGTCAGAGCTTCGTCGATCGAAGTCTGTGTCGATTTCAATTCCTTGTTCGACGACTTCTCGGCGAAGCGGCCGTTGAACTTTTCGAGAACTTCAAGTCGCTGATTGCCGCGAGCCGAGACGATCCCTTCCGGGAACGACAGATACGGGTCTTTCTCGCCCGGTCCGCCGATGAAGTACGCTTCGCACTTCTGGCCGAGGTAGCTGGCCTTAGGTGCTCGGCCGCTGATCGTGACGTAGGCCGGCAGGTCGCCGAGTTGCTTTTTCTCGGAGGTCACTACCGAGCCGAAACCAGGGTGCAACAGGTTGGCGGTTTGGTTGTAGCTGGTCTGCAACTGATAGGTGCCTCGGCCGTGATCGCCGTTGACACCCGCAATGGATCGAACCAACGCACAGTGCTCCATGACCTTCGCGACTTCCGGGAAGATTTGCGAAATCTTGATCCCCGACACCGACGTGTCGATCGCATCAAACTCACCGCCAGTTGGCCGACCGGGCTTCGGATCGAACGTGTCGATGTGTGACATCCCTCCGCCGTTCCAGAAGAAAATGACGTGTTCGGCCGTCGGCGTGTGATCGGTCCCGCCAAACGCGACGAGGTCGCGCATCGAGAAACCGAGGATCGAAGCCAGCGACGCCTGCAACACGGCTCGGCGATTCATTTGGTAATCCAGGCAGCCCATGTCGAGTCCCTTTCTGAAACGGGTTAGATCGTGGGGCAGGTTTTCAACCTGCCTGTCGGAGAAACAAAACGGGCAGGCTGAAAACCTGCCCCACGAGGTCATGGCAAGAAACGGAATTCGTTGCAGTTGAGCAGAATCCAGCGGAAGTCCGCCATGCCGTCAAACTGGTCTTTCTGAGCGGCAATGATGGACTTGGCTTCTCGGATTTCGTCTGCGGTTGGTTCACGGGTCAGGATCTCACGGTAAGCCAATTTGATGGCTCCGTCGAGGCTCTTTTGTTCGGCCAGCACTGCGTGCATCGGCTCAAACTCGCCGACGCGAGACGCTTCGTGAATCAACTGACCGTTGAGCATCATCAGGGCTTGCCGCATGTTGGGAGCGTGATCACGGGATTCTCCGAGAATTTCACGATCCGTTTGACCGAAGACCCGCAGGAAGTGCTCCGGTGCGGCGGGCGACGACATTCGCAACGACGAGCCAAACTTCGGATTGTCGTCGAAGGTCGCCTTCACATAGTGGTCGATGTAATCGACGCCGCGACGTTGCGTCTGCATTTGAGCCCGCATCCGCTCGGCTTCGATCTCTTCTTTCGACATCACACGCATCTCTTCGACTTCGACTTTCGATTCCTCTTTTTTTGCGTTCGCGAGAACTTTGCCAAAGTCGATCTCGATACCCTTTTCGAGGTCGAGACCCGCCGCTTCATCCTTGTCCATCGCTGGACCATTCATGGCCAGCTTCTGCTCGAACTTCATGGCGGTGAGCGCCAAGCCTTGGCGGCCAGTTCCCGGCTTGACCATTTGCGAGAGCTTCCAAGTGGTCTTCATGTTCTTGCCGGGGGTGTGCTTCACGTCGAACAGGTGCCCAGCGGTGATGATGCTGTCGTACAGCGTCTCGCTGAGCATGCGCCGCATCGGTGTGGCGAGGAACGATTTTTCGAGGTCTTGCTGGTCTTGCTCGGCCAAGCCGTAAACGTGTGCTCGCTGGTAAACTTGACTGCTGACGATCAACCGCACGAGCGATCGCAGGTCGTAGCCGCTGGCCACAAATTCGTCGGCGATGTAATCGAGCATCTTCGGATGACTAGGCGGGTTGTTGTCACTGAAGTCATCGATCGGATCGACAATGCCGCGGCCGATGAGGTCAGACCACGCGCGATTCACCAGATTTTTCGCAAAAAACCGATTGCGGGGAGACGTCACCAAATCGGCGAGCTGCATTCGCCATTCGCTGGTCGTGTACAAGCCCGCCTTTATGTTGAGATCCTTGGCGTCCTGCTTCGCCTGCTTCGTGATGGCATCGTCCTGCTTTTTGCCCTTCGCCTTTTGCTCGTTCTCCGAAGCATCGGCCAGCAGGTCATCCACGCCGGAGTCTTTCGCGCCAGCCTTCGCGAGAAGCGCGTCTTTCGCAGCCTTCTGCTTCGCTCGCAACGCATTCAGTCGAGCGATGTATTCTGGAGTTTCATTGGCGGCGACGCTGTCGAACGGGAAGTTCGGTTTCATGGGCTTCCGCTCGTCCGGTTTGGCCTTGCCTTCCGGCGGCCAGAGCACTGTTGATCGCTCATTTTCTTTGGCGTAGATCGTGCGAGTGAACTGATTCTCGATCCGCTGAGTCTTTCCAAAGTACGCCGCGAAGCCGTAGAAGTTTTCTTGGGTCCAGACATCAAACGGGTGATCGTGACACTGAGCACACGAGATGCGGACACCCATGAAAACTTGTGACGTGACCCCCGCGAGGATCATCGGATCGGCGTTGTCACCCAGCACAAATGCGACTTCCGGAGCCGCTCCCGCCTTGCCGTTCGTGGTAATCAAGCGGCGAGACATCTCATCGTGCGGCATCGCATCGGCAATTGCCTGATGGACCCAAGCCAGCGCCGCGCCGCCGCCGTCGGCCTGAGCACGCAGCCGAAACATGTCGGCATAAAAAACTGTCCAGCGATCGACGAACCGGTCATCGGCGATCAGGCGATCAATGATCTCATCCCGCTTGGCGGAGTTCTTGTCTGCCTCGAACGCGGCGGCCTCTTCATTGGTGGGGATGCGGCCGACCAGGTCGCAATACACCCGACGCAAAAAGGTCAGATCATCGACGACGGGCATCGGATCAGCTTTGATCCCCCGTTCTTTATTTTCGAGAGCCAGAACTTTGTCGAGTTCTGTGCCGCTCGTCAGCTTTTTGGCCTGCTCCCGAAACGCCGCTTCGGCCTTCGGATCGACAGGAGCCTTTTCGATTTTTTTCTGAGCCACCGGTGGTTTTGCCTGAGCGTCAAAAACGCCCAACCCCAAGGCTCCCAATGACAAACAAGCGGTCGCAGCAAGCATCGGCCAACGCTTCACGGTCAGGCTCCTCTGGTGAAACTGACTCCAAGACCCCTCTAATCCCAGAGCAATCTATAAAAGTTCGCTGAAATATCAAGATGAGGTGGCGGTTTTTAAAATTAAAGCTTGGACGCCGACCCTTCTGGACCACCGAAACTGAACTCCAAAGCTAGGGAATCAACCCCTCCGGGCGATCAATCCACAGGTAATGTCCGTGGTCGGCGGTCACGATTACGACGGTCTCGTTCCAGTGGCTATGCTTTTCCACCCACTCGGTGATGACTCGAAAAGCACGGTCTCCGGAATTGACCGCACCGATCGAGTTGTCGAGGTTGTTATCGTGGTTGGCCCAATCAACGTCGCCGGCTTCGACCATTAGCCAGAACCCCTTTTTGTTCTTGCCGAGCACAAAGAGGGCGGCGGCAGTCATGTCGGCCAGCGTCGGGTTCTCGGTGAGGTCGGCAGGAGTGTACGACTCGACCTTATTGGTGCGTCCGATCGAGGGCTGAAAATCGCCGTCGGCAGTCGCAAACGGCAAATGTCCCTTCGCCGTGCCAATGCCATAGAACCCGAGCAACCGTTGGCCGGATGAGGCGGCCCTGTCAGCGGCGGCCATCAGAGATTCACGACCGTTGGTTCCGGCCGTTCGTTCGGCGACAACGTACGGGCCACCGTTGGCCGCGTCGATCGTCTTGCGGTCGGCCGCCGTCAACCAGATGTTGCCGGGGACAAAGTTTTTCCCCTGACCCTGCGTTTTCTTTTCCGTGTCTCCGGTCTTTGTCGCAGTGTCTCCGAAGCCACCACCGATCAGCACGTCGAGTCCTCGCAGTGGCTTGGTCGGATGTGCGATGGACGGCAGTCCGAGCAGGTCGCGAGTCAAATCTTGATAATCGTCCCGATCGACATTCTGCGCATACGAGCACGCTGGCGTCGCATGGCTGATCGGTACGCTCGTGACAGCTCCGATCGCGAATCCTGCGGCTTGAACCTCGTGAGAAATCGGCGAGACCTGTACGCCGACGTAATCGACGTTGATTGAGTTGTTATAGCTCTTCACACCCGAAGTCATCGCCTGAGCTGTGTTGGCCGAATCGGGATACGGGTGCTCGGCCTTACCTTTGCCGTCTGGGCTTCGGCTAGTGAGGTAATAGATGTCGTCGGTAGGCGGTGACCACGGAAACGATCCACCCTTCGCGACGTTGTAGCCACCGGGGTATTTCCCGCCTGGGTTAGTGACGGTCTGCGTATCGACATCGCTGTCAGTGCCATCGTTACGGGGTGCGACGCACATGAAGCCGAACTGCGTTGTGCCATTCGCCGTGTAGTTTTGAAAATGCGTGCCGGTCCCTCGTCCTTGCGAGTAGCTGACCCGCCGCTCGTTGTAGATCGCGGCACAGCGAGTCGTTTGCCAATCCATGCCGTCGAAGATCATCAGGATGACGTGCTTTTTGCCAGCCTTGAATGCGGCTCGCTGCAACGCTGCGAGATTGGTTTGGTCGCAGTATTCCGCCGCAAGATTGAGCGTGTTGGACGGAACGCGACCGTAGATCTCCTTGAGCTTTGCCTCGCTGCGGTACGCGCTGTTCTCGCCAAGGTAACTGTTGAGATCAACTCCCGCACCCGCTCCGAGCGTCCCAAAGGTGTAGACCGGAATCAGCCGATTGCTGTGCGTGCTCCATTCCTTGTAGTTCTTGGGATCAACGCCCCAGTGAGCGACCGGCGATTGACCATTCTTGATCGCGGCCGTTTGCAGGTCGCGCAGGTGATCGTCAGCATTGGCGACCGTCGTCATCAAAAGCAGGCAGAGGCAGAGCAATCGCGCGGGCATGAGTTCACTTTCTGCTGACGCCGGAGGGATCGGAGCGGGTCAACCATGCTCGCGGCCGGTCGCATCGGAGGCAAGCGATGGAGAGTTGCCGATCCTGCGACGAGCCGGCGGATGAGCGAGTGCCGAAAAACTGAGTCGCCGCATGTCCGCGCCGACAAATTCAGAAAAGGATCGGATGAATCGGCGTGCCTTCGCAGATGGTCAGCGGGCGGCCGAGATTGTCCGGCAACTGCAAGTGCGGATCGACGCCGAGGCAGTGATAGATCGTGGCGGCGAGATCTTCGGGCGAAGTCGGATTGTTGGCGGGGTACGCCGCGAAGCGATCGCTCGAACCGTGAACGATTCCACCACGAACGCCGCCGCCCGCGAGGACCGACGTGAAACAACTCGGCCAGTGATCGCGGCCGTCGCGGCCAGCACCGGCTCCGCCGACGACCCCTTGGCCGACACGCGGCGTGCGGCCCATCTCGCCCGTCCAGACGATGAGCGTTTCGTCGAGCATCCTGCGGTCTTGCAAATCGTCCAACAACGCGCTGAAGGCCTGATCGGTGACAGGGCACAGCCGCGTTTTCAAGTCGATGAAGTTGCGGTTGTGCGTGTCCCAGTAGACGCTGACATTCGTGATGCCGTCGTTGGGCCAGAAGACGGTGACGAATGGGACGCCCGCCTCAACCAACCTCCGCGCTTGCAGCACGGATTGGCCATGCGGGTTCATGCCGTAGCGTTCGCGGACAGATTGCGGTTCGCGAGTCAGATCGAATGCCTCGACAGCACCGCGCGAGGACAACAGCGAGAATGCTCGGTCGTAATGACTGCGAGCCGCTGCGATGTTCGCGTGACCTTCGAGCATTCGCAATTGCTGGTCGATGTCGCCGAGCAACTCGCGGCGACGATTCGAGCGGGCTTCGGGAATGTCCGCGTGCAACGAAAAATCGCCGACCTTGTAGTCGGGCTTGCTGCCATCGGCGTCGATGCGCATCGGGTTCAACGTCGGTCCGAGCCAACCGGCTCCCTGGCCGTGTGACTCTTCAACGAATCGCGGCGCTCCATTGGGCACGATGGGCATCATCGAAACAAACGGCGGCAGCGGTCCGTGTCCGCGACCCAATCGAGCCACGACAGAACCGATGCTCGGCCAGTCATCCGGCAAAGGTGCGCCGCGACGCGGAACGCCCCGACCGGTCAGCGGGAAGTGTGTGGCCGTGGTGTGATCGACGTCACCGTGGGTCATCGAACGGATGATCGCCAGCTTGTCGGCCCGTTGAGCCAGTTGCGGCAAGTGCTCGCAGATCTGCACTCCCGGAAGTTTGCTCGCGATCGGCTGGAACTCGCCGCGATACTCGACCGGGGCATTCGGCTTCATGTCCCAGGTGTCTTGCTGAGCCGGGCCGCCCCACATGAAGAGGAAGATGCACGCCTTCGCGCGAGGTCGCTCTTTGTGGGCCGACACCGATTCGGCTCGCGCGGCGGCCTGCACTTGGAACCACAACGGCAAATCGAGTCCTGCCAGACTCAGCGCTCCCGCTCGAAGCACCTCGCGTCGCCCCATCGGTGCGGCGGCGAAGAAATCTCGGCAGGCGGTCGGAGCAGCAGCATTCATCGCAGGCCAAAATACTACGATCTTCCACGGCAATCAAGACGGCTGCGTTGACAACTCAAACGATGCCCGAATATACCTTCGCCGCTTCGGAATCTGCGTAAATCCTCGGACATCAGCCGTGTTGATGATTCGACGTTGTCATCAGTTTCGAGGCTCAAATTGGCTGCGGCCGCGGGCTGCGGTATTTCCCAATTTCAGTTTGTTGGAGGTTGCCATGAAGGAGGTCGTTCGTGGTTAAGTTGCGTTTGCGAGATAACGAGAAAATTAATGACGCGGTGAAGCGGTTTCGAAAGTTGGTGGAACACGCTGGAATCAAGAAGGAAATGCGTCGCCGCGAGTATTACGAGAAGCCGAGTGAAATTTCTCGCCGTAACCGCCGCCGAGCAGAGCGCCGCGCGCGTTTGGCTCGTCTGAACCCGAACGGCACTGCCGCCACAAACTCCATGACCGGTCCTTAATCGGAATCCTGGTCTGCCGTCGGTGTTGCCGAAACACAAAAGCACACGTCCAAAGACGTGTGCTTTTTTGTTGTTCTTGCTGATCAACTTGAAAAGACCGAACGGCGAGAACTACTCGTCGTCGTCCTCTTCTTCCTCTTCTTCTTCCTCTTCTTCTTCCTCTTCTAGTTCGACTTCGACCTCTTCCTCGACGACTTCCGGCACGTAGCGCTCTTCGTAAATGTCAGTAATGGCACCTGGTGGTGGGGCTCCGATCGCCTCTTTCACGGCTTGCAACCAATACAGTCGCTTACTCTTGGATCGCAGCACTCCGATCCGTTCTTCGGCGGCCTTCTTTTGGTCGAACGGGAAGCGGTCCTCCTCCTTTTGAGTGTTGTTGTAGATCACCCACACGATGCGTCGGCGTTCGACCGGCTTCGCGCGGGGTTTCTTTTTGACCGGTTTCTTTTTGGCTCCTGCGGCGACGACCCGCTTGCGCTTGCCCTTTTCGTCCTTCCCCGCCGAGCCATCGGCTCCCTGAGCCTCGGCCGCCTCGAACTCTTTACGCTTATCCAAACGGCTTGCCATGTTTCGGAACTTCTCCTAACGACGCCTACGGTTGCCAGAGACCTCTGACCCGGAACAGATTCCGGCGACGAAAGGCTCACGAAGGAGCGAGAGAATAGCAAACTGGTGGCAACCAGCCAACCAGCCGGCTTACTGACTCTGATCCATTTTCCTCGAAACAATCAGAAAAGTTTCTGTAACCGGACTCCAAGAACCGATTCTTGGAAAAGCGATCAGACTGCGCGAGCCGTGTTCAAGGAGAACGGTTCGACACACCCCCGCTTCGGCGGGAACAGCCGAAGACGAAGGAGAGGAGTCCAATGCGACATCTTGGAAAATGGCTGATGGCGTTGGGGTTGCTGGCCATTGTGCCCGCCACCAGCGACGCGGCGTTGTGGGGCAATTCCGCCCAAAGCCAGCAAGCGGCGAAGCAGAAGAACCAAAAAGCGGCCAACGAGGTTGCTGGTGC
>CAMAWN010000032.1 GCA_945861865.1 Candidatus Kuenenia stuttgartensis | reverse complement strand
TGAGTTGCATCAATCGTGCGCCGCGCTCGGCAACGGTCGCCGCCGATCAAGAGTGCTACATGCTCGAGATGCTCCGCAACGTGCTCGATATGTTGCACAGCGACCCGACGTACAAAGAACGAATGGACGCGGTTTACAAGCAGCGCATCCTGGAAAATCACATCCGCAGGCTGTCGATCTTCGAGGAGTTGACCGATGCCGAATTCGGCAAGCTGCGCGAGGCGATCGAGCTGATGGAAGTCCCAACCGGCGGGTTGATCTTCGAGCAATTCGATTTGTCCGAGGCGTTCTACGTCATTCGCAGCGGACTGGTGAAAGTCGTTGCCAACGCCTGGACGCAGGCTCGTGCGGCTGAGTTTTCGACAACACAATGGACCGGGTTGGCGGCCGAGATCGGCGATCTGAAATCTCAAATCTCCGATTTGAGATCGAAGGTTGCTGCGGCTCTGTCCTCGTCAACTCGTGAGACCGCCGGTCTGATCGTCGCAGCGAAATCCGCCAGTGAAGTTGATCAGGCCACACTCCTCGCCGGATTGAACGAGTTCATCTGCAAGGGGGAACTGCACACGCAATTCGGCAAGACAACGACCGATGTCGCGATCGCAGTGGACAGCATCACCGTCACGTTAGCGATGAACGATTTCGCGGATGATCCGAAGAAGTGGTCAGACCTCGAAGTCCGCACGTTCCATCGGCTGTTGCTGGAGCACGTCTTCGCCAACATGCCTCGGCGGGCGGCGACAGCCGGGCCGCGACGGACTCTCAGCTATCTGGGCCGAGGCGACTACTTCGGCGAGATGGGCGTCATCGCCAGCGAATCACGCAGTGCGACGGTTTATGCTTACGACCATCCCGATGGCGGTGCCAATCAGCGAATTCCCGATTCGCGGACGGGCGCGGTCCCATCGCGTGTCGAATTGGTGAAGATCAGTAAAGCGGCGTTTCAAGAATTGGTCGCGTCGTCGCCAAAACTCAAAGCGAAAGTGAACGCCGTCATCGCTCAGCGACAGCAACGATCGGTCCAACAGACGAAAACCGACGCCTCGTCGGTCCTGTCCACGCAGTCGCAGTCGCCAGAGTTCGAGCAGCTTGGACTGATCCAAGGTCAGAAGCTGATGTTGATCGACCTCGACCGCTGCACGCGCTGCAATCAGTGCGTCGAGGCGTGTGTCGCGGCACATGACGACGGCCGCACGCGGTTGTTTCTCGACGGGCCTCGGTTTGAAAATTATTTGGTGCCGATCTCATGCCGCTCGTGTCTCGACCCGGTCTGCTTGATTGGCTGCCCGGTCGGCTCGATCAATCGCGGCGACAAAGGGGAGATCGTCATCGAGAATTGGTGCATCGGCTGTGGCATGTGCGCCGACCAGTGCCCCTACGGCTCGATCCAAATGAACTCGCTGACTAATCCGGTCGAACTGAGCGCTCAGGCTCGCCAAGCGCTCGGTGCCCAGTCCGAGATTAAGTCGATCACCGAGCAAGCAGTGGTCTGCGATCTGTGCAGTTCGCTCCCCAGCCAGTCGCCATCGTGTGTCTACGCCTGTCCGCACGACGCCGCGATCCGCGTCCACTCCCAAGATTTTTTCCTGAGCGGGAGGCGCTGACGTGCTGATTGATCGGACTCACAAGCCGTGGTTTGTCGGGAGTGTGCTGGTACTGACCAGCGCGGCGGCGGCTTATTGGGCGATGGAAAAGCGCTCGATGCACGGCCCGACGGGGGGCAGCGTACTGGGCTTAGTGTTCGGCATCGCTGGTTCGTTGCTGATGATCTTCGCGGCGCTGCTGGCCGTGCGCAAACGGCTGCCGACTTGGCGAGTCGGCTCGGCTCAGTTCTGGCTGCGCGGGCATCTATGGCTGGGGACACTGGGCTTCGTGCTGATTTTGTTTCATGCCAGCTTCGGCTGGGGCGGGCTGCTCGAAAACCTGTTGTGGATTTCGTTCGGCCTCGTCGTGGTGACGGGCTTTGCAGGGGTCGTGCTGCAACAGGTCATTCCGAGATTGCTGACGACACGCGTGCCGCTGGAAACGATGGTCGCGCAGATTCCGTTCCTGTCGCAGACGATGCAGTTCCGAGCCGATCAATTGGTCGCCAAACAAGCCGGAGTGCTCGACGTCGATTACGAACCGCTCAAGCCGTTCGCCGAGGAAGTTCTCAAGCAACAGCGCGTGCTCAAGCGTGAGTCCGACTTCCCGAAAGAGTTGGCCAAGGTCTACGCCAACGTCCCGCTGCCCGAAGCGGATGGCAAGAAACCAACTGCTCACGCTCCCGCCGAAATCATCGCCACCAAACCCACGTCCCCGAACGCCGCCCCTCTCCCACCGGGAGAGGGTGGCCGAAGGCCGGGTGAGGGCTCAGAGGGCAACACGCTCCCGAATGCACTGGCTGCAACGCCACCAGCCGCAAAGCCGAAAAGTCCACTCGAATTGATGCGTGAAAAAGCCGCCGCAAAAATCGCTGGAGGTGAGTCCCCCGCGCCGGCCTCCGCGAATCCAGGTCCACCCGCCGCCGCTGCCGAACCGGAAAAGAAACTTTCGCCTCTTGAGCAAATGCGTGCGAAAACCGCCGCGAAACCATCGCCACAACCAATTGCCGAATCTCCGGCTCCCGCGGCCGAAGCCCCCGTACTTGCTGAAGTGAAGAAACAGTCTCCCCTCGAACAGATGCGTGCCAAGATGGCGGCGAAGTCGGCTCCACCGCCGAGCGAGGCCGCGCCTGCCACCGAGGTTCCCGCAGCGCCGACTCCCGAAAAGAAGCTGTCTCCGTTGCAACAGATGCAGGCCAAGCTGGCTGCCGCAAAAGGCTCGTCGACCGAGGTTCCCGCAGCGCCGACTCCCGAAAAGAAGCTGTCTCCGTTGCAACAAATGCAGGCCAAGCTGGCTGCCGCAAAAGGCTCGTCGACCGATCCAACGACGGAGCCTCACAAGCCGCTCACCGTCGAGAAGTCGGTCGCCTCAGAATTATCTGCCGCCGACACGCCTGCACCTCCGGCGGTCAAAAAACCTGCGGCAGTTGCAAAGCCAATCTCTGAGAAACCTGCCGCAATCGCGACATCGAAGTCGCCAGCCAAAATCGCCGCGCCGATTCCTCCCGCACTGTTGACCGAGTTGCGCGACTTTCACATTCGCGTCGTGCGATCGTTCCTGAGCACAGGCCGGTCGCCGCAGCATCGATTGGATGAAGGCATTTCCGCTCGGCGACTCTTCGCGCAGTTGCGATCCGATCTGCCGGCCGAGTTGCACGAATCGATTCAAGAATTGGAAGACCTGTGCGAGGAACGTCGGCAGTTCAACACGCAATTGCGACTGCACCGCTGGTTGCACTGGTGGCTGATCCTGCACATTCCTCCGTCGATTGCCTTGTTGGTTCTGTTTGTCGCGCACGTCATTGTGTCGTTGCGCGTGGTCCCGTTCGGAAGATAGGGGTTAGGGTTTAGAAAACCCTCTGTCCCTAACCTCCAACCCCTTACCCCTGAGTCCGTCATGCTGCGTTCCAGTCGCGAGCTATCCAGTCGCGTGGACATCAATGTGCATCGGCAGCCGAATCGCCAGCGGCGAATGGCGTGGTGGCTGGCGTTGTGGGCGGGAGTCGGTTCGCTGATGTGGCTCTCGTTGCAACACCTCCGGGGAGAACATCAGATTTATCAGGCGGGTGACGTCACCTCGCCGCACTGGCTGATCGAGAATGAATGCTGGCGCTGCCACACAACATGGACTCCGCTGCAACGGCTGGTCACTTTTTCCGACGAAGCCCACTCGATCGACAACAAGAAGTGCGAGACCTGCCACCGCGTCGGTGAGCATCACGCGAATCAGAATCCGGCTCATCGAGACATTTCGTGCGCAGCCTGCCATCAGGAGCACGAAGGGTCCGACATGCTCACCAAGCCCAGCAGCCGTCACTGCATCGCCTGTCACACCGAATTGAAGACGACTCACGGTGCGAGCGAAGTCTTTGCGAAGAGCGTCACACGCTTCGATCAGCTCGATGGACACCCCGAATTTCTGCTGAAGTCGCTGACGAAAGATGCGGCGACCGCCCCACCGTTGCACGCCAAACACGGAGCCAATCGCGCGATCGAAAACTTCCAGCGTCCGGGCGACGATGCTCCGCGCTGGCAGGACCGAGGCCGCATCCGCTTCAACCACGCCGCGCATCTCAAAGCCGAATACGACACGAATGGAAAACTGATTCACGGCTTGATCGGCAAGGACCGCAAGTTCATCGACCTCTCGCACAGTTGTGAAGTCTGTCACGAACCGGACCACGAAGGTCGATTCCTCAAGCCCATCTCTTTCGAGCGACACTGCCGCGAATGCCACCCCCTGCTCTTCGACCACGAACATTTTCCCGGCCAATCTGTGCCGCATGAAACTCCCGATATCGTGCGCGGGTTCCTCACCGAAACCTACACCTTGAAAGCACTCGCCCCAAAATCGGACTCGGCCCCGAATGACCCCACCCTCTCCCGAGGGAAGAGGGCCGATGAACCAAGTGATTCCCCATCCCGCCCGCTCCCCGGACATCGTGACTTCCAGCGGCTCTCCAAAGATCAGGCGAAGACCGTCCTCGACAATGTCACCAAAGCCGAGCAGATCACACAGCAGCATCGACACAGCCAGTTCGGATACGAAGCCACCGGCGGCTGCCGTTACTGCCACGAGGTCGAGCCCGTTGTCTCGAAGTCCGCGATCGCAATCGCCGATTGGAAGATCGTCCCAACCAATGTCCCCTCACGCTGGCTGTCACATAGCCAGTTCCATCACGAACCACACCGCCTGCTGAGCTGTACCGCGTGTCATGCCGGAGTGGCTCAGAGCAAGAGCACCGGCGATGTGCTGATCCCGTCGATCGACGTCTGTCGCGCGTGTCACGCGCACCGCCCCGCCGAGTGGATGGATGGAATCAAAAGCGAGACGACTGCCAAACCTGGATCGCCAACGTCACCACCGATCGAGTCGTTGAAAGACTTGCTCTCGAATGTGAACCGCGGCGCTCGGACGTCGTGCATCGAGTGCCATATTTATCACGACCCGTCGAAAGACAAATGGAACGGCCCGTTCGCTCCGTGAGAGGAAGTTCCGAGTGCAAAGTGCAAAGTGCAAAGTGCGAAGTGCGAGAGTGAAGGCTGCGTGCGTCCTTCAGTTTGCACTTTGCATTCTCGTTTGCCCTAGCCCTGAATTCGCCTTTGCCGAAGATGCCTCGCCTAAGCTCGTCGGCAGCGCGTCGTGTGCGACGGCCGCGTGTCACGGCGGACTCGCTGGCCACAAATTCGTCGGCTCCGAGTTCCCGATCTGGTCCGCGCGCGATCCGCACTCGCGAGCTTATTCCGTGTTACGAAATGACCTCTCACGGCAGATGGCCGAGCAACTCAAGTTGCCGAAGCCCGCTCACGAGTCCGCCGTCTGTTTGAACTGCCATTCGCCCGCGACGAGTACCGATTCCAAGTTGAGTTCGATTTCTGGCAGAGCACCACTCGCCGGCGTCGATTGCGAACAATGTCACGGCCCCGCCGAACGCTGGCTCACGGAACATGTCCGAACCGATTGGAGAAATCGGTCGGCTGAGGTCAAACGCCAGCGCGGGTATCACGATCTGACGGACGTACTCACGCGAGCCAACGTCTGCGCCGATTGCCATGTCGGCGGTCCCGGCCGAGACGTCAATCACGATTTGATCGCCGCCGGACATCCGCGACTGTTTTTTGAGCTGTCCACGTTTCACGCCAATTGGCCAAAACACTGGCCCGACGAGATCGACGCCAAACGACATCCCATCGAACTCGGCTTCGCAAAGAGGGGAATTCTGACCGGATCGGCCTTCGAGGCGAGGCTGTGGGCCGTTGGTCAAGTTGTCACCGCACAGCGTTCGCTGGAACTGCTCAGCCACCGCGCCGAGTTGGCCAAGGAGACTCCGGCCAAATGGCCGGAACTCACCGAATGGAATTGCTTCGCGTGCCATCACGATTTGCAGTCCGCGAGTTGGTGGCAGTCGAAAGACGGATCAAAACGCCCTCGCGTTTCGTTCGGTTGGAATGCGTGGCCGTATGCAATGCTGGAACCGCTCGCGCGACAGAAGCCCAGTCCAATGGTCCAGCTTCCAGAAGCTGAGCTGGCCAAGCTTCGACGACATTTCACGTCACCGCTTCCACTGGCTGAAGCGATTGATCGCGAGGCAAACGCAGCTGCGAAGTCGCTGCGAGTCTTGGCCGAACGACTGAATCATGCCGATTCAACGAACGACGTCCTGTCGCCCGATGGCCTCGCGAAGTTACGCCTCATGCTGGTCAAGGACGAGGGGCCGCGACTCGTCAGCCGCGATTGGGACTCGGCGACGCAGCTCTTTCTGTCATTGAACGCATTGCAGCACGCAATCGCCGCTCAAGGTTCGCTCATGGAGACCGACCAAGAGCGAGACCGGCAGATTCAGTCCGTGCTCGATTCGATGAATGAGACGTTGAACTTCCCGTCTGGGCTGCGCAGCCCGCGCGATTTCTCCGCTCAACCGATTGAACGCTTGCAGGCCGATCTGAAACGCTTGCAGAAGTTGTTGGATGGCTCGCCGAAAAACTAACCCGAAGCGCCAACGAGGGCGGTCGCTTCAAATGCATTGGAATTCGCCGCTCCGTGAAGCGTTTGCCATCGCTGGCGCTTCGGATTAGTGTCGTACCAAATCACCATGACAGAGTCACAGCATCCTCGCGGCGAATTGATTCTGCTCGGCACCGGCACCAGTGTCGGGGTACCGATGATCGGTTGCGATTGCGCGGTCTGTACGTCGTCCAATCCGAAGAATCACCGTACGCGCACCGGAGTCGCGATCAACACCACTCGTGGTACGTTCGTCATCGACACGCCTCCCGAACTGCGGCTGCAATTGGTGCGTGAACGGGTGCGACTGGTCGAAGCGGCCATCTTCACGCACGCGCATGCCGATCACATTTTTGGACTCGACGATCTGCGGACCAGCGGTTGGAAGTTGTCTCGGCCGATTCCGTTGTTTTGCGAAGAGCCGGTCGAGCGGCAGCTTCGCTCCGCATTCGGCTACGCCTTCGAGGTTCCGCATCAAGACCTGCATCCCGGTGCGATCCCGAAATTGGAGTTCGTCCGCATCGGACTCGACCCGTTCGACGTGCTCGGCCAGCGAGTGCAGCCGATCCGTCTGCTCCACGGCCGGCTTCCCGTCTTGGGGTTTCGGATCAACGACGTCGCGTTCTGCACCGACGTCAGCCACATCCCGGAGGAAAGTTGGCCGCTGCTCGAAGGGTTGGACGTGCTGATCCTCGATGCTCTGCAAGACAATCCACATCCGACGCACTTCGGCATCGCTCAAAGTTTAGAGGTCGTGGAACGAGTCCGCCCGCGTCGAGCCTTCTTCACGCATGTGTCGCATAGGCTCGACTACGAAGCCACAAATGCGCGACTGCCGGCCGGGGTCGCATTGGCCTACGACGGACTGCGCGTTTCGTTGTGAAACTCAGGCTATCGAACATGCCGTGACGACCCCGACTCATCCCTTCTCCCTTCGGGAGAAGGTGGCAAAATGCCGGATAAGGGGGTGAATAACCATCGACTCCCTCACCCTGGCCCTCTCCCAAAGGGAGAGGGAGAAAAACCGGAACACCGTCGAGCATTCCTCTTCGCGGCCATGCGGATTACGTTGATGTCATCCTGCCTGAACTTCACGAACCAGCCGGTGGCAATCTCTTCAATCTCTCCAGACGAGTTGCCTTGATCGATCGACGGCGGCTGGACAGCATGGTTACAACGTAGCCGCCTCGCTCTGCGAGACGAGCCGAACGTTTCAAAGACGATAAATTTGGGGAACTCAATGAAACTCGTCGGCCGGATTGCCCTCGTGACCGGAGCCGCTCGCGGCATTGGTCGCGGCTGCGCGCTGGAGCTGGCTCGCGCTGGTGCAGACGTGGCGATTAACGATCGGCAGCCGTCCGAAAACACAGCCTCACTGATTGCCGAGATCGAATCACTCGGCCGACGTGCAGTGCTCGTGGATGGCGATTCGTTCGAGCGATCCTCGTGCGAAGACATCGTGAGGCGAGCGATCGCCGTGTTCGGCCGAATCGACATTCTCGTCAGCAATCCGGCATTCTCACGGCGCGGTGACTTCCTCGATTACGACCCGGAGATATTCGACAAGACGATCCGAGGAACGCTGACCGCCGGGTTCCACATGAGCCAATTCGTCGCTCGACACATGGTCGAGCGTGGCGGCGGCGGCAAGATACTTTTCATTTCGAGCGTCCATTCGCGGCGGCCGTATGCTCGAGCGGTCGCGTACAACGCGGCGAAGAGTGGCCTGAACCACATGGCCTTCACGATCGCCGCCGAACTGATCAAGCACCGCATCAACGTCAACGTCATCGAACCGGGCTGGATCGACACGCCTGGTGAGCACGAAACCTTCGGCGACGCGATGCTCGCCGAAGAAGGAGCCAAACTGCCGTGGGGTCGGATCGGCCAGCCAGAAGACATCGGCCGAGCGGCGACGTTCTTGTGTTCGGACGACGCGGACTACATCACGGGCACATCGCTGGTCGTAGACGGCGGGTTCTGTTTGCGTGATTCGATTTCAAGTCCTTCGATGAGGGCTTCTCAAAAGGACTGAACGGACGAAAAGGACCGAAGTTTTTTTGATTCCTTTGGTCGCTTCCGCCTTTGAAGAATTCGGTTATTTCATGGTCACCACAAAATCCTACGACCTCTATCGGCGAGCCAACGAACTCATTCCCGGCGGCACGCAGTTGCTCAGCCGGCGACCAACGAAATATGCGAACGGCGTCTCGCCGGTGTACGCCGCGCGAGCCAAGGGCGCACGGATTTGGGATGTCGATGGGAACGAGTACATCGATTGGGTCAGCGGCATCGGTGCGATTATTCTCGGCTACTGCGATCCGATCGTGGATGACGCGGTTCGAGAACAGATCGGCAAAGGGGTCGCGACTTCGATCAGTAGTGCGGTGGAACTCGAACTGGCCGAGGAACTGTGTCGCACGATTCCGTGTGCCGAGATGGTCCGTTACGCCAAGTGTGGCGGCGAGGCATGCGCGATTGCGGTGCGGATCGCTCGTGGCGCGACCGGGCGGGACAAGGTGCTGTTCTGCGGCTATCACGGCTGGCATGACTGGTACTTGGCGGCAAATCTCGTGGCCGAAGAGAGCTTGAATTCGCATCTGTTTCCCGGCATCGAACCGATCGGTGTGCCGAAGGCTTTGGCTGGAACGGCGCTGCCGTTTCCGTTTGGCGATCTCGCGGCGTTGGGACAGTTGCTCGACGATCACAGAGGCGAAGTCGCGGCGATCATCATGGAACCGCTCCGTTCGGAACGGCCGGCCGACGGATATCTCGCCGGCGTTCGCAAGCTGTGCGACGAGCGTGGTGTCGTGCTGATCTTCGACGAGGTCTCGTCTGGATTTCGATTCGGGATGCAGGCGGCCCAGGGTTTCGTCGGCGTGACGCCGGACATGGCGGTGTTCGCGAAGTCGATGTCCAACGGCTATCCGATGGGAGCGGTGGTCGGTCGGCGCAGCGTGATGGAGCCAGCCGCGAGGATGTTCATTTCCAGTACCTACTGGTCCGATCCGATCGGCATGGTCGCGTCGTTGACGACGATCCGCGAACTGCGACGCCGAAACGTATCGGAGTCGTTGTGGTCGTTCGGCCGCGAGTTACAGAAGCGGCTGGATGCCGTCGCGCAAGAGACCGGTCTCGACGTGAAATGCTCCGGCTTGGCCGTGCATCCGCATTTGGAGTTCACGTCGGCTACATCGGATCAGAAGCCGATTTTGGCGACGCTGTTCATCCAAGAAATGGCGAAACGCGGTTGTCACGGCTACGCGAGCTTCTACCTCAACGCGGCCCAAGGCTCGGCGGAGTTAGAACAGACAGCAGCTGCGGCTCGCGAAGTTTTCGCGATCATCCGCCGAGCAATCGACAGCGACAACGCGGAGACGTTCCTCGAATGCCCCCGCCAGCAAGATGCGTTTCGGAGATTGGTGCGATAGCTTGTAGGGGAGCCGTGGAGAGGCTCGCCCACGAAAGAAAGACCATCCTCATGCTCGACTCCGGCCTCGAATGGCCTGACTTCGCCGCGATCGCGTTTTACTTCTTGCTGACGTTCGGCATTGCGCTGTGGTTCGGCAGCAAGCAAAAGGACGTCGATGATTTTTTCGTCGGTGGTCGCCGGATGCCGTGGTTCGCGGTCGGGCTGAGCATCCTCGCGACACTGTTCTCGACGTTGTCGTACCTGGGCATGCCAGGCGAGATGATCAAGAACGGCATGGGAGTCTTCATGGGGATTCTTGCGGCTCCGCTCAGCATGGCCGTGATCATGCTGCTGTGGATTCCGTTTTTCATGCGGCTGAAGCTGACGAGCGCCTACGAGTACCTCGAACTGCGATTCAACTATCCGGTGCGATTGATCGGGGCGTCGCTGTTCGTGCTGCTGCGGCTGGGTTGGATGAGCATGGTGATCTTCGCCGCGTCGATGGCACTCGACCGAGTCAAAGGCCCGGACCTGCTCTGGCTGCCGGGGGAGGACATCTATTGGTGGATCGGACTCGTGGGAATCATTGCCGCGATCTACACGGCCGTCGGCGGCATTCAGGCAATGATTTGGACCGACGTTTTACAGTGCCTGCTGCTGCTGGCCGGCGTGCTGTTGGCGATTGGCTATGTCGCTGCCGTTGACGGGACCGGCCCGATCGATTGGTGGAAGACCGCCTCCCACACGAGCGGGCGGAACAACCTGCCGCCGGTGTTTAGCTGGGACATCACGGTCCGCACGACAATCGTGTTCGCGATGATCAATCACTTCTTCTGGAATATCTGCACACACGGCTCGGACCAAGTCGTGCTGCAACGGTACTTCTCGGTGTCGTCGTTGAAGAACGCTCGGAAGAGCTACTTCGTCAACTTCCTGGTTGATCTGACGATGGCCTCGCTGCTGTCGCTGTGCGGCTTGGCTCTGCTGGCGTACTACTTGAAGCACGCCGACCAGGTTCCCGATGGACTGACGGCGGTCAAAGGAGCCGACAAGCTCTTCCCGCACTTCTTGGGCAACCAGCTTCCGGCGGGCTTCGCGGGGCTGATCATCTCGGCATTCCTGTGCGACGCGATTCAGACGCTCGAATCGGGCGTCAACGCGATCACGGCAGTTGCGGCAAATGATATTGTGCCTCGGCTGCGTCGCGGCCGGCCGCGGATCATGAGCGACCTGATGTTCGCGCGCGTGCTGAGCATCGTCATCACGATCCTGGTCACGGCGAATGCGTATTTCGTGGCGAACCGCGTGCAGGCGATCGGTGAAACGATCGTCGGCATGATGCCCAAGTTCTTCAACATGTTTGTCGGCCCGCTGTCGTCGTTGTTCATCATCGGCATGTTCTTCCCGCGCTGTACGGCCAGATCGGCGATCCCGGCGGTGCTCTGCGGGTTCGGTGTGTCTATCGTCTGGAGTTGGTGGCCGGAAATCTTTGGGGTCACGAAAGAAAACTCACCTTCGTTTCTGCTGGCGATTGCGTACCCCTGTCTCACGACGCTTGCCATCGCGCGCGCGCTCAGTTGGATCGTGGAACGCGGCGGCGATCATTCCGGACTCAAATTCACCTGGCGGGAGATCGTTCGCAAAGACCCCTCACCCTGACCGGCCGATTGCCGATCGTCGACAACCGCAGTACCGTTTTTCGCAGGCAGCAAAAACGGCATAATGGTGGTCGGCAATCGGCTTACGGCTGTCGGCCGAACAACGACTCCACTTCGAGGTTTTCGCAATGTCCACGAAATCCGACTACGACCGAGACGGATTTGTCATCGTCCGCCAATTGTTGTCCTCCGATGAGTTCGCCGAACTGCGGCGGGAGCTCGACCGCTACATCCGCGAGGTCGTGCCGACGCTAGCGGATGCGGACGCGTTCTTCGACGACAAGTCACGCCCGGAAACGCTCAAGCAGATGCAGCACATGCAGGGGGATGTGTTCTTCCGGGATTATGTGTGGCAACCGAAATGGCTGGCGCTGGCCGAGACGCTCGTCGGTGAATCGGTCGCGTGTGAGACCCCCGAATGGTTCAACAAGCCGCCGGGAACGAATCACATCACGCCGCCGCATCAAGACAATTATTACTTCTGCCTCGCGCCGCCCAACGTCGTCACGATCTGGATGGCGCTCGACGACGTCGATGACGAGAACGGCTGCCTGCGGTACGTTCGCGGCTCGCATTTTCCGCCGATCCGGTCGCACAACCGCTCGAACGTGCTGGGCTTTTCACAGGGAATCACCGACTACGGCGACGCCGACCGCGCGGCAGAGGTCCGCATCCATCTGGCTCCCGGCGACGTCGTTGCCCATCACGGCAACACGATTCACCGAGCCGACGCGAACCGCTCGCCGATTCGCAACCGCCGAGCGTTCGCGATGGTCCTCAAGGGCGTCAGTTGCCGCCGGGACGAAGTCGCGTTCACTCGTTACATGACCGCCGTCAAAGAACAGCATCAGCAAATGGGACTGAAGACGTAACCTGGAAGGACATCCGATGGATTGGCAACTTCTCGACCGGGACCGCGAAATTTGGGAACGTGAGCTGGCGTCGTTCGTGCCGCCGCGCGTGTTCGACTCGCATCTGCATTTGTACGAGTTGAGTCACTTCAACGGCCCGGCACCGGGGTTATGCGCGAAGGGGCCAAGCAGCGTCGGCTGGGCGGAATTCCAAAAACGGATTGCGGAGATCATGCCCGATCGCGAAGTCACTGGTTTGGCCTTTGGATTTCCGACGCCGACCGTGGACTTCAAGGTCGCGAACGATTTTCTGGCTCGCGAAGCCAAGCATCCCGGCGCGCTCGGCCAGATGCTGATCCATCCCGCGATGGACCCCGAGTTCATTCGCGAGACGGTACAGCGCGACGGCTTTGTGGGCCTCAAACCGTATCATGTGTTTGCCACCGAGAAGCCGACCTTCGACGCGCACATTCCGAGCTTTCTGCCGGAAGAGCAGGTGCGCGTCGCACACGAGTTGGGCCTGTCGATCACGCTGCACATTGTGCGATCCTCCGCGCTCGCTGATCCGTCGAACCAGGAAGTGCTGCGACGGTACGCGACGAAGTATCCGAACGCCCGGATGATCCTGGCTCATGCCGCTCGAGGCTTCAATCCGCATCACACGGTGCTCGGCATCGAATCGCTGCGCGGCTTGAACAACGTCTGGTTCGACTCGTCCGCCGTGACCGACAGCGGAGCCTACGAGGCCATCATCCGAGTCATGGGGCACCGCCAGTTGATGTACGGCTCGGACTTTCCGGTTTCGCACATCCGCGGCCGTTGTGTCGGGCTGGGTGACAATTTCTTATGGCTCACGCCGGACAACACGAAGCTCGATGCGGCCTACGCCAACGTGCAGTTCACGCTCGTCGGCATCGAGTCGTTGCGGACACTCAAGATTGCCGCCCTCGGTTGCGGGCTGAGCGACGAGCAAGTCGAGGACGTCTTCATCGGTAACGGTGCGAAGCTGTTTGGACTCCACTGAAACGAGGTGTGTGATGAAGAGCCATTTCGAGGTTCAACAGCGTCCCCTCTCCCCTCGGGAGAGGGTGGCCGAAGGCCGAGTGAGGGACGATCTGCGTTTGAAGTCCGATCGCACACCGACGTGCGGCTTCGCAGCGAAGTCTCGTGAACGATGGCGATCGTGGATGGCTTCCCTCACCCCAGCCCTCTCCCAAGGGGAGAGGGGACCGGGCATTGCAACGCTTGTCGCGATTGGATTCACGATTCTCTTCGCCGCTCAAGTTCGATCCGAAGACTGGCCGCAGTTTCGCGGGATCAACGCCAGCGGCGTGTCAGTGTCGAAGAAACCGCTGCCGATCGAGTTCTCGCTGGAGAAAAACCTGCGCTGGTCCGTGAAGCTGGGTGACGGGGTCGGCTGTCCGATCGTTGTCGGCGGAAAGGTTTTCGTGACTGCGATGACCGCGGAGCGGACCTTCTCCGTCTTCGCCTTCGAGGCCGCAACCGGAAAGAAACTGTGGCAACGCGATTTCGAGACCGGCAAGCTGCCGCGCATCACGCCGCCGAATAGCCATGCGTCGAGCACTCCCACCAGCGACGGCCAGCGGGTTTACGTTTATTGCAGCACGCTTGG
The DNA here is from genome assembly GCA_945861865.1 of Candidatus Kuenenia stuttgartensis. Classification (GTDB taxonomy): domain Bacteria; phylum Planctomycetota; class Planctomycetia; order Planctomycetales; family Planctomycetaceae; genus SXKJ01. Next base: position 26,747 of record CAMAWN010000032.1, on the reverse strand, counting down.
TCTCATCGCACTCGATGCGATGAACGGCGACGAGAAGTGGAAACGCTCGCTGCCAAGTCCCAGCTATTTGATGGACTGGGGAGCCGCCTCATCGCCGATCGTGCATGACGGCACGGTCTTCTTCAATCAGGATGACGATCTGTCTCCCGTGCTGTTCGCGGTCGATGCGAAGTCTGGCGCGATCAAATGGACTGCCGATCGGTCGGACATGCTGGGGGGCTACGCGGTGCCGGTCATCTGCGAAGCGAACGGCCAAACGGATGTCGTCGTCTCCGGCAGCGGGTTCCTCAAAGGCTACGACCCGGCGACGGGAGCCGAACGCTGGAGCAGCAACTCAACGCTCCGCACGATGATGGCCTCGCCGGTCGTGCGTGACGGGATCATCTATCTCTCGTCTCAGAGTTACGGCGACGAGAAGCGGACGTTGAAGTTCGCGCTGCTCGAATGGCTCGACACGAATCAGGACGGCAAGCTGGCCAAGGCGGAGATTCCGAAAGAGTTCGCCTCACGCTTCGATACGTCCGACAAGAACGCTGACGGCGTCATCACCGATGGTGAACTCGACACCGCGTTTCAATCGTCCAAGAACCAAGCGGGAGGCGGCAACACGATCCAAGCTGTGCGCGGCGGAGGTCGCGGCGATGTGACCAAGACGCACGTCTTGTGGAACATCAGCAACAAGTCACCGTCAAACATCGTCTCCCCGGTCGTCGTCGGCGAGCAACTCTTCATCGTCAAGAAGGGGGGCCTCTCAAGCTCTTTCGACGCGGCCACCGGCAAGAGCCACTGGGAACTCAACCGCATCCGTAACATCGGCGACTACTACGCCTCGCCCGTCGCGGGGGACGGCAAGATTTTTGTCACTGGCGAGAACGGTTTCATCGTCGTCCTGGAGCAAGGCCCGAAGCTGAACATCCTCGCCACGAACGACGTCGGCGAATCCTGCGTCGCGACCCCGGCAATCGCCGACGGCCGGCTGTTCGTGCGCGGCCGAGAGTCGTTGTTTTGTTTCGGAGAAGACAAGAAATGATCCGATCTCTGATGGTGTTGGTCACTGTTTTCGCATTCGCGAATGACGTCATCGCCGGCCCACGCGTGGACATCGTCATCAGCGAGAAAACTCACGCCCTGGAACGACTCGCGGCGGATGAGCTGTCGATTCAACTCAAGCGAGTCTACGAAGCCGAAGTGAAGATCGGCTCAACCGCGCCGGTCGATGCAACGCACGTCATCTTCGTCGGCAGCCCCGACACAAACGCCGGCATGAAGACCTTCGCCGACTCCTGGCCAAGCGGCGACAAGAAGCTGACTGACCAAGGCCACCTGCTCCGCAGCGTGACTCACAACAACAAACCCGCCCTGCTGATCGGCGGCGGCAGCCCAGTCGCGACGTATTGGGCCGTCGCCGAGTTCGGACATCACATCGGCATTCGGCCGTTGCTGTTCGGCGATCTCGATCCGATCAGTCCACCGAAGTTTAAGCTCGATGGGATTGATGTCGTTCTGGAGCCGCAGCATCAAGAGCGTGAATGGCACTTCCGTAATCGAGGACCGATGGATTCCGGTTCGTGGAGCGTCGACGAGCATCGCCATGTGCTTCAGCAACTCGCAAAGCTCAAGTTCAATCGAGTCAGTATCAACGTCCGCGCCTCGCAACCGTTCGTGCATTTCGAGTTCGGCGGGGTCGCGCGAAAGTCGGAGGGACTGTGGGGATTCAACGTGAATGTCTTTCCGGTGTCGGGAGACACCTCCGGCCGCAAGGTGTTCGGCGGTGCCAAGAACTTTGAGAACCCCAGCTTCGCCACAGCGACGACCTATGAAGAACGGGTCGCAGCGGGCAAACGGCATCTGACCGGGATCATCGATGCGGCTCATGCGGTGGGAATGACCGTTCGCTTGCAGCTTCAGCCCGATTGGTTCCCTCAGAACTTCGGAGCCTTCGTGAAAGAGTCGGACAGCATTCAAGGCCGCAATGGTCCGTACGTCGTCGCGGATGTGGCGGAGTTCTTTCGGGATGACAAGATAATGGGCTTAGCGCGAACACAGATGCGAGCGTATCTCGACACCTATCCGGGAATTGATGGTGTCGATCTGGAATTTAGTGCGGACAACGTTTCTCAACAGGACTTTCGGCGTGTCTTTCCCGATCCCAACTTTTGGCGTCGCGCGGATGGCCGAGACGTGGCTGTGCGAGTTCGGGCGAATGCGTTTCCGGTGCGAGCTTTCGTGCCGTTCGAGCAACTCGACCAGCAAGTTGTTGCCAAGGTTGCCCAGCCAATGATTCTGCTGATCGAGAGAGAGAAGTTCTTGCCGAGCAGCCCCGTCGATTTCCCGGCAACGTTCGAGAAGGCACGGCAGCGAAGTTCCAACAATTACTTGGTTGATCCGGACGGCATCAGCGACATTGACCTGCCCGTCTATTGGCTCAGCCGCCGCAGCTTTGGATCGGTGTTGACGTTCGAGCAACTGTGTCGCGAAGTGATTGACCCTACCTGTGGCGAAGATGTCTCCGACCGCGTGCTCGCGGCGTTCCAATGGAATCATCAAGCTCAGTTGGTCATGGAGAAATTGCCCTTTGGCGGCGGCATGTCCGGTCCAGTGAACTTGCGGGATGTCGAACGAGTCGCGACCAAGAACCCTGAGAAAATCACTTCGGCGGCCGACGACTATCTCAACGCTATGAACGAGATGTACCGAGCCAATACGCGAGCTCGCGAGGGAGGCCGGGCCTTCACGTTGTATTGGGCGCGACGATTCGAGTTCGCGTTGGAGTATTTGAGTTTCGCTCAGGCCGTCCAAAAAGCGAGTACCGCCGAAATGACGAAAGACACAGCAACGCAGATTGCGGAGTTGGAGAAAGGCATCGAGTCGCTCAACAATGGCCTCAACGCGATGGCGGCGATCGCTCGCAGCAACAGCGATCGCGGCTTGATCGCGGTGCTCAACAAGTACGGTTATCGTCCACTCAAGAAAAAACTGGCGCAGGCGGAAGCGTCTGCAAAGTGACCAAGGAGAAAGAATGACTCGTCGATTTGGTGGGATGTGGCCGGCGCTCGTGACGCCGTTCGGTGCGGATAGCAAGCCGGCGCTCGATGTGGTCGAGCAGCTTGTTGATTTGTTTGCGAAGCAAGGCATGGACGGGCTGTACGTCACCGGTTCGACGGGGCAGTGGCCGTTGCTGACCGTGGATGAGCGGCAGGCGATTGTCGAACGCTGCGTGACAGCGAGCGCCGGGCGCATCCCGATCATGGCGCATGTCGGAGCGGTTGCGACGGACGATGCCGTGACGCTGGCGAAACATGCGAAACAGGTTGGGGCCGATGCGGTTTCGACGGTGGCTCCGATTTACTATCAGCACTCCTCTGACGTGGTCTTTGAGCATTACCGCCGCGTTGGTGCCGCTTCGGACTTACCGCTGTTTGTTTATCACATCGACCAAGCTCAAAAAATTGCCGTCGGGCCGAAGGAATACACCGAGCGAATTCTTGCGCTGCCGAACATCGTCGGCATGAAGATCACTGCCGGTGACTTGTACTTGTTCGGCTTGATTCACTCGCACGCGGGGGACCGGCTGCAACTTTTCAGCGGTGCGGACGAGGTCATGTGTCACGCGGTGCTGTGCGGTTCGATCGGCGCGATTGGGACGTTCTACAACGTCTTCGGGCCGGCGTGTCGTCGTGCTCGCGAGGCGATGGTCGCCGGCCACGTCGAGCAAGCCCGCTCGTTCATGCTCAAGTTTCAGCAGGTGATCGCGCGAGTCATTGCCTCTGGTTCAATCTGGTCGTTCTTCCGTGCGGCCATGCAACACAAATACGGTCTCGACATCGGAGCACCCCGCGCCCCATTGGGTATCATGGACAAGCCGTGGTCCGAAGCCGATATCGCTGAGTTGGTGGCGCTCGTGGACGAGGCGATCTAGCCCTGGAGTGCGGTCGCTCGACACCGTACTCCATTCATTTGAAATGGCGACCATCGAAGTCCAAGAATCTTCCCTGACGAAGGTTGACTGGACATGGACGCCTTTTGGGAAATCGGGAATCTTTATTCCAATTGGATGGAGTGCGGTGTCGAGCCGCCGCACTCCAGGGAGGAGCCATGTCCGAACCACTCGTTTATCTCAACGGCCAGATGCTTCCCGCGTCGCAGGCGAGTTTGAAAATCTACGACGCGGGCGTCGTGCTCGGCGCGACCGTGACCGAGATGACTCGGACATTTCGGCATCAGCCGTTTCGGCTGGAGGATCATGTCGCGCGGTTGTTTCGTTCGCTGAAGTATGTGCGGCTCGACATCGGAATGACTCAAGAACAACTCGTCGCGGTGTCACGCGAATTGCTGGCGAACAACACCAAGCTGATCGAAGCGGATGACGAACTCGGACTGATTCACTTCGTCACAGCGGGCGAGTACGGCACGTACGCGGCTGTGCCGGGGACGCCGGTGCGAACTGCGCCGACGCTGTGCATGCACACGTTTCCGATGCCGTTCGCTCTGTGGGCCGAACGGGTGAAGAGCGGTGCTCACGTCGTCACGCCGAGCATTCGGCATGTCCCGCCGCAGTGCTACGACCCGAAGATGAAGTATCGCAGTCGCATGCACTATTTCCTGGCGGACCAGGAAGCGCGGCTGGCCGATCCGCAGGCACTCGCGCTGTTGTTGGATCTCGACGGCAACGTGACCGAAACCAGCGGCGCGAATTTTCTGATCGTCGAGAACGGCACGATCGTCTCGCCGACGCTGCGCAACACGCTGCCGGGTATCAGCCGCGCGACGGTCATCGAATTGGCAGAGAAGCTCGGCATCCCATTCGTCGAACGGGACATCCAAGTGCATTCGGTGATGAACGCGGACGAGGCATTTTTGGCGAGTACGCCGTATGGCTTGTGCCCGGTCACGAAGATCAACGGCGTGGCGATTGGCGACGGACAGCCGGGTGCGGTTTATCGGCGGCTGATGTCAGCGTGGAATGAATTGGTCGGGATGGACATCGCGGCACAGTTCACGACACGAATGTAGCCGCAGCATACAAGCACGACGCGCCAGCGAGTGGTCGGAAACAGCATCACTCGCTGGCGCGCCGTGCTGGTTCAAAGTCACACAACCGGACTTCGCAGCGTGCCGATCTGTTCGATCCAGGCTTCCATCACGTCGCCCGCTTTCAAGAACTTGCCCTTCGCATGACCGACGCCTGACGTTGTTCCCGTCGAGATGATGTCTCCCGGCACCAGCGTCACAAACGACGAAATAAATTCGATGATCGCCGCGATCGGGAAGACCATCTCGGAGGTCGAGCCGTCTTGCTCGGTGTTGCCGTTGACCTTCAGGGTCATGTGCAACGACTGTGGATCGGCGAGTTCGTCGGCGGGCAGAACGCAGGGCCCCATCGGACAGAACGTGTCATGCCACTTGCCGTGCAGCCAATCGAAGAAGCCGTCTTTCTCACGCTGCGTGCGGCCGGGATTCGGTCGGAATTTGCGGTCGGAAATGTCGTTCACGACCGTGTAGCCTGCGACGTAGTTGAGCGCGTCGGCCTCTTTCACGTTCTTCGCCGTGCGGCCGATGATGACGCCGAGTTCCAATTCCCAGTCGATGTGATTGGGCGAGACTTCCGGGATGCGCACCGGATCGCCGGGATTCGTCAGCGTGGTGAGCGGCGGCTTCATGAAGACGTACGGAAACGTCTGCGCCCGCTCGGTCGCCTTGCCGCCGCCCTCTTCGATGTGCTTGGAATAGTTACCGGCCAATAGCAACAGTTTCGAGGGTGACGGAATCGGCACCAGCAGCTTCACGGATTCTGTGGGAACGCGCAGCACGGACAAATCACCGGCCGGCAATTGAGCAAGACGTTGCTGAACGTCACGGACTTGTTGTCGTTGGCTGCCTCCAGGCAATGCAGCGGCCAGGCCATCCATTGAGGACAGCGTCACGCCAACTTTCGCGGCGGCAGCGGCCAGCGGGATAACCGTCGTGTCGTCGAAGAAACCAATCTGCTGCGTTTGCTGAAGTTCGAATCGACAGAGTCGCATGAATTACTCCTGCCACTTGAACCACTTGAAATAGTGTCATAAATTGGGTGGCACAGCTTGATGCAAGCTGTGCCACCCGACTTTCAATCGCCGTGAAGCGTTCGGAGTCGTCCGGATGTTCGGAGCAGGAGCTGCACGCGCTCGAATTCGTTGAGCCATTCTTGGACGACGTTGTCGAGCAGCGATCGTTCCGGCGAGCCGATGCCAGTTGGGCAGGCGGCTCCGGAGAAGTCAGCGGTCATCTGACGATATTTCGACAGCGTGCGGTCGCCGTACTGGCCGCAGCGAAACCAGTCTTCGCTGAGGAACAGCATCGCTGGAACGCGAGCGGCTCCGCAGACCGACAGCTCGGCCGCCAGTTCTGGGTTCGCATCGCGGTCGTAGAAGCGGAGGTCGATGCGGCTCGTTGCGGCTGCGAAGTGATCGAAGATCGGACACTGATTGACGCAGTCTCCGCACCATGCTCCGGCCAACACGATGACCGGCATCTTGCGTTTGAAACCTGACAGTAATTGCCGCTGAGCGTCCGTCAGCCGCACTTGAGCATGCAATCCTTCCCAGCGTAGCCGTTGCTCCGGCGTGCCGTACTTGGCCAGGAAATGGGGATACGACAGTCCATTTTCAAAGACTTTGGCGTAATCGAGCATGAAAAACTTTCTTGCGATTCTGGGGTGAGCCGCGACAATCCCCGGTCCGATGGTCGTCGGAGACGGACATTGTGCCGAGTCGGCTCGAAGGTGTCGAAGCTGGCGATCAGCGGGGTGGAGAAGAATTGCTCGTGGCCAAGAAGAAACCGTCTGCGTCCGCAACTGCGAAACCGTCCGCCGAGGCCGACTTGTCCGGCAATCCGCAGGTTCACGTCGAAGAGGTGACGCAGGAGATCGGCCGATACCTCTTTGAGCATCTCCGCCGCCGCAAGGCGTCGATCTTCGAGAAGCGCTGGTGGGAAGACCGCATCCTGTCCTGGGCGATGGGAGATGAAGCGGTCAAAGTGCAGATGTTTCGCTTCGTCGATGTGCTGCCGCGTCTGAAGACGCACGCGGCGGTTGCTCGGCATTTGCAGGAATACTTCGAGGAAGTCAGCTCGCATCTGCCGGGAGCAGCGCGGCTGGTGCTCGATTGGGCCGAGCCGAACACCGTGCTGGGCCGAGCTCTCGCGGTCAACGCGCGGTCGAATGCGACCCGCATGGCCCAACGATTTATCGCCGGCTCGACGGTCGATGAAGTTTCCGCCGCCGTTAGCAAGCTGCGGAAGCAGGGCTTCGCGTTCACGCTCGATCTGCTGGGTGAGGCGACGATCTCGGCCGCCGAATCGGATGGCTATCAGCAACAGTACCTCAACTTGATCGCTGGATTGGCGGAGCAGGCCAATCATTGGCCAGAGGATTGTCAGCTCGACTGCGATCACCTTGGCACGATCCCGCGAGTTAACGTGTCGCTGAAGCTGTCGGCGTTGTGCAGTCACTTCCGGCCGGTGGACCCGGTCGGCACAACGGAGGAAGTGCTGTCTCGGCTGCGACCGATCTTGCGAGGGGCTCGCGAGCACGGAGCCTACATCCACTTTGATATGGAGCAGTACGCGTTCAAAGATCTGACACTCGACATCTTCCAACAGGTGCTGATGGAGGCTGAGTTCCGCGACTTCGCCGACGTCGGCATCGTAATCCAAGCGTACCTGCCTGATGCTGAGGCCGATCTGCAACGACTGCTGAAATGGTCGAAGAAACGCGGAACGCCGGTGACGGTGCGGCTCGTGAAGGGAGCGTACTGGGATTACGAAACGGTCTCGTCCAAACTGCGTGGCTGGCCGGTTCCGGTCTTCCAAGAGAAGTGGCAATCGGATGCGAACTTTGAAAAGCTCGCTCGGCTGCTGATGGAAAATTACCAACTGCTGCGGCCCGCACTCGCCAGCCACAACCTGCGGAGCCTCGCGAACGGCATCGCTTGGGCGAGACATTTCAAAGTGCCGATCGGAGCCTACGAAATTCAGATGCTCTACGGCATGGCCGCCGAGCAAGCTCAGCTTTTCGCCGAGATGGGACATCGCGTCCGCATCTACACGCCGTTCGGCGAACTGATCCCCGGCATGGCATACCTCGTCCGCCGCTTGCTGGAGAACACATCGAACGATTCGTTCCTGCGACACAGCCTTGCGGAGAATGTGACCGTCGAAGATCTGTTCGCCATTCCAACGCCGCGTTTGCCGGCGAACGCGGGGCGTCAGCCCCCTGGTTCCTCCGAGAGCACAATCGTCAACGAAACCAATGCCCAACCCACTAAGGGGCTGACGCCCCCCGTTCGCCAGGATGCTGTCATGTTTCGCAACGAACCTCCGACCGACTTCGCTCAGGCCGCCAATCGCAAGGCGTTTCAAACGGCACTTGATGACGTCAAAAGCCAGTTCGGCAACGAGTACCCGCTCATCATCAATGGCCGAGTCGTCGAGACCAAAGGGGCAATCGTCTCGACTTGTCCGTCGCATCGCATGACGACGGTTGGCAAGGTTTCATCAGCGACGAAGCATGACGCTGAGAATGCCATCGCCGCCGCGAAGGCCGCGTTCCTCGGTTGGTCGCGGGTCGAGCCGAAGTACCGGGCCGAACACCTCAATCTCATTGCGAACCATCTGAGCGATCAGCGGATGGAACTTGCTGCGTGGATCGTCCACGAAGTTGGCAAGCCGTGGGAAGATGCCGACGGCGACGTCGCCGAAGCGATCGACTTCTGCCGCTTCTACGCCGAGCAAATGCTGGCGATGTCGCAACCGCAGCGAGTCGATCTGGCGGGCGAGGAGAACGAGTTCCACTACCGCCCGCGCGGTGTGGTGATTGTCATCGCGCCCTGGAATTTCCCGCTGGCGATTCTCACCGGCATGACCGTCGCTGCTCTGGCGATGGGCAATACGGTCGTCATCAAACCGGCCGAGCAATCATCGGTCGTCGCCGCCAAGTTCATGGACATCCTGTTGGAATCCGGCATGCCCGACGGCGTCGTCAACTTCCTGCCGGGCATTGGCGAAGAGATCGGCCCAACGCTCGTGCAAAGTCCCGATGTCGATGTGATCGCCTTCACCGGTTCGCGCACGGTCGGACTCGAAATCAATCGGCAGGCCGCCGCCATCGACATGCACCTGCACGGCGTCAAGAAGGTCATCGCCGAGATGGGTGGCAAGAACGCGATCATCGTCGATGACGACGCTGACCTCGACGAAGCGGTGCTCGGTGTCGTGCATTCCGCGTTCGGATACGCAGGACAAAAGTGTTCGGCGTGCTCGCGAGTGATCGTGCTCGAAGGGGCGTACGACTTGTTTCTCGAACGCCTGACCGGTGCCGTGAAGAGTTTGGAACTCGGCCCTGCCGAGAATCCCGGCACGTTCGTCCCGCCCGTTATCGACTCGAATGCTTGTGACCGCATCGCCGAATTCATCGAAATCGGCTCGCGCGAATTCCGAGTGGCCGTTGCCGGAGAAGTCCCTGCCAAGCTCGCGAAGGATGGGCACTACGTCGCTCCGCACGTCTTTGCGGATGTCGTTCCCGATTCGCGACTCGCCCAGGAAGAGATCTTCGGCCCGGTGCTCTGCGTGCTCAAAGCAAAGAATCTCGATGAGGCGTTCACGATTGCGAACTCGACCGACTATGCGCTCACCGGTGGCATCTACAGCCGTAGCCCGCACAACCTCGCCCGCGCACGCCGCGAGTTCCAAGTCGGCAACCTGTACCTCAACCGCCCGATCACCGGTGCTCTGGTCAACCGCCAACCCTTCGGCGGCTTCAAGCTCAGCGGCAGCGGCACGAAGGCCGGCGGAGCCGACTACCTGCTGCAATTCGTTGTCCCGATCAGCGTCACCGAGAACACGCTGCGCCGAGGATTCGCACCCAAGACGTAGTTCGGACGCCCACGTCCGATCGAAAGTGACCGGGGTGTGGCAATTTTTGGCGGGCGGAAATGTCCGTCAGGGTGCCCAGCTTGCTTCTCTTTAGACCGGGGACAGGGCACCGTGGCGTTGGCTCGCATGGGACAAGCCGCTGCATCCGAATTGCCGACAATCCAAAAAGCCCTCGACAACTGCAACAGCGTCCAAATCCGCTCAGAGACGAACGCCCCTCAGAGAACTCGACGGGTACACACATCCTCGTGGGCTCACCTCGCGAATCCGCGATCAACGAACTCGGAAAAATCGGCCCCGCTGCTGAAGAAGGAATCGGAATCGAAGAACAAGTCCGTGGCCGCCGCCGCCGAAAAAGCGATCAAGCAGATTGAAGTCGCAAAGGACGACAAGAAAACCGAATTGTCCTGCACCATCGTTTTCCAACGCTTTCTGGCAGAACGAAGACCGCAGCGTACGCTCTTCGAGAAATCATGGTTTGGCCTTGGCCGGCGCGTCCTGCTCACTCGGCTCGCGCAGGAACGGTCGCATCATCTCCAGTTTCTTCGGACCGATCCCTTTGACTCGCAGCAAATCCTTCACGCTGCGGAACGGACCATTTGCCTCGCGTTCGGCGATGATTTTCTGAGCGGTCACTTCGCCGATGCCTTCGATCTGTGTCCACTCAACCCAACTGGCGGAATTGATGTCGATGCGAAAGTCGTACTGCCGAGACGGTAAGCGTTCGAGTTCGATCGGCCGCATGCCCCAACCGCCGAGCGTCGCCCAGTGATAGCCACTGAGCATCAGAAACACCGCCGCAAAAACACCGACGAACAACTGATCGTACTTGTTCATCCACAGCCAACTCGGCGAAACACTTTCGGGCTGAGCCGATCGTTCGAGCGGGTTCTTACAGGTCGTCGCCGTCGGCAGGCTGGCTTCGACAACGGCAACCGGTGTTGCAGATGCGACGTCAGTTGTCACCACGAGGACGGTAGCTGTCGCTGGTATTGGATCAACGGACGTGGCTGGTTGTGAATCGGACATGATTCAGTCCACTCAAACTCGACGACCTTGACGATTTCCAATCCATCAATTTTCTATCGTGGACGGCGACGAATCGACCGTGTCACGATTCAGCCTCCAAATGATTCTGCCCCCATCGTTCTGCCAAGACTTTTGGCAAAATGATGGAGGCAGAATGATTTGCCGATTCATCGCAATTTTCTCGAAGCAGGATTAGTGCTGGAACAAGAACTCTTTCGAGTTCAGGATCGCCCATCCCACGTCTTCCAAGGCCAAGCGGCGGTCTTGCTGCGCGGCGATGTGTTTCTTGGCCGCGTCAAGTTCGGCCTGAGTCGGCTTGCGAGACAAAGCGGAGAGATACAGCGTGGTGATGACCTCGTCATCGGGCTTGTTCTCCTTGGCGAAGATCGCGATGCGGCCGGTGTCGGCTCGAAGCTTTCCATGAACCGTCGGGCCGTTGATCATTTGCAGGGCTTGCGACAGGTTCGACTCGTTCGAGCGTTCGCACTGGCAGGCCATCTCGCGCTGCGGCTGGCCGAAGATCTTCAGGAAGTAGTGGTCCGTCGGGGGATCGGCCAGCGAGACGGCTCGCGTACCGGGGGGCAAGCCGGCGAAGGTTTCGGGAACGCTCGTGACTTGGCAGATCGCGTCGAGCAGTTGCTCGGCAGACAGCAGTCGCGTGTTCGAGTGCGAACTGTAAATCTCGTCGTCCTTGTTGAAGTTGTTCTTGCGGCTGCTGAGTTGATACGTGCGACTCTTAAGGATCGTCTTCACCACGAACTTCGTGCTGAAGTTGTTCTTCACGAACTGCGCGGCGAGTTCATCCAGCAGCTTGGCATTCGACGGCGGATTCGAGTCGCGGAAGTCATCCACCGGCTCGACGATGCCTCGGCCGAGTAGATGGCCCCAGATACGGTTGACCGCGGCGCGAGCGAAGAACGGATTGTCACCAGAGGTCAGCCAGCCTGCGAAGACTTCGCGGCGATCTTGGCCGACAGCGTCATCGACGTCGCCCTTCAAGAGTAGATGCACTTTCATTTGCTTGCCGGTGCGCGGCTGAGTGATTTCGCCGGTCGGCATCGGGTAGATGATTTCTTCTTCGGCGGTGTCACCCTTTTGGCGAGCGATCCGCGTGAAGGCGGCGGCGATGCCGTAGTAGTTGTCTTGCGACCAACGCTCGAACGGATGATTGTGGCACTTCGCGCATTGAATGCGGATGCCGAGGAAGAGCTGCGCGGTCGTCTCGACGGCGTCGTTCGGGTCGCGACTGGCTCGCCAGTAGTTCGCAGCGGGGTTCTCGAACACACTGCCGCTGGCAGTCAGCAGTTCGCGAGCAAATTGATCGAACGGCTTGTCGGTGCGGATCGCGTCGTAGACCCAGCGGCGGAACTTGTGCGTGCCGGTAGCCGTGACCTTCTTGCTGTTCGACCGCAGGATGTCGGTCCATTTCAGCGTCCAGAAGTCGGCGAAGTCGTCACTCTCGACGAGCGTGTCGATCAATTGTGCTCGTTTGTCAGCGGCGGGGTTGGCGAGATAGGCCGTCGATTCCTCGATGGTCGGCAAGCGTCCGGTCACGTCGAGATAGGCTCGGCGGAGGAATTCTTCGTCAGAGCAGAGATCGGACGGCAGAATTTGAAGCTGTTGCAACTTCTCGAAGACGAGGTTGTCGACAAAATTGTTCGGCTGCGGATTGTTCCACGCAAAGCCGGGGACGTCTTCCAGGAACGTGATGAAGCCGGTCGTCATCTTGTCGAGAATGCGGCCGAGGATCGCGGTTTCGCCACGGCCGGACTTCGAGACCAAGCCCGTTTCCGAAACGCTGCCGACTTGTTCGTTCGACGAACTGAAAACGGTCAACGCCGTGATATCGCGAACGCTACCGTCAGAGTATGTGCCCATCACGATTAACTGCTGCTCTTTGGCTGACGGCTTGAAGATGCGTTTGTTCGGGAACATTTCCATCTTCACGAGATCGGGCACGCCCTCAGCGTCCATCCGCAGTCCTTCGCCGATCCAGCCATGCAACGCCTTGTGAGCGGCGTCGCCCTTCTTCAACCGACGTCCGCCGCCGTGAGCGACCTCCATCAGCGGCTTCTTCAGCAACAGACTTTCGTCGGGTTGGACAGTGTTGACGCGACGCTGCATGAACTCAGATCGCAACGTGAGCGTGTCAATCGTCGGATCGAACGCTCGCAGCGACAAACGGAAACCGCCTTTGCCGGACGGTGATCCGTGACAAGCTCCCATGTTGCAACCGGCTTTGGTCAGTGCGGCGAGCGTTTCGTTCTTGAAGCTGACTGGCGAGGGTATCGCCATCTCTTTGACGGTCACTTCCGTCGTGGCCTTGAGCGCGCCAAGCGTCGCTGTGATCTGAGCCGTTCCGTCGGCGACCGGCTTCGCGAGCGACCCTTCAATCTTCACGACTGCCGGATTCGACGAGGCGAATTGCACACCTGCATTCGTCAGATCACGAATGTCATCCGCGCTGAACGTGCCGCTGACAACAAGCTGCTGCTGGGCGCGAGCACCTCGCAACTCAAACTTGCCTGGATCGAGCGAGATTGCTCCAGGATCTGCGGCGGTGGCGAACGAGCAAAGAGATGCGGCAAATCCCGCAAGCACAGCCAGGATTGAATTCGTCTTCATGTCAGCACCCTCAAGAGATTTTTGGGTCACCACCAAGACACAAAGGCACGAGGAATTCTTCATGCACTTTGTGGTTCAAAACTATTCCACGGTCAGTACGATATTCGGTGAGGTGCCCGTGAGTTTGGCGGCACCGCTCATCGCGTCTCCTTTGACGTTGATATTGTTGACAGCTCCTTGAACGGCATCGGCGGCGACGGTCAAGACGATCTCAGCTTCCGCGGCTCCCTCGGCGACAGTCGCGGCGGCGACGGTGACACCTTTCGGGAGGTTTTGCAACGTCAGCGTGATCGGACCTTTGAACGCCGGGTTGCGGTCGATGGTCACTTTACCCTTCAGCGTGCCGCCGCGAGCGACTTTCTCGGCATCGAGTTTCACGGCGACTTCAAACGGCGACCGCAGACGTAACGTGATACCGGGCACCGGTTGAGTTGTGTTGACGTTGTTCTGATTGATGGCACCCGTCAGCACGACGGTGAACTCGCCGAGCGGGGCCTGAGCGTTCGCGGTGAAGACAAGATCGATCTCGTTCGTCCCCTTGACGATCGGCTTGACGGCGGCGGTGATGCCAGCGGGCAGGCCGGCCGGAGCAACGGGAGTAACGGCAATCGTGATCGCTTCGTCGAACTTCTCTTGGCGAGCGACTTTGATTTTCACGGTCGCGGAGAGGTCTTTGCCGAAGACGATTTCCGCAGGCTCGGACGTCAGGCTGATCGGCATCTTGGGCGAGACTCCGACTGCAAACGAACTCGTCAAATTCTGCGGAGGCCACGGCAATCCCGCGAACAATGTCGTGAGCGCAGGAGAAACTGACGAGACCGTTTTGAACTCGGCGTTGTTGATCTGCGCCGTGCCGACGATCTTGGCGAGAGCGACCTTGCCAGCGACCGCTTCGGGCGTGGATCGCAACGTCAGAACGGCGTTGTCACGACCGGGACCGATGAACGTCGGGCTGCTGGTCACTCCGGCCGGCAGGTCAATCGCGGAGACATTGATCGTGCCCGCATAACCCTTCCGCACGGCCGTGACTGTGACCATCGTCGTACCACCGGCGACCGCGTTAAGCGTGTCAACCGAAGAGGACAGCGTGAACCCCGTTTGTACCGGAGTCGCCACGATGCGATAGGCGTACTGTGTTCCACCTTGGCGATGCAGATCTTGCACAGCGAGCGTGTAGTCGCCGTCGTCCGGGAACGTGAAATCGAAGGTCGGGTCAATCGCACCGAAGTCTTCTTTCGCAGCGAGTTGCCCGCCGGCTGCATTCAGAACTCGCATCATCAGCGCCGCGGGTGACCCTTGTCGCCGCGTGATACCGGTAAAGGTCATTGCCTGACCCTTCTTCGCCGCAAAGACGAAGTGGTCGATGTCGCCGACCTTGTCGAAGCGGCCGTTGATCCCTTGCGCGAGATCGACTCGGTTCGGAGCTTTCGGATCGTCGTTCGGTTCGGTTTCGAGAAACTCATCGCGATCACTGACGGCAACCTGTGCGAAGCCACTGCTGGCACCGTTGGCTCGCTTCGCACCGACCGACGCCCAAGCGAAGGCCGCATCGGCGGGGAAATTCACAGCGGCAGGTTGCACACCGTCGAGATGCAATCCGGCAAAGTTCACATTGCCTGGAGCACCCTTCTTGACCGCCAGCGGGTATGGCACCGTCACGCACGGGAAGTCGCCGATTCGCAGTCGGAAGAAGTGATTGGCACTCCCTTGAAAGCGGATGTCACGGACTTCGAGCATGTACTCGCCCGCGTCCTTGAACGTGTAGCACAAGCGACTGTCGGATCGCAGACCTGGTACGTCGTCGCTGTAAGCCAACTCGCGCCCCTTCACGTCAAGTAACCGGATCATCGGATCGAGCGTCGAACCAATTCGTCGCGCGAGCAGATCGAAGGTCACGACCTGTCCGGCTGCGACCGTGAATTTGAAGTAATGCTGACTCAGATTGCCGACTTGTCCATCGACGGCTGTCGGCAGCGTCAGGGCCTGCGCGCCCGTTGGTACGGCATTACCTGCGGCTTGAGCGACTGATGGCAAGTCGTCGATCACGACCAACCGAATCGGCGAGATGCCGTTGGCGGTAGCAACTCGGACGCCGTAGATGCCAACCGGAACGTCACTGGGGACGGTCACGGCATAGACGCACTCGGCCGCGTTCATGCCGTTCATCGGCACGTCTGGTTTGAGAACGCTCTGGGCCGCGAAGCTCGTCCACAACTCTGTCGGACCAACCAAAGCCCCCCCCTGCAATTTGAGGTCGTTCGGTTGGCCGGGTTTCAGAGCCAGCGGAGTCGTGTAGGTGATCGCGGGAGCCTGAGCGGAAACTTGGCTAGCAGCCAAGAGGAGCACGACGCTCGCCAAAATACAGGGGACAAAGTTGCTACGTCTCAACATGCACCTCGCGCCTCAGAAGGTAGGAGTCTCTGACGTCACATCCTGTCACGGCAGCGACCAACGGCGGGGGAGAACTTGTTCCGGTCGTATGGGAAGGCTTTGCTGGCCAGCCAATATAGAAGTGACTTCGCCATTGGTCAAAGCGAAAGGGGGACGACTTTCCGGACGTCGCCGGATTGTTCCGGTCGTGCGGGCTCGATCACCACTCACGCTTCAGGTTGGTTTCACGCCAGAACTTCTTCGATCGGCTGACCGCCTTGAGAAATTTCGACCGGGCGATTGTTGTGATCGGGGACTCGCAGTTCCGGGTCGATGCCGAGGCAGCGATAAATCGTCGCGCAGAGATCCGCCGGTCGAACCGGCTTGTCCTTCACGTACGCGGCTTGCGAATCGGACGCACCATAAACGGTGCCGCCGCGAATTCCGGCTCCGGCCAACAGCGAGCCGTAGCAGTTCGTCCAATGATCGCGGCCGGCGTTGCCGTTCACTCGCGGAGTGCGGCCCATCTCGCTCGTGACGACGATCAGCGTTTCGTCCAACAGGCCGCGAGCCTGCAAGTCGCCCATCAACGCCGACATCGTTTGATCAAAGCCGGGCAACTTGTTGTTTTTCAGAATGTGGAAGTTTTTCTGATGAGTGTCCCAAGCGTCGTAATCGACGTTGACCGGTCCCCAGAACAAGTCCCACGTCACGTTGACGAAGCGGACCCCCTGCTCGATCAGCCGTCGAGCGATCAGCGTCGAATTGCCGAACAGCGTGTTGCCGTAGCGATCGACGGTCTTCGGATCTTCGAGCGAGAGATCGAACGCCGTGCGGAGCTTCGAGGAGGTCAGTACGTCGAATGCTCGCTGTTGATTGCGGTCGAATGAAGCGGTCGCGAGAGCTTGCTCGGCCTGCTGTCGCTGATCGTCAATCTGTTGCAGCAATGAACGGCGCGAGTTCAAACGGTCCACCGTCATGCCATCTTTCAGCATGCTGTTTGGCAGCAACGGTGCGCCGCGCACGATCTGCGGATTGCCCGGCGACGGCGCGAATGAATCCTTGTCGCGGTAAGGCATGGACTCAGTCGTCAGCGGATCGAATCGCTTGCCGAGGAATCCGCCGTACGGGCCGGAACGGCGAAATGCCTGGCCCCAGCCGAGCCACACGGGCAGGAAAAGATAATCGGGCAGACTCTTGCGGCCCGCACTCAGATACTCACAGACGGCCCCCATGCTCGGCGGATCGGTGTCGCGCGGGTGCTGATCCGGCGGCATCAAGTCATAGCCGGTGTAGCAGGGCAGGCAGTTGTGGCAGCCGGCCTTGTGATTGATCGTCCGAATGAATGCCGTTCGATGCGCCCATTGAGCGAACTGCGGCAGGTGTTCGCAGACGTCGATACCGGGGACGTTGGTGGCGATCGGCCGGAACTCGCCGCGCGTTTCCGACGGGCCTTCCGGCTTCAGGTCGTACATGTCCTGCGTCGCCGCTCCGCCCAGCAAGAAGATGAAGATGACATTTTTGGCTTTCGCGTGCCCAACCTGACTGGCTTCCTCGGCCGCCAGCATCTGCGGCAGTCCGAAGCCGCCGAGCGCAGACAAAGCTCCGGCTTTCAGCGTCTCGCGCCGAGTGATCCCATCGCAGCAACGTCGCGGACTTCCAAGCATCGTCAGCATGGTTCGAGACCCTCAAAAGCTGATGGAGAACGCATCAGTCGTGGCTGATCGTAACTGGGTATCGGCAACAGGGCCAGCACAAGTTCGTCGAATGCACGGTCAGCTTCTTCGACATGAGCCATCCGCGTTGGAGACGCTAGACGACCCGGCGATCTCAACGGCTTCGCGGCTTTTTCCAATGTTTCTGCCAACGTCTCAAATTGTTTTCTCGCGTGATGAAGCAGCGGATGAATCGGTGCGAAATCTGGCAAGTGCGTGGTGGCTTCCCAGAGTGTGCCTTGTGCCAGCAAGTCCAAGTTCAAGCTAATTGCGCCAACCGGCCGTCGCAATCAACTCGTTCGAGTTTCTCCCAACCCAATTCAATTTCACGGGGATGCGGTGTTGCAGCCGTTTGGCATGAGGCATAAAAGGATGCTGATTGCTGATCCCCAATTGGGTATCATTCCTGCGAGCGAATCCCTCTGCCCATATTCCTGCCTCGTTGACGGTTCTGGGGAATTCCACCGATGAGCTTCATTTGGACTCGTTCTTTGGCATTCAGTCTGGCTCTCGGAGGCTTGGCGCAGGCCGAGATTCAGGTCAGCCCGGCCGTGATCTCGCTCGATCGGCCGGAAGGCTCGCAGCAGATCCTCGTCACCGAGATCGAAGGGGATCGGCGAAGGGACGTGACTCGCGAAGCTCGGTACGAAATCGCAGTTCCGGCCATCGCCAGCGTCGGAGCTGACGGACTGCTGCGGCCCGCGAGCGAAGGGACGACGCAGCTCACCGTGAAGTTCGGCGACAAGACGCTCAACGTGCCGATCATCGTCTCTGGTTTGCAGAAGCCAGTGCCGGTGTCGTTCAGCTACGAGGTCGTGCCGATCCTGACCAAAGGGCGCTGCAACGCCGGCGGATGTCACGGCAAGGCCGAGGGACAAAACGGTTTCAAACTGAGCCTCTTCGGCTTCGACGCGGCGGCCGACCACGACGCAATTTTCAAAGAGGCCAAGGGGCGACGTCTGTCGATGACCGATCCGCCAGCCAGCCTACTGCTGCTGAAGGGAACGGCCACGACGCCTCACGGTGGCGGACGAAAAATCGATCCGGCCAGCCCTGCTGAACATCGCCTACGCCGCTGGATCGCCGAAGGCGCCACGTTCGTAGTCCCGCCTTCAGGCGGAATGCCAATCGAACGACAAATCGTCGGCATCGAGGTCGAGCCGGCTCAAGTCGTCATCGCCGCGAACGGCACGCAGCAGTTGCGAGTCACTGCCATCGATGACGCTGGCGGCAAGCGCTGTGCGACCATCGAGGCGGATTACCTCTCGAACGCCACGCACATTGCCGATGTCAACACGCGCGGACTGTTGCAAGCCAGCGATGTGCCTGGCGAGTCGGCGATTCTCGTGCGATATCTCGGGCACGTCGCCGTCTGCCGCGCCGTCATGCCCCGGCCAGGCAGCACGTTCGCTCGGCCAGCGGAAAACAACTTCATCGACAAGCATGTCTGGGACAAATTAACGCGGCTGGGCATTCCCCCCAGCGAACCAATCGACGACGCGACGTTCATTCGGCGTGCATTCTTCGACGTGATCGGCACATTGCCGACAGCGGCCGAAGCGCGCGCATTCATCGGCGATGCGTCGGCCGACAAGCGAGCCAAGCTCGTCGACGCCCTGCTGCAACGGCCGGAGTACGCCGAATACTGGGCGATGAAATGGTCCGACTTGCTGAAGGCCGACAAGCTGAAGATCACACCGCAAGGAACCGTCGGCCTGACACGCTGGCTGCGAAAGCAATTCACCGCGAACCGGCCGTACAACGAAATGGTCCACGAGATCCTCACGATTCAAGGACCGACGCAGAGCGAAAGCCCTGCCTCGTTTTTCAAAACACTCGACACGCCAGAAGTGACCAGCCGAGCCGTCAGCCAGTTGTTTCTCGGCGTGCGGATTGAGTGCGCTCAATGTCATCACCATCCCAGCGAACGCTGGAGTCAAGACGACTACGCCGGCCTCGCCGGATTCTTTTCCGGCATCACGGTGAAGAAGTTGCCTGACGGAACAGACGCCATCGTCGCCAAGGCCGGTGCCGATCAGAAACATCCGCGCACTGGCGAACTGGTCCCGGCGCGAGCACTCGGCGCAGCGACGGCGGACTTCACGAATGTCATCGACCGCCGGGTCGTGCTCGCCAACTGGATGACCGCGCCCGATAACCCCTTCGTCACGAAAGCGATCGCGAATCGGCTCTGGTCGCACTACTTCGGCCGCGGACTTGTTGAGCCGATCGACGACAACCGCGCCACGAATCCCGCGACCAACGAACCGCTGCTCGCCGCGCTCGAAGTTCATCTCAAAGAAGTGAAGTACGACCTCAAGGCGTTCACACGCGCGCTGCTGCTGTCGCGAGCCTATCAGCTCGGATCGGCGACTGATCTGAACCGCGATGACCGTCAGCATTTCTCGCATGCTCGGCCGAAGACGCTGCCGGCCGAAGTGCTGCTCGACGCGATCAGCCAAACGACCGGCGTCCCCGAAAAGTTCAACGGCTGGCCCGACGGAGTCCGTTCAATTCAAGTCTGGGATAACCGGATGCCGTCGTACTTCTTCCGCATCTTTGGCCGCCCCGTTCGAGCCACCGTCTGCGAATGCGAGCGCAGCAACGAACCCAGCATCTCGCAGGCGCTGCACCTGTTGAACTCCCCCGAAGTCCACGCCAAGCTGACCCACCGCCACGGCCTGGCCCGCAAACTCGCCGCAACCCCCAAGTCCAACGACGAAATCGTCGATGAAATCTACCTGAGCACTCTCACCCGCTTCCCGACCGCCGAAGAAAAAGCTCTGATGGTCACCGCCTTCGAAGCCGCCGGAGCGAACCGGCATCAAGCGGTCGAGGATGTGCTTTGGGCGGTGCTGAATACGAAAGAGTTCCTCTACAATCACTGAGCCTTTGGAGCCAACCATGCTCAATTTTCGATTGCCTTCCGTTGGTCATCGCTTCTGCGACGGTCTGACTCGCCGACAAACATTACGACTCGGAGCGACTGGCTTGTTTGGTGGCCTGACGTTGCCTCAGCTTCTGCGAGCGGAAGAGATCAACAAGACCGAACGAGCACGCGAGGCGAAAGCGAAGTCGTGCCTCTTCATCTTCCTGGAAGGCGGCCCGCCACAGCAGGACATGTGGGATCCGAAGCCAGATGCACCGGCCGAGATTCGCGGGCCGTTCGAGCCGATCTCAACCGCACTGCCGGGCGTGATCTTCACCGAGCACTGCAAGAACTGCGCAAAGATCGCCAACAAGTTCACCGTCGTGCGCAGTCACAGCCACGCCGACAACGGGCACGCAACCGGCTATCACTACGTGATGACCGGGCACCGAGCGGCGTTCGCCGATGGCGAGTATCCGCTGCCAACCAACGAGATGTTTCCGTCGCTCGGTTCGATCGTGGCTCGCGAGCTTGGCAGCAGCGGGACCGTGCCGCCGTACATCAACATACCGCATCCGATGTCGGCTGGTGGGCCGGGCTTCTTCGGGGCCGAGTTTTCTCCGTTCGTCATTGAGGCCGACCCCAGTCAGCCGGACTTC
The DNA here is from genome assembly GCA_945861865.1 of Candidatus Kuenenia stuttgartensis. Classification (GTDB taxonomy): domain Bacteria; phylum Planctomycetota; class Planctomycetia; order Planctomycetales; family Planctomycetaceae; genus SXKJ01. The sequence goes on along the minus strand of CAMAWN010000032.1, from coordinate 5,571 downwards.
GAGGTGCGTGATCTCGCCAAGATCGACGGCGTGTCGGCCCAGCGTTCCGACTTGCGTCAAAAATTGCTCGCCGGACTCGAACAACGTCAACCGCGCACTGGCCGAGCTGCCGCGATGAGCACCTATTATCAAAAAGCTCGCGACCTGATCACATCGCCGGAAGCTCGCAAAGCATTCGACATCCAGTCGGAACCGGCCAACGTGCGCGAGTCCTACGGCATGACGCAGATCGGCCAGAGCGCGCTGCTCGGCCGCCGCTTGATCGAAGCCGGTTGCCGTTTCGTCGGCGTGGATGCTCCCGGCTGGGACGTCCATTTCAATTGCTTCCCCAGCTTGGTCAACGACCTGATCCCACCTGCCGACAAAGCGTTTGCCGCGCTGATCACTGATATGGAACAACGCGGACTGCTCGACAGCACGCTGGTCGTGATGATGGGAGAGATGGGCCGCACGCCGCGCGTGAACGCTCAAGCCGGCCGCGATCACTGGTCGATGGCCCAGTGCATCCTGTTCGCCGGAGGTGGAGTGAAGCCCGGTCAAATCATCGGCTCAACCGACAAGCAAGCCGCGTATCCGACCAGCGATCCAATCAGCGTCGCCGACCTGTTGCGCACGATCCATACGCTGCTGGGCATCGACGCCGACCGCGAATATGACGACCCACTCGGCCGACCAGTGCCACTGGTCAACGGTGGCAAAGTGATTCCGGGGCTGATCGCCTGAGTGATTCCTGCGTCGCTCATTTGACAGGCGCGTTCGTGTGCGGGACACCTCGCTCATGCAATACGCCCAAGAACTCTCGATTGCCGTCGCTGCCGTTCGTCGAGCGGCGGAAGTTTGCCGCAATGTCCAACGCGCGATCCCGGCCGCGATGGAGAAACCGGACAAAAGCCCGGTGACCATCGCCGACTTCGCCAGCCAAGCGGTGATCTGCCGCGCGCTCGGCGAGGCGTTTCCAAATGATCCGATCATCGGCGAAGAAGACTCCGCCGAGTTGTGTCTGCCGAAGAACAAGCCGTCGCTCGACCGAGTGCAGTCAGAGTTGAATCGCATCGGATTGAACGCTTCGTCGGAGGATATCTGCGGCTGGATCGATCGCGGTGGTGCGAGTTCGTTTGGTCCGAGATTCTGGACGCTCGACCCGATCGACGGCACGAAGGGTTTCCTGCGCGGCGAACAATACGCAGTCTCGCTGGCGTTGATCGTTGATGGGCAAATCACGGTGGCGATTCTCGGCTGCCCAAATTTGCCACTCGAACCGGGCGGTGTCGCCGATGCCGGCACCCTCTTCTTCGCGGTGTGTGGCCAAGGTGCGAGCGTGCAATCGTGCTTCGGAAATTCCGCCGCCGCGCCGGTGCATGTCACGTCCACGTCGAATTGGGCGGACGTGCGGTTGTGCGAATCCGTCGAATCGGGACACAGCGCACATGATCGCTCGGCGATGATCTCCGCGTCGTTGGGGATTGTGAAACAGCCGGTGCGTCTCGACAGTCAGGCGAAGTACGCTGTGGTCGCGCGCGGCGAAGGGGATGTCTATCTCCGCCTGCCGACGAAGAAGGACTACCGCGAGAAGATTTGGGACCACGCCGGTGGAGTGCTGGTCGTCGAAGAGGCGGGCGGCAAAGTCACCGACATCGATGGCAAGCCTTTGGAGTTCACTCACGGCCGAGAACTCTCTGCCAATCGCGGAGTCGTCGTCACGAACGGACGCTTGCATGATGATGTGCTTCGGGCGATTCGGGAGCATGTGGGTTAATCGGATACCAGTTGCGGCAGACGCACTCCGCACGTCAATAAAACCGCTGGCCGCGACCATTGGATTCATTGCGACTCGGTGCTGCTGGCCGGAGCCGGCATTCGTGGCGGCACAGTCTATGGAGCCTCGGGCAATCAAGCGGCGTGGGTCAAAGATCGTCCGGTGAGTCATGCCGACATCGCGGCGACGATTTACTCCGCGATGGGACACGATCCACACTTGCTCATTCAAGACAAGCTCGGTCGTCCGGTTCCGATCGGACAGTACGGTCAACCAATTGAAAACCTGCCCCACGAAAGTCATCGGCCGCGTCACGGTGATGCGCATCTTCTGTCGCGTGTGGCTTGGTCAGAGAAAACTCGTCTTGCCTCACGTTCACCTGACGTGATAATCCACCGGGTTGAAATGCCTGCCCAACTTCGCTGGTGGCTCCCAGGAAGGGCATGATCTGGCGAATTCTTGAATTGTTCTTCGCTGACAAGTCGGCTATGGCCAAGGAAGGTCGGACCTGCACGACTCGGGATTGTTTCGCGGTTTGAAGCCGCGACCCCTCGCTGCGTGAGACGCTCCGCCCCAATTGGCCAATGTCCGCTTGCCGCGCGAGGAAGTGTGACAGTCCCAATCCCCATTGTTTTTGCAAACCCACTGATGAGCACTGAAGAACAACCAACTTTCCGCTGTCGGTTCGTGATACCGGCCGCGTCAAGCCCTTAACACGCCTTTTTCCTCCTCACAAGGAACGGAGCTATGTCGACTGGTCGCGAACTTCTGCAAAACATTTCCTCAAAACATAGCCCCGAAGCCTTCCGCCAAGAACATTGGGTCGGCACGTTCCCGGACTATCTCGACATCAGTTGCCAGCAGCCCGGCGTGAATCGCACGGCGTATCAGCGGCTGTACGACATGGTGATGTCTTACGGCACCTACAAGGTCGAGAACTCCAAAGAGAATCTGATCCGCTACAAGTTCTTCGACGACCCGGACCACGGCGGCGAGGACGCCATTTTCGGCCTGACTAAGACGCTGATGGATTTGGTCAACGTCTTCAAATCCGCCGCGCTCAAGTACGGCAGCGAGCGGCGCGTGCTGTTGCTGCACGGCCCGGTCGGAAGCTCGAAGAGCACGATCGCCCGCCAATTGAAGCGTGGGTTGGAGCACTACAGTTGGACGGATGCCGGAGCGTTGTATTCGTTCGGCTGGAAAGAATCCGACGGCAGCATCACCTGGTGCCCGATGCACGAGTCGCCGTTGCAGCTCGTGCCGGACGCTCAGCGCGATTCGGTGCGGCAGTTCGTCGATACGAACCGCAAGGCCAAGGTTGGAGAGCACGAATACCCGCTGGAATTCACGGGAGAGCTGTGCCCGCTGTGCCGCTACGAATTCCGCGAGCGACAGATGCAATACAACGGTGACTGGACCAAGGTGGTCGAGGACGTTGTCGTCAAACGCATCTTCCTCTCCGAGCAAGACCGCATCGGCATCGGCACGTTTCAGCCGAAGGATGAGAAGAACCAGGACAGCACCGAACTGACCGGCGACATCAATTACCGCAAGATCGCCGAGTTCGGCAGCGAGTCCGATCCGCGCGCGTTCAACTTCGACGGCGAGTTCAACGTCTCCAATCGCGGCATGATCGAGTTCATCGAAGTCCTGAAGCTCGACGTCGCGTTCCTCTACGACCTGCTCGGTGCGTCGCAAGAGCACAAGATCAAGCCGAAGAAGTTTGCTCAGACCGACATCGACACGGTCATCATCGGCCACACCAACGAGCCGGAATACCGCAAGCTCCAGTCCAACGAGTTCATGGAAGCTCTGCGCGACCGCACGATCAAAATCGACGTGCCGTATGTCACAACGCTCAATGACGAAATCAAAATCTACACGAAGGACTACAACGAGAAGCGTGTCCGAGGCAAACACATCGCCCCGCACACGCTCGAAACCGCCGCCATGTGGGCGGTGCTCACGCGACTGGAAGAGCCGAAGCATCACGGCCTGAGCCTCTTGCAGAAGATGAAGCTCTACAACGGCAAGACGCTCCCCGGTTTCACGACCGACAACATCGTGCAACTCCGCCGCGAAGCCAAAGCCGAGGGCCTGCACGGCATCAGCCCGCGCTACGTCCAGGACAAAATCAGCAACGCCCTGGTCGTCAATCCGTCGGCGACCAGCCTCAACCCGTTCATGGTCATGAAGGAGTTGGAAGGTGGCCTCAAACATCACTCGCTGGTCGGTGCGGAGGAAGTCCGCGAGCGTTATCGCCAACTGATTTCCGTTGTGCGCGACGAGTACACCGACGTCGTCAAGAACGAAGTCCAACGCGCGATCGCCGCCGACGAAGACGCGCTGATGCGGCTCAGTTCCAACTACATCGACAACGTCAAAGCCTACACGCAACGAGAAAAGGTGAAGAACAAATTCACCGGCGAAGAGGAACAACCGGACGAACGACTGATGCGCTCGATCGAAGAGCGGATCGACATCCCGGAAACTCGCAAAGACGATTTTCGTCGGGAGATCATGAACTACATCGGAGCCTTGGCCCTCGACGGCAAGAAGTTCGACTACAAGACCAACGAACGCCTGCAAAAGGCGCTGGAGATGAAACTCTTCGAGGACCAAAAAGACACGATCAAGCTGACGAGCCTCGTGTCGAACGTCATCGACAAAGACACGCAAGAAAAGATCGACATCGTCAAAAGCCGCCTCATCCGCAACTTCGGCTACAACGAAGAGTCGGCGACCGACGTGCTGCAATACGTGGCCAGCATCTTTGCACGCGGGGATTCGAAGAGTGAGTAAGTCATCGCCAAACTCACGACATTGTGTTCGTGCAATTCAGGGCATCTTATGACAAGAGCCATCGACCGAGACGTGCAGCGATTCAAAGAGATCGTCAAAGGACGAGTTCGCAAAGACCTGCGACGGTACATCACGCACGGCGAGATGACCGGGCGGCAGGGGCGGCGGCTGGTGACGATCCCGGTGCCGAATATCGACATCCCACACTTCCGCCACGGTCAGAAGGGTTCGGGCGGAGTCGCTCAGGGCGAAGGGGAGGTCGGGCAGCCGATTGGCAGCGGCGGTGATCAAGGCGACGGCGAAGGTCAGGCCGGCAGCGAGCCGGGGAGCGGACACACGCGCGATGTCGAGGTCTCGATCGAAGAGTTGGCCAAGATGTTGGCTCAGGAATTGGAATTGCCGAACATTCAGCCGAAAGGTCACGACTCGCTCAAAACGCAGAAGGACAAATACAGCAGCATCCGGCAAACCGGCCCGCAGTCGTTACGGCATTTCAAGCGGACCTACAAGCAGGCACTCAAACGCAGCATCGCCTCGAACGACTACGACATCGCCAAGCCGAAGATCGTGCCGATGAAAGAAGATCAACTCTACCGAAGCTGGAAGACGATTTCCGATCCGCAAGCCAACGCGGCGATCATTTACATGATGGATGTCTCCGGCTCGATGACGCAGGAGCAGAAGGAAATCGTTCGGACGGAATCGTTCTGGATCGACACTTGGTTACAGAGCCAATACGACGGCGTGCAGGTCCGTTACGTCATTCACGACGCGATCGCCAAAGAGGTCGATGAAAACACCTTCTATCACACCCACGAAAGCGGCGGAACGCGGATCAGTTCGGCGTACACGGTCGCCAAGCAAGTCATCGAGCGGGACTTCCCGACGGACGATTGGAACATCTACATCTTCCAATTCAGCGACGGCGACAACTGGGGCGAGGACAACGTCAGTTGCCTGCAAATGCTGATGACCGACCTGCTGCCGGTCTGCAACCTGTACTGCTACGGCCA